>JBDSAJ010001055.1:0-12196 GCA_039922235.1 Umezawaea sp.
ACTGACAGCCCTCTAGGCTCACCCCGTGGCCAGTCTTGAGGATCTTGAACGGCGCTTGTCGACCCTGGAAAACCGGTTCGCAGAGGTGCGCTCGGACGATGCTGCTGCTCGGGTCCTGGCGGGCGCTGCCGATCGCGACGTGTCCGAGTTCCGCCAGGCGCTCAACGCGCACACCAAGGTTCTCGGCGCGCTGCGGGAGACCCAGGTGGAACACCTGACCGAGACTCGCGAGGGCTTCGCCAAGGTGCACGAGGGCATGGCCCAGATCACCCAGCTACTCCAGACCTTGATCGACAACGACCGGCGCGACTGACCGCGTCCGATCCGGCCCTCTGGCCCGAGGTCAAAGTTCCGCGATACGGAACTAATAGTTCCCCTATATCTTGCTCTCCCGCCCTAGCGTCGTTTTGCCCTGGTCCAGACCCCCCGAAAGCACTCTGTTACGCGTAATAAAGTGCCATCGCCGCAGGTAGAGGCCTTGTGGCGAGAGAGGACGGTTCAGCCATTCAGGTCACTCTGTTACGCGTAATAGCGTGCCTCGGGTACCGTGTTGACCATGCGTTTTCGAGTGCTGATCGAGCCTTACTCGCTGTGGGCTTTGGAGGGCCGGACGGTCCACCAGGTCCACCAAGCTGACCTGTGGTGGAACGAGCAACAGGACTGGGTCCGTGACGCGCAGTCCAACACCGAGCGTGGGGAACGGCAGAAAGCTGCGGTGGCCGAACGCGCGGAGAAGGTCCGAACTGGGCAACTCGTGTTCAGTCGCGCGGACGTCGTGCGTTTGGAGCTGCGGGGAATCCTGGATGAGCTGGGCTGGTGGAAAAAGCGATTCCCTGAGGTCAAGGCCGGTGTCGCCGAAGCTCCGGGACGCCGTTGGGGTGCGACGAATCGGGAGTTCCACGGCCATTTCCACGTGGATGTGGACGACCGGACCGGCGCCCTTCTTCGGCGGGGGACCTACCACCTCAGTGAGCAGGCTCGGACCTCGCTGCGGGCCTGGTACGACAGGCATGGACGCGGTCCGGCGCACGCGGCCGACCTGCCACCTTCTGTGCAGGGCCTCTACCTGATGGTGTGCGCGATGAAGGGGATCACTGCTGATCAGCTTGAGGAACGGGATGGCTGGCGGGAGATGACGTTGACCCCGGCGGACATCCTTCGTCGGGCGGCGTACCGGGCCGGTGAGGGGTACGAGCCCCAGGGGCCTCGACCGAAGGAGCCCGTCGACGCGCCCGTGGTCGCCTCGGCGTGACGTGGGCCAGGTGCTCGGAGACAAACGGCCGGTTGGCACTCTGTTACGCGTAATAAAGTGCCAACGCGGCCACAAAAGCCCCGGTCAGCTCGTGTGGAGCCGACCGGGGCTTTCTACTTGCTCGTGATCAGTACTTTAGGGCAACGGTGAAAGTTGCGCTCATCCGGTCCCCCGCGCCCACCGCCGTGGTGGTCTCCAGGGGCTGACCGTCCTCCTGCAAGGTGACCCGTCGGGTGACCAGAACGGGGACACCGGGCGGGACTTCCATCGTGTCGCGCTCGGTCGGGTCGGGCATCCGCGTGCTGACGCTCTCAGTCGTGCTCGTCGGTGCGTGGCCAACCGCCGTCATCAGCTCGAACAGGTTCCGCTCGACGTCGGGGCGGTGCTCGACGTCGGTGAGGTCTCCCGCGGCTTCCTCGTGGATCGCCGTAGCAACGGACTCCGGAACCCACTGCTCGCTGATCTGTGCCACTCCGTGGCCCTGGACAAAGTGGCGAACCCTTCGAACCACCCGGCTACCCGCGTCGACCTGAAGACGCGCGGCGATGTCCGAGTCAGCAGAGGTCCACTCGGCCTCGATCACGTCGTCTCGGCCTGCTCCCGCCGTCTGCTCGCGCCAGGTGCGGGCCGGTGCCGAAGCGGAGTACGACAGCGCCACGGGGTCGACGTCGCGGACGATCGTGCCTAGCCCGCGCTTCGGGATGACCAGGCCTTCGTTGGTCAGCAAGCCGATGGCGTCCCTGACGGTGTCGCGGGCGACTCCGTACTTGGCCATGAGGTCAGGGATGGGCGGGAGCGTGCTGCCAGGCAGGTACTCACCTGCGGTGATTGCTTCCCGCAGCTCGTGGGCGATCTGTCCGTACTTGGTCATCTTGACCATCTCCTGTAGTCCATTCGAGTGAACGTGTAGACGTTTGTCGGGGAACGTGTAGACCTTTGTTCTACACCCATGTTAGCTTGTTTTCAGGTCGGAAACGTCTACACCTTACGTGACAATTAGTAGTCAAAACTACGCAAAACAGCGGTCATCTTGACCACAACATGAGGGCCTAAGAGCCCAGATAGGAGCCCCAGATGCTCACGAACTTCAAGATCGACCAGGTCGCCAGCTTCCCCGCCGGTGTGATCTTCCTGGCGTGCGAGCCCAAGTTGGCGTTCGGTGGCGGCTCCCAGGAGCGCACCCCGGCCGGTGACTGGAAGTGGGACGTCCACCTGCTCGTCGGCCTGCGGAACCAGTTCGGCGCGCTGGGCTTCGACACGCTCAAGGTCGGCTACATCAGCGAGACCCAGGCGAACCCGCTCGTGGACCTCATGCCGCAGACCCCCGTCACCATGACGGAC
Organism: Umezawaea sp.; assembly: GCA_039922235.1. Taxonomy (GTDB): domain Bacteria; phylum Actinomycetota; class Actinomycetes; order Mycobacteriales; family Pseudonocardiaceae; genus Umezawaea. Next base: position 2,594 of record JBDSAJ010001055.1, read on the forward strand.
TTCGAGGTCGGCGTGATGGAGAAGACCAAGAAGCTGCCGGACGGCTCGGAGAAGGTCATCGGCGTCAACGTCTGGTACCGCGCCAAGGAGATCCGCTCCACCGCCGTGACCACGCCGAAGTCCTCGGCCGCCTGATCATGTCGACCCGAGTTGAGTCCGGCGCCCACATCGTGATCACCGTCGTTGTCGGTGTGATCGGTGGGGCGGCGGGCTTCACCCACACGCACGACTGGGCAGAGAAGAACGGTCAGGCTGGGTGGATCGCTTGGGCGGTCGCCGTGGTGGTCGAGTGCATGGTGATCGTGGCCGGTCTCGAACTGAAGCGTCGTCGCGGTGCGTTCCCGCTGATGGTGCTCGTGGCGGCCTTCCTGTTGCAGATGGCCGCACAGGTCGCCTCGGCCCCCAAGACCCCGGCCGGATGGCTGATCGCCGCTACCCCGGCGTTGTCCTTCCTGGTCATCGTCAAGCTCCTGATGCGCCGGCTGTCCGATCCCGGACCGGTCCCCGTGGTCCAGGCCCCCGAGGTCGAGACCCCGGCCGCGCCTGTTGCTGCCTCAGCCGAACGCCAGTACCAGGCCCCCGTACTTCAGGTGCCCGTTGCTGTCGTGCCTGAACTCGAGTCGGCACCCGTGGCCGTACCGGTTCCGGCACCTCGGCCGCCCGTGGACGTCCCGGCTACCGCCTCGATGACCTGGATGGCTCCTCAGGTCCGTGACCAGGTGATCGACACCGCCCGCGACGTCTACAGCGACGGCCGCGACCTGGTCCCGGATGACCTGGTCGGTATCCAGGGCCTGGCCCCCGCTGCCGTTCCCGCGCTCGTGGCGGAACTCAACACCGCCGTAACCCGCTGAAAGGAGTGAATCGTGGCAATCTCCGCTGTGAAAGAAGAGAAGATCAAGGCCGTGGAAGAGTCCGGTAAACCGGACCGGACGGCAACGTTCCAGCCTAAGAAGAAGCGCAAAGCGATTCGTCGGGGCATGTTCGCTGAGGCCTATAGGAACAAGGTCGCGGACATGGAAATCGAGACGCAGAAGCGCAAGGAATTCCGCCGCAAAATCAAGCTGGTGAAGCTGCGTCGGGACAAGCTCGCGACGCTCATGCGTTCCTTGGAGACCATGATGGGCGGCCTCCAGCGCGAGGTGGTCCAGCTCGGAGACCGCATCGTGGGCGTGGACATGGGCCTGGTGGACGAGACCAACGGCCTCGTGAAGAAGGCCGCGGCTGCGGTCGGCGGCGCAGCCGAAGACCTCGGCGCGTTCGCCAAGACCAAGGTCGAATACCGGAAGGCGGCCTGATGAGCAGCCTCGGAGCACGCATCGATGAGATCGACGTCCAGGTCGAGAAGATCCACCAGCTCATTGAACGGTCCACCGCCGATGACCCCGAGATGGGCGCCGGTGCCGGCACCTCGACCAGCCTGAGCGTGGTCCAGCGCAACATCGACCAGGCTGCGGCCTCGTGTGAGGCGCTCGACGACCACATTCGCAAGATCGTGCGCGGCGGACTCTCCGTCGTCTGACTAGTCCTATCCCGCGCAGTCGCGGGGAGCCAATCACCAATCCAATGCGTGCGTGGCTCCCCGCTGCGCGATTCAGGGGGAAATACCATGGGTGCGACCATTCTTAAATGGACCGTGAAATTCGCTTTCACGGTTGCCGGGGCAATCATCGTCTGGGCCGTGAAAAACATCGCCGTCTCAGGTATCCGGCAAATGGTCCGCCACCCCCGAACCTCGGTCGGCGCGGCCATGATCGGCAGCGCCGTCTACCTCGTCGGCTGGGAGATCGTCGTGGGCCTGTTCGCGGTCCTCTTCCTCGGGTCCTCCATCTGGTACTCCGCCCACCGCGCCAGCTTCGAACGATTCCTGGGCGAGTTCGCCCGTACCTGGTGGCGGCGCTGGTGGACCTACAGCCGCGTGTGGTCCCGCGTGATGCGCCGCTGCGGCCTGGTCGTGGAGGACGAGGACACCCGCCTGGTCCCGCGCTTGAAGAAGGTCGTGAGCACCGTCTATTGGGACACGCTCACCCTGGCCACCGTCGAAGGTCAGGAGCTGGCCGACTACCAGGGCGCGGCACAGGCGCTGCGCTGGGCATTCAAGGCCCAACGGGTCCTCATCCGCGAGACCAAGCCCGCGGGCGTCGACGTCGAACTGATGCGTCGGGACCCGTTCCTGGACCTGGTGGTCCCCGCGGCTTCCATCCCGGATTCCCTCGCCGAGGTCGACTTCAGCTCCTTGCACATCGGCACCGATGAGCGCTTCGGTGACGTCCGGATCTCCCTGGTCGGTGGCCACACCGCCGTGGTCGGCCTGTCCGGCGGCGGCAAGGCTGGCGTGCAGTGGAACGTCCTGCGCGGCCTCGGTCCTGCCCTCGTGGCCGGACTCGTCGCACCCGCGTTCATCGACCCCAAGGCCCGCGAGCTGCGCCAGGCCCGCGCCATCGTCGCCACCGAGGACTACGCGGTCACCGCTGAAGAAACCATCGCGCTGCTCCAGCGCTTGGTGGACCAGATGAACGCGGTCAACGTCGCCCAGGGCGACGCCGGCGAACGCGACTTCACCCCCAGTGTCGAGACCCCGCTGCGACCCATCTTCGTGGACGAACTCGCGCCCCTGCTGAGTCTGTGGAGCCGCACCGAGCGCGACAAGTGCACCAAGTTGTTGCAGCTCCTGCTGACCCAGGGCCGCGCCGCCGGCTACATCGTCATCGGTTCCATTCAGGAGTCCACAAAGGACGAGTTCACCATCCGCGACCTGTTCGCCCGGCGCATCGGCCTGCGGCTGCCCACCGAGTCCTACACGAACGCTGCCCTCGCCGAGGACGCCGTGGACCGGGGCGCGGAGTGCCACAAGATCCCTGAATCCCTTCCCGGCGTGGCGTTCTCGCTGCGCGCCGAGGACAAGGTGGCCACCCGGCTGCGCCTGGGCCACGTCACCACCGAGGACATCCGTGAGCTTGTCGCCTACGTGCTCGACGGCCGCTCGGTGACCTCGCTCGACTCCCGCCGACGCTCCACCCACGACACTCAGGAGAACGCAGCATGATGTCTGACCTGGCAAAACGCCTGACCAAGCTCGTGTTCTGGATGACGCTCCTGTTGGGAGGGATCGCCTTCTTCATCGGACTCGTCTACGGCTGGAAAAGCCCTCAGTTCCAGGGCTACTTAGTCATCGCCGCGTTCACCGAGGTCTGGGTGATCGCTGAGTGCGTAGGGACGTGGAAGTCCAACGCTCGTTACCGCTGGTTCTGGTGGAAGCGATAACGATCTTTACTCGGTTCTCGGCGTGTCGCCAGCCGGCACTCCGGGATCTAGTCCAGAGTGAGCGTCAAGACCGCTGGAAATAGCGAAAGGCCCCCGCGCCAACGGAGGCCCTTCCAAACGGCGGTCCCGCTCCACCCCGTTACAAGCGAAAAGCGGAACCAAAATGCCTACGGCAACGATAGCCGATGGTGCGCACGTTGCGCACCTCTCCACTCCAACGGGCGTGTCGGAGATCTCCGCCGACGCGCTCCTGAATCTCATTGCGGACTCGCGCAAGTTCCCCTCGACCGAGTTCGTCAACACGGCCGCGGCGCTGATTCCCGCCATGCCGGTCACCGAGTTGGCCGGCCGCGCGAGTCTGCTGCACGAGGGTCCCCAGTGGTACGTCTCGGTCTCCCCCGGACGACTCCGGGTCTGGACCCGCGACGAGGCCGACCGGGACCGCCGGATCAACGCCGAACGCTCGTTGCAGTCCAAGGCGGCCGACGCGTTGGCCACGTGGCTGCGCGACGCAGACGAGGGCCTGGAGCTGGGCGACCTGCTCCCCAAGGTCGTCCCGTCCCGGACCATCACCGAGTTCTCGCGGGTGGCGCGGACGCACATGCGCGGCTTCTTCGCAGACCTCGACTACGCCCCGCTGTTCGGCACCCACGGGCGCCCGGCGGCCATGCTCACCGTGACCTACCCCGGTTGCTGGCTGCGCGTCGCGCCCAACGGCACGACGGTCAAGAAGCACCTCAAAGCGTTGCGAAAGCGATTCATCCGCAAGTTCGGCGAGGACATGCCGTGCATCTGGAAGCTTGAGTTCCAGTACCGGATCGACAAGAACACCCACGTGATCAAGGCCTGTACCTGCGAAGACTGCGACGGCCGCGACGACGGCCGCGCTCCGCACGTGCACTTCCTCGCGGTGCCGCCACGGGTCGACAAGGACGGCAACGCCGTGAACTTCCCACAGTGGTTCTCGGCCACCTGGGCGAACATCGTGGCGCACCCGGACCCGATCCACCGAGCCAACCACCTGGCTGCGGGCACCAACGTGAACTGGCAAAAGGGCCTCACCATGATCGACCCGCGCCGTGTCACCACCTACTTCGCCAAGCACTCCGGAGCTGAGGGCAAGGAGTACCAGCACCGAGTCCCCGCGGCTTGGTCCGAACCCGGCGAGGGTCCCGGGCGCTTCTACGGCGCGTGGGTGCTCAAGCGCCACATCGCTACCGCCCAGGTCCGCCCCCAGGTCGGCCAAGAGGCCGGCCGAGTCGTGCGTCGCTACTCCAGCGCCCAGCGGGTCACCCGCCAGGCCACCCGTCCCCGCGTCCGCATGGGCCGCGCGATCAGCAAATACCCCGACGTCATCGGCCTGGCCGGCGCGCAGCTCCTGGCCTCACGCGACACGGTCAAGTACCGCCACACCCGCACCCGCGCGGTGCGGGCCAAGAACAACAGGGGCTGGGTGATCCTCAACGATGGGCCCGCGTTCGCTGGCGCGCTCGCGACCGTTCTGCACCACCACGAACAAGCCCGTCGTGATGACTTGATCCGGGCCTCCCTGGAACGGGTGGGCAAATGGGACACGCCATTGGCGCGGGCCTTGCGTCTTGCTCCAGGTCCTCGACGCGACGCATTGGTAGCGACATTTCGGGACCGACCCCGCCAATCTGCGGCATAACCCCGATCTACTGACTTCAGTACATCAGTAGATAATGATTTACTGAATTAATGAAATGCGATCAGGCCTGTGGAAGGAATCGACATGGAAGCCCCGCACCACAGTTTTCGACACGGTGAACGCGTCTACAGCAAGATCACTCAGATTGCCGGGACCATCGATCTCCACGACGGGGTGACCACGGTGCTGTGGGACCACGAAGACTTGGAGTTCACCATCGATCAGGATGACCTGGACTTCCTCGGGCACCTGGCCGTCGATCCCGTCACCCCGTTGTCCGAGCACCCGGCCGTGGTCGCCGGACTCACCCTGCACGGCTTCGGCCACGGACAGCGCGTCCTGGACACGGTTCACGGCCTCAATGCCACGGTGTACTTGGACGACCCCGAGACCAGCGCTTCGCCCACCGGTCACCTGCTCTACGACCAGACGCTGAACGTCGTGGAGAGCGTCCCCTTGGACGCCGAGACTGCCGCGCACCTGAGGGCCAGCACGGCCACAGCCTGACTCAGTACATCAGTAGATCAGTACTCGATGAGGTGCTGATCTACTGGACATACGCTAGCGTTGACCTGAACAGAGGGCCCCTCGCCGGACGATCGGCGGGGGGCCTTTTCGCCGCGTTTGGCACTCTGTTACGCGTAATAAAGTGTCAAACGCGCTGGCAGGGCCCCTGCTGGACGAACACGGGGGCCCTGCGCTGTGCTCCAACCTACCTCAGGTCTGACGGCGTCCGCGCGTCTTCACCTCGGCCGCCGGTGCCTCGGGTGCCTGCCGACCGGTCACGGCCTCGGTCAGCCGCTCCACCTGGCTGATCAAGCGCTCACGCTCGACGGCCTCGGCCGCGCGCACCTGCTCCAGCTCGGCGCGGTGGGCCTGGTGCAGCTCGGCGAGTTCGGCCTTCTGCGACGTCCTCAGCTCCGCCATCTCCGTGCGCACGGCCACGCTCTCCGCGCGCACCTCGCGCATCCGCTCCGCCACCTCGGCCATCGCGCCATCGTGGGCGGTCTCCAGGGACTCCACCTGCCTGGCAGCTCGGCCGCGCTCCGCTTCCATCGCGCCCAGGTGCACCCGCCGAAGCTCGGCCATCTCGTCTCGCGCGAGGTCCAGCGCCTCACGGTCCCGTTCCGCGGCTTGCTGCGCGGCTGCGGTCTCCGCCTTCGCCGTGGCGGTGACCTTCTCCGCCTCGGTCACCCGAGCCTGAGCCGCCTCGACCTCCACCCGCGCCTGCTCCTGGGCCAGGCGCACGGCCTCGTTACGCTCGGCCGCGTACAGCTCGCGCGCCCGCTCCGCGGCTTCCTCCGCCTCGGCGATCTCGACGGTGGCGGCCTGGCGCACCTCGTCCATCTCGGCGCGTAGCTCGGCCGCCACCTGCTGGGCCTGATGCTCCCGCTCCTGCGCTGCCTCGACGGCCGCCCGCGTCTCCTCGGTCAACACCCGCGCGGACTCGGCTGTTTCCGCCCGCACCCGTGCGACCTCGGCCAACGCCTCCTCGGCCACCTCGTCCGCTTGGGCCCGCTCCTCCACCGCCCGCGCCGTCTCCCGGCGGGCAAGGTGCGCCTGGTGCTCCGCGTCGGCCTGCGCCCCCTCGGCCGCCTCGACCAGCACCAACGCCTCACGCCGCGCCTGCTCCACCTCGTGATCGGCCGCCTCCGGGTTGCCGACCGTGCGCAGCACCTCGGTAGCGCGGTCCAGCAGCCCCGACAGCTCCCCGTGCTGCTGCGCGGCCTGCGCCTTGCTCGCGGTCACGAGGTTGTCCAGGCGTTCCACCAGGACGGCGAGGGTCACCCGTCCCTCGCTCACCGGACGCGCGGGCACTTCCTCCTCGACCACCACGGCGGCGCCGGTTACCGATGACCCCTCACTACGCAACGCGGCCAGCTCGTACCGCTTGCGCGCGGCGTAGGCCTTCGCGCGCCCGTGATCAGGCAAGTCGCAGTACGGCGTCGGTCGACCGGGCTTGCCACTGGCGACCACCGGACGGCCACACGTCGCAGCTACACCGGTCGGGAAGCTGCATTTCCCCTGGTCGGACTCTGGCGACGCCTCTACTCGCGGGCTGCTGTCCTGCTGCTCTGTGCTCATGTTCATAAGCATAGCGTCATAACGTCATACTGTCAAATCGTCATAGTGTCATTAACGTAAATGACGTTATGACAGTATGACGAAACGTTATTGTCCTAGAGGTGTAGGCCAATCGGGTGACTCAGTATCTCAGTACTTCAGTAGATGCTGAGTTACTGATATACTGAGAGCATGGCAAGCACCGAGTGGTCCGAGAAGAAGCAGAACGACGTGGGGTTCCGCCTGGCGGCCGGTCTGGTGAACACCGCGATCAAGCACGCGCACCGGAACCCGCAGGACCAGGACGCGCAGGACCTCGCGAACGAGCTGTCCGACCAGCTCGCCCAGTACCGCCGTGAGGCCGCGCGGGAGGTCTGACCCGCTCCCCCGACCGCTACACTCCCTCAGTACATCAGTACATACTGAAAGCAGGTCTGATCAGCCATGACGATCGTGATCGTGGTTCTGAACCTCAAGGGTGGCGCGCAGAAGACCACCACCAGTGGCTACCTGCTCAAGGCGTTCGAGGAGTCCGGGATGTCCCCGATGGGCATCGACTCCGACAACGAGAACCAGAGCTTGGCGGGTTGGCAGGCGGACGCTGACCTGCCGTTCCCGGTCATTTCGCTGACCCAGCACAACATCCACCAGCTCCTACCGGGCTACGTCTCCGGCAAGCACGGTGTCGCGGTCATCGACACCCCGCCGATGCAGGCGCAGAAGGGCACCGTGGCCTCCGCCGTTCGCGCGGCCGACATCGCCCTGATCACCCTCGCGCCGACTCCTATCGACTACGACCGTGTGGCGGCCGTGCGTCAACTCGTTGAGGAGGTCGGTCCTCTGCGGCCTTCCGGCAAGCCCCCGCGGCTGGCTGTGTTGCTGACCAAGTGCCCCGGCTACCCGGCCAAGTCCCCCAAGGTCTGGCGTGACCAGCTCACCGCCGACGGCCTTCACGTGCTCAAGGCACAGGTCGGCCGGTCCGAACAGTTCGCCCAGGCCTTCGGCTCCCGCATCGACCACGCCCTGAGGAGCGTCTACGGCGACGTCGCCTCGGAGCTGCTCGACCTCGTTGACCAGGAAGAGGACTAGCCATGGCCCTGACCAAAGCTGAGGAGATGGCCGCCAAGGCCAAGCGCATCGCCGAGCGCAACGCGGCCAAGACCGCCGGCACCCCGGCGCCCGAAACCCCCATCACCACCGTGGCCAACCCGCACGCCAAGCTCATCCGCTCCACCGTGGACCTGCTGCCTGTGCGGCACGCAGACCTCAAGACCTGGTGCGGCGACATGGCCGTGGACATCGGCGTCAGCCGCATCACCACCCAAGACGTGTTCCGCGTCCTGGTGACCCGACTGCTCACCGATCCCAACCTCGCTCGCCAGGTTCGCGAAGACCTTCGAGTGGAGAAGCAGAAATGACCGAGTTCACCCGACCTGGCCACGTACCCCTGTTCGACGGCGGGCCGTACAGCCACCACGTCCTGCCCGACCGGGGCGACGACGTCCACGTCCGCACCCTGGTCGACCACATGTTCATGGGCGGACCCGGTGCGCTGGGCACGCACCCGCGGCTTCACCCGCGCTTGGTCCGCCAACTCCTCGACCGCGCTCCCGATCCCGAGTTCCTCGGTGTGGAGGACTGGGCCCCCCGCGCGCTGCGAGTGGACGAGGTGGCCGCCATCTACGGCCGGACGCCTCCCACCCGTGACGCCTGGCTGCTCCGCGCTGACGAGATCTCCCGCGCCTGGGGCCGTGGCCTGCTCGGTCCCGGCGGCCTGGTCGCCGAACTCCTCGGCCCCGACGCGCCTGGCCACCTCCCCCACGTATCTCAGTAGATCAGTAGATACTGAAATACGTCACCACCTGCGGCTTTGCACCCACACAGAGGGGGCTTCGCGCCCTGCTCGTCACCCTAGGGCCGACTCGATCACACAGCAGAGGGCCCGCGACCTGCCCCGGAAACATGATCCATCCGGTGCCAGGCTCGCGGGTCCTCTGCTGTGTGATAGGCCCGCCTGGGGTGACGAGCAGGGCGCGAACCCCCGGTCCCACGACGGAACCGCCGCCCGGCGACGCCTCTCCCCCTGCTCAGAGTCCCTGCCGTCCGGCGAGGACAGCTTTTGCCATAGACCGGTGTGGGTTGCCAGGTTGGGAAATGCGTCGGCGGGAGCGATGCAGCTCGGCCACGTCGCAACGTCGTCAATGATCATTTTGAGGTCAAGCGGCCAACATCTTTTCTCACTATGGATTCAGCGCGGACTAAAGTCGATCACTCACCACACCACCGCGCCGGCCGCGTACGGCCAGCCACAGCCCCGACCGGTGGGGCCCCTCTGGGGTGCCGGGCGGGGCTGTGGCGGTCTCTGGCCGTGATCCACGCGACCGGCGCGGCGCTCTGGGCTTGTTATATCCCCTACATTGGGCCGCTCCTGGACCAAGCACCACACTCGCCCTGGTCAGAGCCTTACGGTGTCGAGCCGACTGACAGCCCTCTAGGCTCACCCCGTGGCCAGTCTTGAGGATCTTGAACGGCGCTTGTCGACCCTGGAAAACCGGTTCGCAGAGGTGCGCTCGGACGATGCTGCTGCTCGGGTCCTGGCGGGCGCT
>JBDSAJ010001056.1:0-3176 GCA_039922235.1 Umezawaea sp.
GGTCCGGGACCTGCCCGAGACCCAGGCCTGACCGAGCACCAGGACCACGGGATGGACGGGGCAGAGGCTACCTGCCCCGTCCACCCCGACACCCTACCCACACCCGTCTCACCAGCACGAACATCCCAGGAGGACGCCATGAACGCCCCCACCACGACCCCGTGCCCCCACGAGGCCCAGATGCAGTGGTTGGTGGCCACCAGCGACTCCCGCGCCCGCCGAGGCGCGTCGGTGGCGCAGATGAAGTCATTGAGCCTGCTCGGTCAGGAGGTCATGGACCGCTGCCGCGCCGAGTGCGGCACCGACCCGGCCGACCCCGCCCCCGAGGAGACCCAGACCGACCAGTGGGACGTCGTCGCCGGTGCCGGACAGGGTCTGACCGGGGACGATGCCCGATGACCAGCACCACGGGCACCAGCTTGACCACCGCCCGCACCGAGCACCTGGTCCACGTCCTGGCCGAGCTGGTCGCCGCCGTGCGCGGCCACGTGCCGCAGTTGCCCCACGTCGAGGTCAGGGTGGCGGACCTGCCCACGTCGCACCGGGCCGCCGCCCACGCCCACCGCTACACCCTGCGCACACCCCACCACACCGGTGACGGCGGCCGCCAAGCCGACGACGTGGACGCGTACATGCTGGTGATAGGCGTGGACGTGCTGGCCGGGGGAGTCCCCGACGTCCTGGGCACCGTCCTGCACGCCGCCGCCCACGTGGTCAACGACGCCGCCGGCACGGTGGACACCAGCCGCGGCGGCCGCTACCACAACAGGCTGTTCCTCGCCGCCGCAGCGGAGGTCGGCCTGGACGTCGAGGAGACGGCGCGCGACGGGTGGGCCGCGACCAGCGTCCCCGCGGCCGCGGCCGCGCTCTACCAGCCCCACCTCGACGCGCTGACCGGCGCGATCACCGCCTACAGGCCGACCGCGCGAGCCGCGGCGAGCACCGCGGCGCCCAGCCGGTGGCTCACCGCCGTGTGCTCGTGCACCCCGGCCCGCCCCATCCGGACCACCCGCGGCGGCCTGGCCACCGGACCGATCCTGTGCGGCCTCTGCCGAGCCCCGTTCCTGGCCGCCCAGCACCAGCCCACACCAGACTGACCAGCACCGACACGCCCATCCTGCCCACGCTCGACCACCACCCCGGAAGGCACGCCCGCCATGCACCAGATCCTGTTAGCCCTGGCCGGACCCGCCGCGATCGGCCTGGTCCTGGGCATCGCAATCGGCTGGGACCGGCTCCGCGAACCCCACCGCCCCCTCACCCGGCCGACCGTCGTGGTCGACCGGCGGACCTTCCGCGACGCCCGCCGCAAGGTCGAGCGCCTGGTCGCGGCCGAGGAGTGGATGCACGCCTACGCGGTCGCGACCGCGATTTGCAAATGGTTGGGCAACGAACGCCACTACGGCCGGGCGACCCGCCGTCGGCGCCTGGCCGCCGAACTCGAGACCTGGACCGCCCGCAAGCAGGAGATGCGCCCCTTCTGACCAGTACAGACCACCAGGACACAACAGGGGAGAAGCACCCCGTGATCACCATCGAGCAGGACGGAGACCAGAAGTAATGGACGCGACGAACGAAGGCGACAGCCTGTTCCAGCAGGCACGCGGCCAGGAGATCCTCGCCGCGCTGCGAGCTCACGAGCCCGAGCGCGCGCTGCGGCTGGCCGAGCACCTGGTCCTGGAGAGCGGCAACCCCACAGGAGACCCTCGTCAGGGCCGCGCGATGCTCGCCGCCGCGGCGTTCGTCGCCCAGCAGGACGCCCGGGCCGACAGGGACCGCGAGTACGACTACCGCGAGGCCGTCGCACCGTGGTGCAACGAGGACGAGCTGCGACAGGGCGCGATGATGACGCTCTACAGCCAGGGCACCAGCCAGGGATGGCTGGCCGCGCCGCTGTACGACCTCGCCGCCCCCTACTTCCAGGCGATGACCGGCCCATTCGCCGAGGGATTCGCCGACATCGAGCGGCGGGACCTCTGACACGCGGTCTGCCGACCTTCTGACCTGGCCACAAGGCCCCTTCGCCGAGCGCGAGGGGGCCTTTTCGCGCGCCCATCGGCGGACGATCTTGAACCAACGAGACAGTTTACGTCTTTCGTTACGTCTTTAAAAACGAAAACGAAAGACGAAACTAAATACGTAACGAAAGACGAAAGTGTGCTAGGGTGATCACATGGCACCCGACGAACAGCCCGACGCCGACCTCGGCGAAACGGCCGATGACGCGCCCGCGACCTGCAAATACCCCGGCTGCACCCGCCCGCCCACGCTCAACGAGAAGGGGCGGCCCAGCGACTACTGCGGACTGCCCGACCGGCCCGAGGAGCCCGGCGGCCAGGGCAACCCCCTGCACACCAGGGGCGCCGCCTGGCGGGCAAGGAACCCCAAGACCACACGCCGCGTTGCCGCCGGTGCCGTGGTGACCGAGCAGGTCATCGAGGACACCGCGCCGCACTCGCAGGCCAAGCTCACGCTGGAGCAGCAGGTCGCCCAACTCCCCGGCCTGGTCTCCGGTCTGCAGGAGTTCCTGGGTTCCATCGCCACATCGCTGAACAAGGCCAGCGACTTCGACGCCGCCTCCAGCGAGGTCGAGACGGCCCGCGACGAGGCGGAAGCCAAGCTCGCCACCCTCCGCAGCCAGGTCACCACCGCCGAACGGGCCCGCAAGGACGCCGAGCGCCGCGCTGAGGCCGCCGACCAGCGCGCCGAGGAAGCCGACGGCGCCGCCGCGGAGTTCTCCGAGGACCTGGAGCGGCTGGTCGCCGAGACCACCGCCCGCATCGAGCAGGTTGAAACCGACGCCGCCACCCGGATCGAGCAGGCCCGGGACGCCGCCGACCAGGTCAAGACCGCGGCCGAGGCCAGCGTCGAGCAGGTGCAGCGCGACGCCCAGTCCGCCGTCAAGCGCGCCCAAGCCGAGGCCTTGGCGTACAAGACGCAGGTCGACGCCGACCGCGACCGGGTGCTCGCCGAGCAGCGGGCCGAGCACGGCCGACTGCTGGCCGAGGCCAAAAAGGCCGCCGCCGAGCAGGTCGAGATCGCTCGGAAGGACGCTGACCAGCGCGTGACCCGGATCGAGGCCGACGCCGCCGAGAAGATCCAGCAGGCCCGGACCGCCGTGCAGGCCGCCGAGGCTGTTGCTACGCAGGCCCGTGCCGAGGTCGAGGAGGCAGGCC
>JBDSAJ010001057.1:0-16887 GCA_039922235.1 Umezawaea sp.
GCACTGTGCCTGGCCTTCGACGACAACCCGGTGACGGCGGGCCAGGTGACGACCGCGACCGCAATGGGGGACGCGCTGACGGAGCGGCTGGTGCGTTCGGGACTCGCTTTCGAGGTGCACAGCACCCGGGACGCCTGAGCGGTTCACCGGTTGGTCGATCCGGGCATTTCGGTCCGCTCCGCACTCCCACTGCCTTACCCTGGAACTGGCAAGTTTTCTGGGAGCCTGGGAGAAAAGTTCAGCATGAGTGTGCGTTGGCGCCTGGGTGCGCGTGTGTCGGTCGCGGCCGTGGTGACAGCGGTTCCGGTCTGGATCGGCGGTGTCTCGCCCGCCGTCGTGCCGACGGCACAGAGCGTGACGCCCTCGCCGATCTCGATCGCCTCTGGGGACGTCAGCACCGCACCTCTGACACCGAGCGCGGCCGCACTCCAACGGCACTTCCTTGCCCGGGTCGCCCCGGGGCTGCGCCCGATGGTGGTCGACAAGCAGACCACCATCGCCGGCGGCCTCGCACTGCGCACGAAGGCGGAGCGGCAGCGCAAGATCTCGGTGTCGAGCTCGAAGGGCAGCCACGTCTTCACGGCGAGCGCGCTCTCCGAGCACGACCTGCCGTCCGCCGCGATGCGCGCCTACAAGCAGGCCGCGCTGACCATCCACGCCACCCAGCCGGGCTGCTCACTCCCCTGGACACTGCTCGCGGGGATCGGACGGGTCGAGTCCGACCACGGCCGGTACGGCGGCTCGACGCTCGGCATCGACGGCGTTCCCCGGCCGGCGATCGTCGGCATCGCCCTGAACGGCAACGGTCCCGTCGCTGCCATCCGGGACACCGACGGCGGACAGTTCGACGGCGACCGGGTGTGGGACCGCGCGGTCGGTCCGATGCAGTTCATCCCCGGCACCTGGGCGGCGTTCGCGGCGGACGGCAACGACGACGGCCAGAGCAACCCCAACAACATCTACGACGCCACGATCGGCGCGGGCAACTACCTGTGCTCCGCGGGCGGCAACATGGACGACCCGGCGCAGCGGGCGCAGGCGATCTTCCGCTACAACCACTCCGACGAGTACGTCGCGACGGTGATGGCGTGGGCGATCCAGTACGAGCAGGGCGTCGACTCGCTGCCGGACCTCACCGGTTCGGACGCCGACTACCTCCCGCCGTACGACGACACCTCGGAGGACGACGACCCGGCGCCGGGCACGCCCGGATCGTCGGACCCGTCGTCGTCGACCACTCCGGGATCGTCGTCCAGTTCCTCGACCACCACGACGACGACCACGACGACCACGTCGTCGTCGTTCGTGAACTGCCCGACGTTCCCGACGGCGACCACCACGCCGACGACCAGCGGAACGACGACGGGCACGACCACCAGCACGACCACCAGCACCACCACGCCGACGACCACCACGACGATCTCGGTGCCGCCCGGCTGCCCGACGCCGCCAACGACGACGACCACCGCGACCAGCAAGTCGGTTGCGGTGAACTCGACGACGACGGCGGCGGTGAACTCGACGACGGCTGAGGTGAACGCGCCGGCGACCGTCGCGGCCTCGTCGTCGATGAAGCCCAGCTAGTCGTCCGACGCTTCGCGTTCACGGAGGGGAACCCGGCACCGCCGGGTTCCCCTCCGTCGTTCGCGCGGAAGCCGGTCGCTACCGTCCACGGAGAACACCGCGCGAGGAGGACTGGACGATGGCACGGGTGGCCGCGATCGACTGCGGGACGAACTCGATCCGCTTGCTGGTCGCGGACGTGACCACGGGCGACGACGGCGCCCACTGGCTGCGCGACGTGCACCGCGAGATGTGCGTGGTGCGGCTCGGCCAGGGCGTGGACGCCACGGGTGTGCTGGCCCCGGAGGCCATCGCCCGCACGCGGGCCGCGCTGCTCGACTACACGGCGGTGCTGCGGCGCAAGGGGACCGAGCGGGTCCGGATGGTGGCGACGTCCGCGACGCGCGACGCCGCCAACCGCGACGAGTTCTTCGCCATGACCGCCGAGGTGCTGGGCGTCGAGGCCGAGGTGATCACCGGAGACGAGGAGGCCCGGCTGTCGTTCACCGGCGCCGTCGCCGACCAGGCACCGGAGGACGGGCCGTTCCTCGTCTCCGACGTCGGCGGTGGCTCCACCGAGCTGGTGCGGGGCTCGTGGGACGGCGTGACCGCCTCCGTGGAGGCCGCGCGGTCGGTCGACATCGGCTGCGTGCGGCTGACCGAGCGCTGCCTGAGGTCCGACCCGCCGACGCCCGCCGAGGTCGAGCAGGCGGTCCGGGTGGCGGGCGACGTGCTCGCGGAGGCGTTCGCCGCCGTGCCGGTCGCCAAGGCGCGCGGCTGGATCGGCGTCGCGGGCACCGTGACCACGCTGGCCGCCATCGCCAAGGACCTGACCGCGTACGACCCGGACGAGATCCACCTCGCACGGCTGCCGCTGGAGCAGGTCCGCGAGATCACCGAGCGGCTGATCGGGATGACCCGCGACGAGCGCGCGGCCATCGGGGCGATGCACCCCGGCCGGGTCGACGTGATCATCGGCGGCGCGCTGGTCGTGCGCACGATCGCCGACCACCTGGCCGCGCACACCGAGGTCGCGGAGCTGGTCGCGAGCGAGCACGACATCCTGGACGGCATCGCGTTCGCCCTCGCGTGAAGCGGTGGCGGGCCTTGATCGTGACGTGTTCGTGATGGTCCGATCGGGCGACCCGCGACACCGCAGCATTACCGTCCCTCTCACGTTCTGGGAATCCACCCTTCGGGGGGTGGGTGTCCGCACCGCCGTGCGGACACCGTTGAAGCGGGAGGATGCATGTCGCGATCACGCTCGGTTTCTTGGCTTGCGCTACCGGTAGCGCTCGTCATGACGCTCACCGCTTGCGGTGGTGGGTCGAGCAAGGACAGCGCCGCAGGTACCAACGAGGACGGCACGGTGTCGATCTACGGCACTGAGCCGAAGGCGAACCTGCTGCCCGCGAACACCACCGAGGCCGGTGGTTCCAAGGCCGTCGAGGGCCTGTACACGCGGCTCGTCGGCTTCAAGCCGGAAGACGGCAAGACCTACAACCTGGCGGCCGAGTCGATCACCACGAGCGACGCCAAGGTGTACTCGATCAAGCTCAAGCAGGGCTGGAAGTTCCACGACGGCACCGACGTGAAGGCGAAGAACTTCGTCGACGCCTGGAACTACGGCGCCTACGCGCCCAACGCCCAGCAGGCGTCCCCCTTCTTCGCGCAGATCCAGGGCTACGACGACGTGGCCCCGGCCACCAAGGGCGAGGCGCCCAAGACGGACAAGATGTCCGGCCTGGAGGTCGTGGGCGACTACGAGTTCAAGGTGACCCTGAAGGGCCCGTTCTCGGTCTTCACCAGCCAGATCGGCTACCTGCCGTTCGCGCCGCTGCCGGACGTGTTCTTCGCCGACCCGAAGGCCTTCGTGGACAAGCCGGTCGGCAACGGCCCGATGAAGTTCGTGTCGCGCACGCCGAACGCGTCGATCAAGCTGGAGCGCTTCGCCGACTACCAGGGCGAGGACAAGGTCCACTTCAAGACCCTGGACATCAAGATCTACTCCAGCCAGGAGACCGCGTACCAGGACCTGGTCGCGGGCAAGCTGGACTTCATGGAGGCGCTGCCGCCGTCGGCCAAGATCGGCGACAAGCACAAGGCCGACCTCGGTGACCGGGTGCTCAACGCGAACCTGCTCGGCATCAGCACCATCGGCGTGCCGTCCTACGTGCCGGGCTACGACAACCTCGACCTGCGCAAGGCGATCGCGCTGGCGATCGACCGCGACAAGATCACCAAGACGGTGCTCGCGAACTCGTACGCGCCGGTCGACGGCTGGGTCCCGCCGGGCATCGACGGCTACGAGCCCGGCGTGTGCGGCGAGTTCTGCAAGTACGACAAGGTCAAGGCCAAGGAGTACTTCACCAAGTCGGGCTTCACCGGCAAGCTGACGATCCAGTCGAACGCCGACGGTGGCCGCAAGGAGCCCCTCGAGGCGGCGTGCAACAGCATCAAGGACGCGCTGGGCGTCGACTGCGAGTTCGTCGGTGCGACGAACTTCGGCGCGTTCCGGCAGATCGTCGACGGCCACCAGCTCACCGGCCTGAGCCGGTCCGACTGGTCCGCCGACTACCCGTCGATCGAGAACTTCCTCAACCCGCTGTACCGGACCGGTGGCTCGTCCAACGACACCGTGTACAGCAACCCCGCGGTCGACGCGCAGCTGGCGAAGGCCGACAGCACGGCCGACAAGAACGAGGCGATCAAGGCCTACCAGGAAGCCCACAAGATGATCGCCAAGGACCTGCCGTCGATCCCGGTCTGGGCGGAGAAGGGCATCGGCGGGTACTCGAAGAACCTGAGCGCCGCGAAGCTGACCTTCAAGCGCGACGCCGAGTACGCGGCCTTCCGCGTCAAGGCCTGACCGCACAGCTCTCCGAGGACCGGTCCGGCTCCGCGTCAGCACCTCCGGCGCGGAGCCGGACCGCTACTCCGGCGCTTCCCACCACGCAAGGAGCCACAGGCATGGGTCGCTACGTGCTGCGACGCCTACTCCAGCTCATACCGGTGTTCATCGGGACGACCTTCATCATCTACGCGCTGGTCTGGGCGATCCCGCAGGACCCGTTCGCGGGCAAGTGCGGCCAGCGGCCCTGCCCCGAGGCCTACATCACCGCGATGAGCGACAAGTTCAACTTCGACGACCCGCTGCCGCTGCAGTACGTGAAGTACATGGGCAACGTGCTCACCGGCGACTTCGGCGACACGTTCTCGGGCATCTCGGTCGGCGACCAGATCGCCACGGCCTACCCGACCACGGTCAAGCTGGCCATCGTCGCGCTGCTCATCGAGGCGCTGATCGGCATCACCGCCGGTGTGCTCACCGGCCTGCGCAAGCAGGGCTTCCTGGACAACCTGGTCCTGGTCTCCACGCTGTTCCTGATCTCGCTGCCGGTGTTCGTCACCGGCTTCGTGCTGCGCCTGTACCTGGGCCCGCAGGGACTCGACCTGTTCGACGTCGGCGTGGACTCGACCGACCCGACGATCAGCCAGCTGATCCTGCCGGGCTTCGTGCTCGGCAGCACGTCGATGGCCTACGTGGCCCGGCTGACCCGCAGCAGCATCGCGGAGAACCGGCACGCGGACTACGTGCGCACGGCCATCGCCAAGGGCCAGCCCACCCGCCGCGTCGTCGGCATCCACCTGCTGCGCAACTCGCTCATCCCGGTGATCACGTTCCTCGGCACCGACCTGGGCAGCCTGATGGGCGGCGCGATCGTGACCGAGGGCGTGTTCAACATCAACGGCATCGGCGGGCTGATCTTCCGCGGCATCCAGGAGAAGGAGGGCATCACCGTCACCGGCGTGGTCACGATGCTCGTCCTCGTCTACCTGCTGATGAGCTTGATCGTCGACCTGCTGTACGCCGTTCTCGACCCGAGGATCCGCTATGAGTGACCCAGGTGCGAGCGGCGCCGGGCTGGAGAAGGCGGCCGCCGCGGCGGTGGGCGACCTCAGCCACGTGGACGACTCGGCGCAGAAGCAGGGCAAGCCCCGCAGCCTCTGGAGCGACGCGTGGGGCGAACTGCGGCGCAAGCCGACGTTCGTCATCTCGCTGGTGATCATCTTCGTCGTGGTGGTCATGGCCGCGTTCCCGTCGCTGTTCACCTCGGTGGACCCGCGGGCGGCGAACCTGGACAACTACCTGAAGAAGCCGTCGGCCGACGCGTGGTTCGGCTACGACGTGCAGGGCTACGACGTGTACGCGCGGGCCATCTACGGTGCTCGGGCGTCGCTGCTCGTCGGCCTGTTCTCCACGCTGCTCACGGTGCTGTTCGGCTCCGTGGTCGGCATCTTCGCCGGCTACGCCAAGACCTGGATCGACAGCCTGCTGTCCCGGTTCGGCGACATCTTCGCGGGCGTCCCGTTCGTGCTGGGCGCGATCGTCATCCTCACGACGTTCAACTCGCCGACCGAGAACCCCAGCGCGACGCGGATCATCACCCAGGTGGTCCTGTCCATCGCGGTCCTGTCCTGGCCGGTGTCGATGCGCATCATGCGGTCCGCGACGCTGGTCGCGAAGCAGCAGGACTACGTGAAGGCGGCCCGCGGGCTGGGTGCGAGCCCACTGCGGATCGTGTTCCGCCACCTGCTGCCGAACACCGTCGCCCCGGTGCTGGTCTACGCCACGATCGCGCTGGGCGCGTTCATCGGCGCCGAGGCCACGCTGGCGTTCCTCGGCATCGGCCTGCGCCCGCCGGTGGTGTCCTGGGGCGTGATGATCAGCGAGTCCCGCGACTACTTCCAGGCTGCGCCGCACATGCTGCTGTTCCCCGCCGGGTTCGTGACGATCACCGTGCTGGCCTTCGTGATCCTGGGTGACGCCGTGCGCGACGCCCTCGACCCCAAGTCGCGATAGGAGTTCCGACCGTGACCGCACCGCTGCTGGAGGTCGAGGACCTCCACGTGGAGTTCCGCACCCGCGACGGCGTCGCGAGGGTGCTCAACGGGGTCGGGTACCAGGTCAGCGCCGGGGAAACCCTGGCGGTCCTCGGTGAATCCGGCTCGGGCAAGAGCGTCACCGCGCAGACGATCATGGGCATCCTGGACACCCCGCCCGCCTTCGTCACCAAGGGCGAGATCCGGTTCCACGGCGAGGACCTGCTGGCCGCGTCGGACGAGCGCCGCCGCGAGGTCCGCGGCGACGGCATCGCGATGATCTTCCAGGACGCGCTGTCCGCGCTGAACCCCGTGTTCACCGTTGGCTTCCAGATCGAGGAGCAACTGCGGGTGCGGCGGGGGATGAGCCGGGCCGAGGCCCGGACCCGTGCCGTCGAGCTGCTCGACCTGGTGAAGATCCCGAACGCGCGCAACCGCGTTCGCGAGTACCCGCACCAGTTCTCCGGCGGCATGCGGCAGCGCGCGATGATCGCGATGTCGCTCGCGCTCGACCCGGAGATGCTGATCGCCGACGAGCCCACCACCGCGCTGGACGTCACCGTGCAGGCCCAGATCATGGACCTGCTCGCGGAGATCCAGAAGGAGCGCGACATGGGGCTCATCCTGATCACCCACGACCTCGGCGTCGTCGCGGACGTGGCGGACCGGATCGCGGTGATGTACGCGGGCCGGATCATCGAGCACGCGGACGTGTACGAGCTGTTCCGCGCGCCCGGCCACCCGTACACCGAGGCGTTGCTGGAATCGTTGCCGCGCCTGGACCTCAAGGGCCAGGACCTGAAGACGATCAAGGGCCTGCCGCCGAACCTGACGAACCTCCCACCCGGCTGCCCGTTCCACCCGCGCGGCCCGCGCGCCGTGGACGTGTGCCGGACCGAGGGGCCCGCCGACCACCGGCTCGGACTCGGCCGCACCAGCGCGTGCCACTTCGCGGAGGAGGTCGTCAGCCGTGGCTGAGCCGATCCTGGAGGTCACCGACCTCGTCAAGCACTTCCCGGTCCGCGTCGGCGTGCTGTTCAAGCGCACCATCGGCCAGGTCAAGGCCGTCGACGGCGTCTCGTTCACGCTGAACAAGGGTGAGACGCTCGGTGTGGTCGGCGAGTCCGGCTGCGGCAAGTCCACGCTGGCGCAGGTGCTGATGCGGCTGGAACCGCCGACGTCCGGCGGCGCCAAGTTCGAGGGCCGCGACATGTTCGCCATGCGCGGCTCCGAGTTGCGCAAGCTGCGGCGCGACATCCAGATCGTGCTGCAGGACCCGTACACCTCCCTCAACCCGCGCATGACCGTCGGCGACATCGTCGGCGAGCCGTTCGAGATCCACACCGACGTGACGCCGAAGGGTTCACGCCGCCGTGCGGTGCAGGACCTCCTCGACACCGTGGGGTTGAACCCGGAGCACATCCACCGCTACCCGCACCAGTTCTCCGGCGGCCAGCGCCAGCGCATCGGCATCGCCCGCGCGTTGGCGCTGCGCCCCAAGGTGATCGTCTGCGACGAGCCGGTGTCCGCTCTGGACGTCTCGATCCAGGCACAGGTGATGAACCTGCTCGGCGAACTCCAGTCCGACCTGGGCCTGTCCTACGTTTTCATCGCCCACGACCTGTCCGTGGTGCGGCACCTGTCCGACCGGGTGGCCGTGATGTACCTCGGCAAGATCGTGGAAACGGGCACCGAGGACCAGATCTACGAACGCCCGACGCACCCGTACACCCAGGCGCTGCTGTCCGCGGTACCTGTGCCCGATCCGACCCAGCGGGGTCGCCGCGACGTCATCCGGCTGACCGGCGACGTGCCGTCCCCGATCAACCCGCCGTCGGGCTGCCACTTCCGCACCCGGTGCTGGAAGGCACAGGACATCTGCGCCACCGAGGAACCGGCGCTGATCGTCCGCACGGGCGACCACCCGAGCGCGTGCCACTTCGCCGAGGAGCGCACGGTCGTCTGAGGGAACCGTTGGGGCGCTCGGAAATCGAGCGCCCCAACGGGTCAGCGGTTCGACGCGGACTTCACGAAGTCCGCCAGGTCCTTCGACTGCTGCACGCGCGACGGCTCGTGCACGTACATCATGTGGCCCGCCGGGTAGTACGCGGACTCGATGTTCTCCCGCAGTTCCGCCGGAATGGCCAGGTGCGCCAGCACGTGCTCGGCGGCGTAGTACGCCGTCGCGCCGTCGTGGTAGCCGAACGCGACGTGCACCTTGAGGTGCGGGTTGGTGCGCATCGCGGCCGAGAGCTTGGCCGTGACGGTGACCGCGCGGCCCTCGAACTCCTTGTAAGACCAAGGGTGCGCGGATCGGGCGATGATCTCGTACGGCAGGTCGTTGGAGTACTCCAGTTCGGCGCGCACGTAGTGGTTCAGCGCGGCCGCGTACGGGCCGAGGATGGCGGCGTACGAGGCGTCCTCGGACATCTGCTCCTGGCCGTAGTCGGTGTCCCAGCTGGTGAAGCGGCCGTCCAGCCTGCCGACGACGCGGCGCTGGTGGCGCAGCAGTTCAGTGAAGAAGCGGACGTGCTCCACGCGCAGGTTGACCCGGTCCACGTAGTCCTCGGACAGACCTGTCAGAGCGGCCAGTCGCGTGACGATGTCCGCGCGCTCGTCGGCGGTCAGCCGGTGGCCGCGGGCGAGTGCCCACGGGTAGTCGCGCGACGCGAACTCCTCCGCCTCGGCGAGCACGTCCGCGAGTTCCCGGTCGCCGTGCAGGCCGTGGTAGTGCGCGATGGCGGCGTACGTCGGGAGGAACAGGGTGTACGGGACGTCGTTGTTCTCGTTGAAGTCGAGCGTGGTGAAGTCCAGCACCGACGAGATCAGCATCAGGCCGTTGAGGTACATGCCGTACCGGGACTGGAGGTGCTCGGCGAGGGCCGCCGCGCGCAGCGTGCCGTACGACTCGCCCGCGAGGAACTTCGGCGACATCCACCGGCCGTTGCGGGAGGTCCACAGCCGGATCACCTCGCCGACGGAGTTGATGTCACCCTGGAACCCGTGGTACTCGCCGGGCTTCTCGCCCTTGACCGCGCGGGAGTACCCCGTGGACACCGGGTCGATGAACACCAGGTCGCTGTGTGCCAGCAGGGTCTCGGCGTTGTCGGCCAGCTCGTACGGCGGCGGCGTAAGCTCGCCGACGTCGCCGGACACCACCCGGCGCGGCCCGAGCAGGCCCAAGTGGAGCCACACGCTGGAGGAGCCGGGGCCGCCGTTGAACGCGAACGTCACCGGCCGGGTCTTCGGGTCGGCACCGTCCAGCGTGTACGTGGTCATGAAGACCTCGGCCTTGGGCTGGTGGCCGTCGAACTTGCCTTCGGCCATCACCTCCTCGCGGAGGATGACACGCCCGGTCGTGGTGGTGTAGTTCAGCTTGCGGCGCTTGACGGTGATGCTGTGCTGGGCGCTGACGAAGTCGTCGGAAGGGATGTCCTTCTCGTCCTTCTTCTCGTCCGCCTTGTCGTCGGTGTCCTTGTCGGTCATGGTCGAACCCTACGTTCGAAGAGGAGTGACGTGCGCGCGCTCGACCAACTCGACGCGGAGGTCACCACCTGCCGCGCCTGCCCCCGCCTGGTCGCGTGGCGCGAGGAGGTGGCACGGGTGAAGCGCGCAGCCTTCCGCGACGAGGAGTACTGGGGCCGTCCCGTCCCCGGTTTCGGACCGGCCGACGCGCACCTGGCGGTGGTCGGCCTCGCGCCCGCCGCGCACGGCGGCAACCGCACCGGCCGCATGTTCACCGGCGACCGCTCCGGCGACGTGCTGTACGCCGCCATGCACGCCGTCGGACTCGCCTCGCAGCCCACCGCGCACCACGTCGGCGACGGTCTCGAACTGTTCGGCACCCGCATCACCGCACCGGTGAAGTGCGCGCCACCGGACAACAAGCCGACACCCCAGGAACGCGACAACTGCCGCCCGTGGCTGGTCCGCGAGCTGGAACTCCTGCGCCCCACGCTGCGCGCGGTCGTCGTGCTCGGCGGCTTCGGCTGGCAGGCACTCCTGCCGGTCCTCACCGCGTTCTGGGAAGTACCCCGCCCGCGCCCGAAGTTCGGCCACGGCGTCGAGGTCGTCCTCCCCGCGCACGACGACGGCACCCCGCTGCACCTGTTCGGCTGTTACCACGTCAGCCAGCAGAACACCTTCACCGGCAGGCTCACGCAGGCCATGGTGGAGGACGTGCTGCGCCGGGCGGCCCTGGTGCGGTGAAAACGTGGGCGGCGGGCGGGGTGGGCGTGCATCCTGATCACATGAGGTACCGGTGGCTGGTGCCGCTCCTGGTGGGTGCGGGGCTCGTGGTCGTGGTGTTGGCGGCGCGCGGGAGTTCGCCGATCGCCTACGACGCGCAGTTCGCCGGTCCGGTCCTGCCGACGCCCGCGACCACCGCGTCCGGTGAGGAGTCCGGGGCCGAGGGGGTCGTCAGCACGATCGGCGGGTCACTGGTCGCGCTGCTGGTCGTCGCGCTCGGGGTGCTCGTGGTGGCGTCGCTGGGCGGCGTCCTGCTGATGCTGGGGCCGCGCCGCAAGCGGGTTCGAACCGGTGCCGGTGCCGTGGTGCCCGTCGGAGGGGACGTCGAGGACACCAGCGCCGGTGCCGAGATGATGCTGTCCGGCGCCCGCAAGGGTCTTGCCGAGCTGCGGGGACGGTCGGCCGGGCCGCCGTCGGACGCCGTGGTGGCGGCGTGGCTGAGCCTGGAGGACGCGGCGGCGTCCAGCGGCGCGCCCCGGCAGGACCACCAGACGCCGACGGAGTTCACCGGCGCGCTGCTGGCCCGGTACGAGGTCGACACCGAGGCGGCCTCGACGCTGCGCGGGCTGTACCAGCGGGCCAGGTTCGGGGTTCCGGGTCAGGTGACGGCGCGCGACGCCGATGCCGCCGCTGAGGCGCTGGAGCGCGTCGTGGCCTGCCTGGACCGCCCGTGACGCCGCTGATGGGCCTGGTCCGGGCTGCTCTGCTCGCGCTCGCGGCCGGGGCGGTCGCCGGGTTCGGGCTGCTGAAACTGGGCGCGCCGGTCGAGTGGGCGGTGCTGGTCGCGCTGCCGGTCGCCGCGCTCGTGCTGCTGCTCGCCCGCCTGCCGCGCGCCACGGACATCGCCTGGTCGCCGCTGCCCGAGCACTCGTCGGGCGCCACGTCCGGTCAGGCGTCGACGCTGGCCAGCAGGCTCGACGAGGCCTCCCGCGACCACGACCGGTTCCGCTCGCGCGTCCGGCCACGCCTGCGCGCGCTCGCCGAGGCGCGGCTGCGGCAGCGCGGTGTCGCGACGCTGGCCGAAGGCCGCTCCCTGCTCGGTGACGACGCCTACCGGCTGCTCACCGACCCGAACGCCACCATGCCGAACCCCGGTGCACTGGCCGGGGTGCTCGACCGACTGGAGGACCTGTGACGTCAACCGACTCGACGGGCGTCGCGGACATCGCGACCGAGTGCACGGCCGTGCTGGACGCGGTCGGCACGGTGCTCGTCGGCAGGCAGCGGTCGCTGCGGCTGGCGCTCGCGGCCGTGCTGGCGGGTGGCCACGTGCTGCTGGAGGACGTGCCGGGGCTCGGCAAGACGCTGATGGCCCGCAGCCTCGCCCAGGCGCTGCACCTGGACTTCCGCCGCCTCCAGTGCACACCGGACCTGCTGCCCGCCGACGTGACCGGCTCGTTCCTCTACGACCCGGCCGACCGCGAGTTCACCTTCCGCGCGGGGCCGATCTTCACCGGCCTGCTGCTGGCCGACGAGATCAACCGCACGCCGCCGAAGACCCAGTCGGCGCTGCTGGAGGCCATGCAGGAGCGCCAGGTGACGGTGGAGGGCCGCACGTTCCCGCTGCCGCGGCCGTTCCACGTACTGGCGACCGCGAACCCCGTCGAGTACGAGGGCACCTACCCGCTGCCCGAAGCGCAGCTCGACCGGTTCCTGGTGCGCCTGGACATCGGCTACCCGCCTGCCGCCGAGGAGGTCGAGGTGCTGCGCCGCAGGCTGGTCCGGCAGCGCGAGGAGGCCGAGGTGCCCCCGGTCTTCGACCCGACCCGGCTGGCCGAGCTGCAGGCGGGCGTGGAACGCGTCCCGGTGGACGAGGACGTCCTGCGCTACTGCGTCGACCTGGCCGCGTCCACCAGGGCCCACCCGGCGGTCGAGGTCGGCGCCTCGCCGCGCGGCGCGCTCGCGCTGGTGCTGGTGGCCAGGGCCTTGGCGGTGCTGGACCGCCGCGACTTCGTGCTGCCCGAGGACGTCAAGGAGTGCGCCGTCGCCGCACTGGCCCACCGCCTCACCCTGCGGCCCGAGACGTGGACCTCCGGCACGACCGGCGTGGAGGTCGTCACCGAACTGCTGGGCAAGGTCCCCGGCCCGGCGAGCACCCGGTCGTGAGCCGGGCGGACCGCATCAGGGCCGCGTTCACCCGCGAAGCCGGGTGGCGGGCCACCGACGCGTACGCCCGTGCCGTCCTGCTCGGCGTGGGCCTGGTCGTGCTGGGTGGCCTCCTGCACAAGGTGGAACTGGTCTTCTTCGGCGCCCCGTTCCTGATCTCCGCCCTGTTCGCCCTGGCGGTCAAGGTCCACGGCACCCCAACGGTCACCGTGCGCCCGCTGCCGCGCACCACCGAGCCGGGCTCGGCGACCACCGGCATCGACGTGGACCCCGCCACCGGCACGGAACTGCTGGCCGTCCGCCTCCCCGCACCCGGCACCGCGGGCGACCTGGGCCCCGTCCACCTGCTGCCCGCGACCGCGGGCCCGATCGTGGTCAAACTGCGCCGCGAGGCCTGGGGCGACGGCGTGGACCTGCGCGCGGACCACCTCTTCGCCAGCCCGGACGCGCTGCTCGTCCACGGCCCGACCGTCGGCGTGGAACGCGGCCGCGTGGTCCTGCCGCCGGTGGACGCCCTGCCCGCGGGCCTGCTGCCCGCCCGCGCCGCGGGCCTGGTGGGCGTGCACCGCACGAGACGCCCTGGCGACTCGACCGAACTCCGCGACATCCGCGCCTTCCAGCCAGGCGACCGCCTGCGCCGCATCGACTGGCGCGTCTCCCTGCGCAGCCCGACCCTCCACGTCCGCGAGCACCACGCCGAAGCCGACGCGGACATCATCCTGGCCGTGGACACCCGCGTGGACGTGGGCCGCACGGTGGCGGACTGGTCCACCGGCCACCTCGGCCGCACCTCCAGACCGGGCGGCAGCCTGGACACGGCGGTCCGCGCGGCCGCGTCGCTGGCAGCGGGCTACCTCCACCAGGGCGACCGCGTGGGCCTGGCCGACCTGGGCCGCCCGCAGCTCGGCGCCCGTCCGGGTACCGGCAGGCGCCAGCTGCTGCGACTGCGCAACCAGCTGGTCGTCTGCGCCCGCTCGGCGGGCTGGGCCTCCCGCCCGGTGCTGCACCGCATCCCCCACGGCGCACTGGTGGTGGTCCTGTCCCCGTTCCTGGACGACCACGTGGTGGAGGTGGCGATCCAGGCCGCCAGGAGGGGCAGCCTCGTACTGGCGGTGGACGTGCTGCCCACCGACCTGGAACCCGACACCGAGACGCCGTGGGGCGCGGGAGCGGCCAGGATCATCGTCCTGGAGCAGGGAACCAGGCTCGCCGCGATGAAGCAGCACGGCATTGCCGTCGTCCCATGGGACGAACGGGGCCACACCATCGCGGCCACCCTCCGCCGCGCCAACCGCCCTGGACGACCGGTGGTCCGATGACGAACCACGACAGCACCAGCCGGGCCGCGGTCCACCTGCCCGCGGGCCTCCCGGCGTGGACCCTCCGCGCGGCAGCGGCCATCACCTGCGCCGCCATCGCCTTCCTGATGGCCGCCAACGGCATCCAGGGCATCTCCCTGATCCTCTTCGGGGTCGTCTCACTGGCCGCCGTCGCCGTCCCGGCCTCCGCCGCCCCGGCCCTCGTCATCGGCTTCGCCGCGATAGCCGTGGCCTTCACCGACGGCACCCCGTTCCGGCCATCGGTCCTCCTCCTGATCCCGCTGTTCCACCTCCTGCACACCACCTGCGCCATCGCCGCCCTGACCCCGCAGCGATCCCGCCTGCACCCGGCCGCCCTCAAGGTCCCGGCCCGTCGGTTCGCCCGGACCCAGCTCCTGGTGTTCGTCCTCGTGGGCGTGACCGCCCTGCTCCCCGCAGGGGGCACCGAGCCCGTGGTCGAGGCAGCGGGCCTCCTGACGGCCGCCGCACTGGCCGTCGCGGCGGTGGTCCTCACCCGTCCGAAACGCTGAGAAGACGCTCAGCCGAACCTGAGCCTCTGGATCGATCCTCTCAGCGCTTTTCCGCCCTGGGAAGTCGCACCGCAGGTCAGCGCCAGGGGTGTCGGCGATCACCCGGCGACCGTGGTCACAACAGGCCATTCGAACGCGCGAATCCGGGGGTTCCGGTGTCACCATGTGCGTATGGCTGCTGTGAAGTCGCAACCCACGAGGATCGTCATCGTCGGCGGTGGGTACGTCGGTATGTACACCGCACTGGGGTTGCAGAAGAAACTGCGTTCCGGTGAGGCGTCGGTGACCGTTGTCGACCCGCAGCCTCACATGACCTACCAGCCCTTCCTCCCCGAGGCCGCGGCCGGTTCCATCGAGCCGCGCCACGTGGTCGTGCCGCTGCGCAAGGTCCTCAACCGCTGCCACGTCGTGACCGGCCGCGTGACGAGGATCGAGCACGCGACCAAGTCCGTCACCCTCGAAACCGCCGACGGCCACGTCGAGACGCTCGAGTACGACGTGCTGGTCAACGCGCTCGGCTCGATCGCCCGCACGCTGCCCATCCCCGGCCTGGCCGAGCAGGGCATCGGCGTGAAGACCATCGGCGAGGCCATCTACATCCGCAACCACGTGCTGTCGCGCCTCGACCAGGCCGCGAGCACCCGTGACCCGGAGGTGCGGCGCAGGCTGCTCAGCTTCGTCGTCATCGGCGGCGGCTTCGCGGGCATCGAGACGCTGGCGGAGCTGGAGGACATGGCCCGCTACGCGCTGCGCTACTACACCCAGCTCAAGCCCGAGGACATGAACTGGGTGCTGGTCGAGGCCACCAAGCGGGTCATGCCCGAGGTGAGCGAGAAGATGGGCGTCTACACCGTCCAGCAGCTCGAGAAGCGCGGCATGAAGGTCTTCCTGGACACCCGCGTGAAGACCATGGAGAACGGCCACGTCGTCCTGGACGACGGCACCGAGTTCGACAGCGACACGATCATCTGGACCGCGGGCGTCAAGGCGAACCCGGTCCTGCGCAACACCGACCTGCCGCTCGACGAGCGCGGCCGGGTGCGCTGCACGGCGAAGCTCCAGGTCGAAGGCCTGGCGGGCGTCTGGTCGGCGGGTGACTGCTCGGCCGTGCCGGACCTGTCGCGCACCGAGGAAGACCCGATGGCGACCTGCAGCCCGTCGGCCCAGCACGCGGTGCGGCAGAGCAAGGTGCTCGTCGCGAACCTCGTGGCGAGCCTGCGCGGCAAGCCGCAGAAGGACTACTTCCACAAGTACATCGGCTCGGTCGCCGGGCTCGGCCTGTACAAGGGTGTCGCGGACGTCTACGGCATCAAGATGAAGGGCCTGCTGGCCTGGCTGGCGCACCGCGGCTACCACGTCGCGAAGATGCCCACCTTCAACCGCAAGTTCCGTGTTCTCATGGACTGGCTGCTCGCGTTCGTCAACGGTCGCGAGGTCGTCGCCCTGGGTCAGATCAACGACCCGAAGGCGGAGTTCGACCGCGCCTCCAAGAGCTGACACTCCTCACGGGTGTCACTCGGCTGCGCCGTTCGGTGGCAGACGAGTGACACCCGTATGGCTTAGTGACGTAACTTGAGCCCCCAGATAGAGCAATCTTGGGCGACCAGTCTTGACATTGCGTAACGTGAACCTGAGACTACTGCTTGTGTGTCACCTGAAAGCGTGATGCGCGCGTTGGGGAAAGAGGTGACCGCGATGTCCCTTGAGGAGCTGGCCGCACAGCTTCGCCGCGGTGAGATCGAGGACCGCGCCTTGGCCGAGTACGCCGCTGAGTACGTCACGGCTGGGAAGTGTTTCCGAAGCAAGAAAGACGACTGAGTGTGACCGCTTCCGAGCAGGGGGTCTCCAGACCCCCTCTCGAAGCCGTAAGAGTCATCCCCGACCCGAGTCCAACTCCGGTGAAGCCGACTCCGCTCCTCCTCCAGGGCCAGGACTACCTGTTCCGCCTGCCGCCGAAGACCCTGGACTTCCAGGAGCAGGTGCACCGGGCAGGCCTGGTGGACCCCGGCGACGGCAGCCCCGTCCCGTGCGTGCTGGTGCTGGCCCGCAGCGCGGACATGGAGATGAACGAGCTCTCCATCGCGCTCGCCGAACGCGGCATCCGGATGGCCCGCATCGACGCCGACCGCTGCACCGACCTGCCGCTGACCATCTACACCGACGCCCCGCTGGTCGAACTGGACGGGTGGCTGCTGCGCCCGTTGCTGGTGTGGCGCAGGCACTTCGAACTCTCCGCG
>JBDSAJ010001058.1:0-2636 GCA_039922235.1 Umezawaea sp.
CGGGCTTGCCCCACCACGCCCACAGGTTGCCGTTGCGGTCCGCCTGCACGTCGAGGCCGCGCTTGGCCGCCTCGGCGGTGAACCACTGGCGCAGCTCCAGTTCCGCGGGCGCGAAGGCGTGGCGGGAGTACCCGCCGCGCTTGGCGTCCCGGCCGACATCCGCGATGTCGGCGAGCAGGTCACCCATCGGCGGACATGGGGATGTGGACCCCGCGCTCGTCGGCGACCTCGGAGGCCCGGTCGTAGCCCGCGTCGACGTGCCGCAGCACGCCCATGCCGGGGTCGTTGGTCAGCACGCGCTCGATCTTCTGCGCCGCCAACTCCGTCCCGTCGGCCACGGTGACCTGGCCCGCGTGGATGGAACGGCCGATGCCGACGCCGCCGCCGTGGTGGATGGACACCCAGGTCGCGCCGGACGCGGTGTTCACCATGGCGTTGAGCAGCGGCCAGTCGGCGATGGCGTCGGAGCCGTCGGCCATGGCCTCGGTCTCCCGGTACGGCGAGGCCACCGAGCCCGCGTCGAGGTGGTCGCGGCCGATGACGATCGGCGCGGACAGCTCGCCGCTGGCGACCATCTCGTTGAACTTCAGGCCGGCGAGGTGGCGTTCGCCGTAGCCCAGCCAGCAGATCCGGGCGGGCAGCCCCTGGAACTCGACGCGCTCACCGGCCATCTTGATCCACCGGACGAGCTTCTCGTTGTCCGGGAACAGCTCCAGGATCGCCTGGTCGGTCTTCGCGATGTCGGCCGGGTCGCCGGACAGCGCTGCCCAGCGGAACGGGCCCTTGCCCTCGCAGAACAGCGGGCGGATGTAGGCGGGCACGAAACCGGGGAAGTCGAACGCCCGCTCGAACCCGCCTTCCTTGGCCTCGCCGCGGATCGAGTTGCCGTAGTCGAACACCTCGGCGCCGCGGTCCATGAACCCGACCATGGCCTCCACGTGGGTGGCCATCGACGCGCGGGCGCGGTCGGTGAACTCCTCCGGCTTGGTCGCCGCGTAGGTCTGCCAGTCCTCCAGCGCGACACCGATCGGCAGGTACGCCAGCGGGTCGTGCGCCGAGGTCTGGTCGGTGACGATGTCGACGTCCACGTTGCGGCGCAACAGCTCCGGCAGGACCTCGGCCGCGTTGCCCACGACACCAACGGACAGCGGCGTTCCGGAGGCCTTCGCCGCGAGCACGCGGGCGATGGCGTCGTCCAGGTCGTCGGCGACCTCGTCCAGGTACCGGGTTTCGAGCCTGCGCTGGACGCGGTGCGGGTCGACGTCGATGCAGAGGGCCACGCCCTCGTTCATCGTGACCGCCAACGGTTGCGCGCCACCCATGCCGCCGAGACCCGCGGTCACGGTGAGGGTGCCGCGCAAGGTGCCGTTGAAGCGCTTGTCCGCCACGGCGCCGAACGTCTCGTAGGTGCCCTGGAGGATGCCCTGGGTGCCGATGTAGATCCACGACCCGGCGGTCATCTGGCCGTACATGGTCAGGCCAGCGGCCTCCAGCCTGCGGAACTCGGGCCAGTTCGCCCAGTCCGGCACCAGGTTGGAGTTCGCGATCAGCACGCGCGGCGCCCACTCGTGGGTGCGCAGCACGCCGACCGGGCGGCCGGACTGCACCAGCAGCGTCTCGTCGTCGGCCAGGTTCTCCAGCTCGCGGGTGATGGCGTGGAAGCTCGGCCAGTCGCGGGCTGCCTTGCCGGTGCCGCCGTAGACCACGAGGTCCTCGGGGCGCTCGGCCACGTCAGGGTCGAGGTTGTTGTGGAACATCCGCAGCGCGGCCTCGGTGGACCAGCTGCGCGCAGTAAGAGATGGACCACGCGCAGCGCGAATTTTCTTGGACTGAATCTCGGTGGTCAACGGAGGGCTCCACTTCGGATCAGGGCCTCGGCGGCCGCGATTTCGGGGGCGAGGTGCCGGTCCGGGCCGGGGCCCTGGACGGTCTCGCGGAGCTTCGCCACGGCCGCCGCGGTGGCGGGCGCGGGCTTGAGCGGCGCGCGCAGGTCCAACGCCCGCGCGGCGGTGAGCAGTTCGATGGCCAGCACGGTGGTGAGCCCGTCCACGGCCTTGCGCAACTTGCGAGCGGCGGCCCAGCCCATGGACACGTGGTCCTCCTGCATCGCCGAACTCGGGATCGAGTCGACGGACGCGGGAACGGCGAGGCGCTTCAGCTCGGACACGATCGCGGCCTGCGTGTACTGGGCGATCATGTGGCCGGAGTCGACGCCGGGGTCGTCGGCGAGGAACGGCGGCAGCCCGTGCGAGCGGTTCACGTCCAGCATCCGGTCGGTGCGGCGCTCGGCGATGCTGGCGACGTCCGCGACCGGGATGGCCAGGAAGTCCAGCACGTAGGCGACCGGGGCGCCGTGGAAGTTGCCGTTCGACTCGACCCGGCCGTCCGCGAGCACCACCGGGTTGTCGATCACCGAAGCGAGTTCGCGGTCGGCGACAACCTCGGCGTAGGCCACGGTGTCGCGGGCCGCGCCGTGCACCTGCGGCGAGCAGCGCAGCGAGTACGCGTCCTGCACGCGGGTGCAGTCCGGGCCGCGGTGGCTCTCCATGATCTCCGAGCCGTTGAGCAGCGCGGCCATCCGGGCGGCCGACGCCGACTGGCCCGGATGCGGGCGCAGGGCGTGCAGGTCGGCGGCG
>JBDSAJ010001059.1:0-4175 GCA_039922235.1 Umezawaea sp.
AAGCAGGCTGGACGCGTTGCAGGGTGCGGGATTCCTCACCGATCGCGGGACCGGGGTGCCCGCGGGAGGCAGGCCCGGCAGCCGGTTGGTGTTCAACCCGAGTGCCCGCACCGTGCTGGCCGCCGACGTCGGCGCCACCCGCGCCACCGTCGCCGTCACCGACCTCGCCGGTGACGTGCTGGCCTCTCGACGACTCCCGCTCGACATCACCGAGGGGCCCGAGCGCGTCCTGGCGCGCTTGGCCGGGACCTGGCGGGAACTGGTCAGGGACACGGACCTGACCGCCGTGTCGCCCGCCGGTGTCGGCATCGGCCTGCCCGGCCCGGTCGACCCCTCGTCGGGCAGGCCCCACCACCCGCTGATCATGCCCGCGTGGAACGGCTTCGACGTGCCCGCGCACGTCCGCGCCGAATTCGGCGTGCCGGTGCTGGTGGACAACAAGGTCAACCTGATGGCGCTGGGCGAGCACGCGCACTCGTTCCCCGGTACCGACCACATGATCGTCGTGAGGGTGGCGAGCGGGATCGGCTCGGGCGTCATCAGCAACGGCGTCCTGCACCGCGGCGCGATCGGCGCGGCCGGGGACCTCGGCCACATCCGGGCGCCCGACGGCGACGACGTCCTCTGCGGCTGCGGCAACACGGGGTGCCTGGAGGCCGTCGCGGGTGGCTCCGCGGTCGCGGCACGGTTGCGGGCCAAGGGGGTGGACGCCCGCACGAGCGCCGATGTCGTCGCCCTCCTCCGCGCGGGCAACGTCGAAGCGGGCCAGGCGATCCGACAGGCGGGCCGCACCATCGGCGAGGTGCTCGCCGCCTGCGTCACCCTGGTCAACCCCTCGCTGATCGTCGTCGGTGGCGACCTGGCCGCGACCGGCGAGATGCTGCTGGCCGGGATGCGGGAGGCGGTCTACCGGCGTTCACCGCCGCTGGCCACGGAGAACCTGCGCATCGTGCCCTCGCGCGCGGGTGAGGACGCGGGCGTGCTCGGCGCTGTGACCATGGTGCTCAACCACGCGCTGTCGGCGGGCGTCGTGGACCAAGAGCTCGGCTAGATCCGCGGCCGGGGAACGGCCGGGAGCGTGCTCTCGACCGTTCCCCGGTACCGGGATCAGTGCTCCAGCAGGGAAACGCTGGTGCGGTAGCCGGAGTCGCCGACGTACGGCGCCGTGCGGCCGATGCCGACGGTGACGGCGACGCTCTTCCCGGTGATGTCACCGGTCGGGAAGTACCGGCTCGGGATCAGCCCGCCGGGGCACCAGCTGCGCGGGTTGGAGGTGGTGTTGTTGCGGAAGATCCCGGGGTTTCCGTCCGGGCTGTACTGCTCCAGGTTCGCGCAGTCCACCGCGGTGGAGAACGACCCGACCCTGGTGCCGTTCACCGACACCGTGACCGTGGTGTTGGAGTACTCCTCACCGCCGGCCGCCGAGCCGTAGCCCGCGATCACCAGCGCGATGTCGCCGCGGTTGCCTGCCGCGGTGTGTGTGACCGGGCCCGCGGTGATCGAGTTGGTGGTCTCCCGGACGCCGGAGATCATCCCGGCGACGTCGTGGTCCCGCGCGGTCAGGGCGACCGTGGAGATCAGCGACATCGAGTACGTGAAGCCGATCGCCTTGAACTCGGGGGTGACCTCGGGGTGCGAGTCGCACGGATCACCGCCGTAGGGGTTGGAGCCGCCGCCGATGCCGAGGTACACGTCCTTGTCCGGGTCCGCCAGCGCACCGGCGTACGGGCCGAGGTCGGCGTCCGGGAAGGTGTAGTTCGCCTTGGCGCCCCGCCAGTAGTTGCTGAACGGGGTGATGAAGTCCTGCAGGGTCACCCTCGGTGTGGCCGCGGTCGGCGTGGTGCCCTTCGGCGTGGCGACGTAGAACACCGTGCCGATCCGGTCGTAGTTGTCGCACTGCGCGTGGTAGCTCACCCGCACCCGCAGGTCGTCACCGATCAGCGCTTTCTCCGCGTCGGTCAGCTTCCTGGCGAACTCGGTGCCCCGGTTCCACATCAGCACACCCGCGGGCGGGGTGTAGCCGACCGGGTCGCTGCTGGTGTAGATGCCGAACTGCGGGATGCGGTCGAACACCGTGACGGCGCCGCCGCCAGGGGTGCCGCTGCTGGTGCCGTACACCTCGAACTCGTAGATCCGCGCGGCCGAGTCGGTGCTCTGGGTCGGCGTGGTGACGACGAGTTTGGCGTAGCGGGCGCTGGTCGCGGCGATCGGGTGCGTCGTCGTGCTCGCGGTGTTGTTCGTGGCGGTCACCGGAGTCGTCCAGGTGTTGCCGTCGGTGGACAGCTGGATGGTGAACGCCTTGGTGTTGTACGTGGCCGCTTCACCGCCCGCGCCCGCGTGCTTGACGGTGAAGCTGGTGATCGACGCGGGCACGCCGAGGTCGACCTGCAGGTACTTGCTCGCTGCCGTCGAGCACCACTTGTCGCTGTTGCCGCCCGCGACGCTGCCGTTGACGGCCTTCTCCGGTCCTTCGGTGCTCGCGCACGCCGCGGAGCCGGTGGTCTGCTTGTTCAGTGCCAGGTTGGTGGCCGCCGCGGTCGCGGTCGGCGGGATGGCGATCAGGGACAGGGTGAGCACACCCGACGACACGATCGCTCGAGCCGTCTTGAGCTGAACCGTCATGCGGACCTCGGTGAGTTGCAGGGGAGGTTGCCGTGGACCCGCTCCCCGAACGGCGAAGCGGGCACCCGAACCGATGCTCCCGAGTAGTCCTCTCTGCGTGCTAGCCCCGATCGACGGTGATCAGCCGCCAGCCTGGGGCGGCCACGGCCATCCCCGCGCACCTCGCAACACTCTGTCTGGGCGGCGGCAGTCCGGGTCCGGCTGAACGATGCCTGGGTACTGTTGGTGAACAGCGGGAGGTGGGGACGACGCGGCGGTGGGTGCGTGCGTTGGCGGCAGCGGTGGGCGTCGTCTTGATCGGCGTTGCCGTGTTGGTGTGGTGGACCGCTGAGCAGGCGTTGCCGCCGGCCCCGGAGGTGCACTGGTCCTCGCAAGGCGGCATGTCTTGGTGTCTGGGGGACAGAAGCTGTGATCCGCCGGTGATCCCAGGGCAGACGGTGGCGGTGATCGTGATCCTGGCCGGAGTGGGGGTGGCCTTGGTGGCCGCGGTTGTGGTGGACGTGGCGCTTCGATGGCGGGCTAGGCCTGCCACAACTGGATGAGCCGGCGCTCGATGCCGGATTCGAAGGTTCTCTCGTCCAGTTCGGCGGCCTCGCCCTGGTTCCCCGTGGACGCGGGCGTGGTGGGTGCCCGGCCGCGTGATCGGAAGTGTGTGTGCGGAGTGGGTCGCGGTGATGGGCGGACGGCGGATTGGACGTCGCAGGTCGGCTCCAGCACGTGGTCCCAGCCGTCGGGTGCGGTGGGCGGAGCGTCGTCCCAGAGTTCGAGCCGCACCGCCGGGTGGTGGTCGGTGGCGGCGCTGTGATCACCGCCCGTTTCCCTCCGGCTCATCGTCGGGTGCGATCGCACCGGAGCCCGTGCCGGACGGGAGCTGGACGTGCACGTGCCCCTTCCCCGCCTCGATGTTGATCACGTCGAGCTGGATCGCCGCCACCGACCACGTGCGCAGTGCCAGCGTGCGCTGCTCGCCCGCCAGCGCCACGAGCGCGCCCCTGCCGGGCTCGGCCAGGGTCAGTGCGGTGTCGAACGCCGTGACCGCCGCGGCGAGCTGCTGCACGGCCGTGTGCAGGCCGGAGCGTGCGACGTTGATCCCGTTGCCCGCCGACGGCGCCTGCTCGTAGGACCCCGCCACCGCGGAAACGACGTCCCGCCAACCGTTCACGGCCTCGGAGGTGAGCGGGGACCGCGGGGCCGACCCGTCGGCGGGGGCCGCCAGCGCCATGGCCGCGAGCACCGGGGTCAGGCGGTCCCTGGTGTCCTTGGCCAGGTCGGTCAGCGGTCCGAGTTGGGCGACATCGCGGTCGACCTCCTCCTGCTTCAGCTCCGCGATCCGCTGCTGGGTCGCGTCCGGCCCGTTCCCCGAGGTGATCAGGAACGCGACCGCCAGCCCGAGTGCGAACGCGGTGAGCAGACCGGAAGCCGCGGTCCACGTCCACTTCCTCGTCCGGGGAGGCGGCGTGGCCCAAGGGGCTACGGCCGCACGTGACCGGGTGGTCCGCGCGGTTCTGCCCATCGTGTCCTCCTCGACGCCGTGCGCGGTTCCGGTTGCGGGG
>JBDSAJ010001060.1:0-6860 GCA_039922235.1 Umezawaea sp.
GGGCGTCGTGGAGCTGGTTCGGCGTGGTCACGAGGTGCTGATCGAGGTCGCCGCTGGTGCGGGCTCGTCGATCCCGGACGCGGAGTTCGCCGCCGCGGGCGCGCGGATCGTGGCCACCGCGGACGACGTCTGGGGCGAGTGCGAACTGGTGCTCAAGGTCAAGGAGCCCATCTCGGAGGAGTACCACCGGATGCGGCCCGGCCAGACGCTGTTCACCTACCTGCACCTGGCCGCCAGCGCGGACTGCACGCGGGCGGTCGTGGCCTCCGGGGCCAACGCCATCGCGTACGAGACCGTGCAGCTCGCGGACGGCTCCCTGCCGCTGCTGGCGCCGATGTCGGAGGTGGCCGGGCGGATGGCGGCCCAGGTGGGCGCGCACTGCCTGGAGCGGGCGTCCGGCGGGCGTGGCGTGCTGCTCGGCGGCGTGCCCGGTGTGCCCGCGGGCAAGGTCGTGGTGATCGGGGCCGGGGTCGCGGGGATGAACGCGGCGGCCATCGCGCTGGGTCTCCAGGCCGAAGTCGTCGTGCTGGACACGAACGTCAACCGGTTGCGGCAGATCGACTTCACCTACCGCGGCCACCTCCAGACCGTGGCCAGCAACGCCTACGAGGTCGAGAAGGCCTGCCGCTGGGCGGATCTGGTGATCGGCGCGGTGCTCGTGCGGGGTGCGAAGGCGCCGACGCTGGTGAGCAACGCGCTGGTGGCGACGATGCGGCCCGGTTCCGTGTTGGTGGACATCGCGATCGACCAGGGCGGCTGCTTCGCGGACTCGCGGCCGACCACGCACGACGACCCGACCTACCGGGTGCGCGACTCGTTGTTCTACTGCGTGGCGAACATGCCCGGCGCGGTTCCGCACACCTCGACGTGGGCGCTGACGAACGTGACGCTGCCGTACGTGCTGTCGTTGGCGGACAAGGGGTTCCGCCAGGCCGTGCAGGACGACCCCGCGCTGGCCAAGGGCGTGAACGTGGTGCGCGGCTCGGTCGTGCTCCCGGAAGTGGCGCTGGCGCACGGTCTGCGGCACGGGGCGCTGGCGGACCTGTGACGCCGCAGGACGTGGTGCGGTCGTACCTCGACCACCTGGCCGTGGAACGCGGCACCGCCCGCAACACCCTGGAGTCCTACGGCCGCGACCTGCGCCGCTACACCGAGCACCTGGAATCGCGCGGTGTCACCGGTCTCGCGGACGTCACGGAGGCGCACGTCGGCGACTTCCTCGCCGGGCTGCGGGAAAGCGGCCTCGCCGCGTCGTCGGCCGCGCGCACGCTGTCCGCCGTGCGGGGGCTGCACAAGTTCGCGCACCGCGAGGGCGTCGTGCCCGGCGACCCGGCCCGCGAGGTGGCCCCGCCGACGCCGCCGCGCCGCCTGCCGAAGGCGCTGCCGGTCGACGACGTGCTGCGGCTGCTGGACTCCCACCCCGGCGACGACCCGCGCGCACTGCGCGACCGCGCGCTGCTGGAACTGCTGTACTCCACGGGGGCGCGGATCTCCGAGGTCGTCGGGCTGGACGTGGACGACGTCGACGCGGGGGAGCGCACGGCGCTGCTGGACGGCAAGGGCGGCAAGCAGCGGCTCGTCCCGGTCGGCAGGCCGGCGCTCCAGGCGCTGGAGACGTACCTGGTGCGCGCCCGGCCCGGTCTCGCGGCCAAAGGTCGTGGCACACCAGCGGTTTTCCTCAACGCCCGCGGTGGGCGGCTGTCGCGCCAGACGGCGTGGCAGGTGCTCAAGACCGCGGCCGAGCGCGCGGGCATCACCGCGGTCGTGTCACCGCACACCCTGCGGCACTCCTTCGCCACCCACCTGCTCGAGGGCGGTGCGGATGTCCGTGTGGTGCAAGAACTCCTCGGCCACGCCTCGGTGACCACGACCCAGGTGTACACGCTGGTCACGGTGACCACGCTGCGCGAGGTGTACGCCACCGCGCACCCCCGCGCCACTTCGTGACCATGAGGGTTTCGTGAATATGAGCGTTCTTCCGGCAGCCGCGGGTACGGTGTTCGAACTTGAGTCCCACCGGAGCGGGAGGTACCGCGAACCGTGCCGAACTTGGACGAGCCGGAGCCCCCGGCCATCGAGCTCTCGGCGGTGCTGCACGCTTTGAGCGATCCCACGAGGCTGGCCGTCGTCCGGCAGATCGAGGCCGACGGGGAGCGCCTGTGCGGAGCGATGGCCGTGGACGTGGCCAAATCCACGCTGTCCCAACACCTGCGCGTGCTGCGGGAGGCCGGGATCACCCGGACCCGGTGCTGCGGCAACCAGCGCTGGGTGTCGCTGCGCCGCGATGACCTGGAGCAGCTGTTCCCCGGACTGCTCGACGTGGTCCTCTCGGCCGCCGCCCGGATGGAGGCGGTTGCCCGGCTGGAGGTGTCCACCAGGGCGGAGGCCCCTGTCCGGATGGAGGTATCGCACTGACCCGTCCGGCTCATCGGTGGCGGAAAACGGTGCGCGCCGCTACGGCGAGGCGCGTTGCCGCTGCCCAGTCACGGCCTTAGGCTGCGCCCAGGTCGAGGACTACGAGGAGTTAGGTTGCGATGTCGACACCGGAGCACGTGGAGGGCAGGGCGTACACCGCTCCGCCACCGCAGTCGCCCGGTGTCCCCCGCGCGTCCGTCGAGCTGAGCCTGGCTCCGCACGCCGCTCCGCAGCACGACGAGGACGGCCCTGACCAGCAGGCCGGTGAGATGGGGCCGACGGGCCGGGCGCTCCGGTTCACCCCCGAGCCCCAGCCGATCTCCGGCCACGGCCCCGCGAAGATCCTCGCGATCTGCAACCAGAAGGGCGGGGTCGGCAAGACCACGTCCACGATCAACCTGGGTGCGTCGCTGGCCGAGTACGGCCGCAAGGTGCTGCTGGTGGACTTCGACCCGCAGGGCGCGCTGTCGGTGGGTCTCGGCATCCACCCGCACCAGCTCGACCAGACGATCTACAACGTGATCATGGAGCGCGCGGTCGGCGTGCAGGAAGTGATCATGGAGACCGGTGTCGAGAACATGCACCTGCTGCCGAGCAACATCGACCTGTCCGCCACCGAGATCCAGCTCGTGTCCGAGGTCGGCCGCGAGCACACCCTGGTGCGCACGCTGCGCCCGATCATCGACCAGTACGACTACGTCCTGGTGGACTGCCAGCCGTCGCTCGGCCTGCTCACGGTCAACGCCCTCGCGGCGGCCGACGGCGTGCTCATCCCGCTGGAGTGCGAGTTCTTCTCGCTGCGGGGGGTCGCCCTGCTCATCGACACCATCGAGAAGGTCAGGGAGCGGTTGAACCCGAAGCTGGAGATCACCGGGATCGTCGCCACCATGTACGACCCGCGCACCCTGCACTCCCGCGAGGTGATGGCGAGGGTCGTGGAGGCGTTCGGCGACATCGTGTTCGACTCGGTGATCAACCGCACCGTCCGGTTCCCGGAGACCACGGTGGCCGGGGAACCGATCACCAAGTGGGCGCCCCGGTCCTCGGGGGCGAAGGCCTACCGCGCGCTGGCGCGTGAGGTGATCGCCAGGTGACTCGTCGCGCCTCGCTGCCCGGCGCGTCCGAACTGTTCCGCCCGACCAGTCTCGTACGCCCGGTCGCCCCCGAACCGGCTCTCGGTCCCGCCCTCGACCCGGAAGCCGCCGTGCCCGAGCGCCCGAGCACCGGCAGGCAGAAGCACGACACCAAGATCACCGTGTACGTGTCCGACGAGGAACTGCTGGCGCTGGAGCACGCCCGGCTGTCGCTGCGCGGCACGTTCGGGCTGGCGGTCGACCGCGGCCGGATCGTCCGCGAGGCGATCGCGGTGCTGCTGGCCGACTTCGAGGAGCACGGGGAGCGGTCGCAGCTCGTGCGGAGGCTGCGCCAGCGGTGAGCACCCCCGACGTCACCCAACGGGAGCCGGATCCGGTGGGGCCCGACACGAGCGGCAAGTTCAAGGTCAAGCTGACGAACTTCGAAGGCCCGTTCGACCTGCTCCTCCAGCTCATCTCGGCGCACACGCTCGACGTGACCGAGGTCGCGCTGCACACCGTGACCGACGACTTCATCGCCTACATCCGGGCGATGGGCGACGCGTGGGACCTGGACGAGACGACCGAGTTCCTCGTCATCGCCGCCACCCTGCTCGACCTCAAGGCCGCCCGGCTGCTGCCGCAGGGCGACGTCGAGGACGAGGAGGACCTGGCGCTGCTCGAAGCCCGCGACCTTCTGTTCGCGCGGCTGCTCCAGTACCGGGCGTACAAGCAGGTCGCGGCGCTGTTCAGCGAGCTGGAGCAGGGCGCGCAGCGGCGCTACCCGCGCTCGGTCGCGCTGGAGCCGCGCTACGAGGGCCTGCTGCCCGAGGTCATGCTCGGCGTCACGCCGAAGAAGTTCGCCGACATCGCCGCCGCCGTGTTCCGGCCGAAACCGCCGCGCACGGTGTCGCTGGCCCACCTGCACGTCGCCAAGGTGTCCGTGCGCGAGCACGTGAACACCATGCGCGAACGGCTGATCGCCGCCGGTCAGCTGACGTTCAGCGAGCTGGTCGCGGACTGCGAGGAGACACTGGAGATCGTGGCCCGGTTCCTCGGGCTGCTGGAGCTGTACCGCGAGACCGTGCTGGCGTTCGACCAGCCGGACCCGCTCGGTGAGCTGCTCGTCCGCTGGATCGGCGACGACGACGCGCCGGTGGTCGAGTTCGACGAGGACGAGGAGTACGGGTGACGACGGAGCCGGTGGTGGCCGCGGAGGTCGACGCAGAGCCGGAGGAGGAGGTCGAGGCTCCGGAGACGGGCCCCGACCTGTCCGACGACCTCGAATTCGAGGGCGCGCTGGAGTCCGTGCTGCTCGTCATCGACTCGCCCGCGAGCGAGAAGCTGCTCGCCGACGTGTTCGGCCAGTCCGTGAAGCGGGTCACCGAAACCCTCAAGAGGATGTCCGCGAGGTACACCGAGTCGAGCAGCGGCATCGACCTGCGTAGAATCGGAGACGGCTGGCGGTTCTACACGCGAGACCGGTACGCGCCCTACGTGGAGAAGCTGCTGCTCGACGGGCAGCGCGCGAAGCTCACCAGAGCTGCTCTGGAGACGCTCGCGGTCATCGCCTACCGACAGCCGGTCACCAGGGCGCGCATCGCCGCGGTCCGCGGGGTCAACGTGGACGGCGTGATCCGCACGCTCGTCGCACGGGGTCTGATCAGCGAGATCGGCACCGACAGCGACACTGGTGGCATCCTTTACCGCACGACCGAACTGTTCCTGGAGCGGTTGGGCCTGTCGTCCCTGACGGACCTGCCCCCGATCGCTCCCCTGTTGCCCGAAGTGGATGCGATCGACGATGTCTGAAACCCGTTCCGCGCGGCCCAACCCCAATGACGAGGGGATCCGGCTGCAGAAGGTGCTCGCCAAGGCGGGCATCGCCTCGCGGCGGGTCTCCGAGGAGTTGATCGAACTCGGCCGCGTCACCGTCGACGGTGAGGTCGTCACCGAGCAGGGCCGCCGCGTCGACCCCGAGACGGCCGTCGTGCACGTCGACGGCGTTCGCGTCGTGCTCAACGACGACGTGGTCACCCTCGTGCTGAACAAGCCGCGCGGCGTGCTGTCGACCATGCACGACGACCAGCACCGCCCGTGCGTCGGCGACTACCTGGCCGAGCGCCGCGAGCGGCTGTTCCACGTCGGCAGGCTCGACGCGGACACCGAGGGCCTGCTGCTGCTCACCAACGACGGCGACCTCGCCCACCGGTTGATGCACCCGTCCTACGAGGTGCCGAAGACCTACGTCGCCGAGGTGCAGGGCCCGGTCGCCAAGGACGTCGGCAAGCGCTTGCGGGCGGGCGTCGAGCTGGAGGACGGCTTCGCGAAGGTCGACTCGTTCAAGCTGGTCGACTCCATGCCCGGCAAGGCGCTC
Organism: Umezawaea sp.; assembly: GCA_039922235.1. Lineage (GTDB taxonomy): Bacteria > Actinomycetota > Actinomycetes > Mycobacteriales > Pseudonocardiaceae > Umezawaea. The sequence goes on from JBDSAJ010001060.1 coordinate 5,866, forward strand.
GTCGAGGTCATCCTGCACGAGGGCCGCAAGCACATCGTGCGCCGCCTGCTGGACCACGTCGGCTACCCGGTCTCGAGCCTCGTCCGCACGCACGTCGGCGACGTCCAGCTGGGCAACCAGCGCCCCGGCTCGATGCGGGTGCTGAACCGGCAGGAAGTCGGCTCGCTGTACAAGCTCGTGGGGCTGTAAACCGCGATTCCCGTCAAAGGGCTGCTCCCGGATTCCGGGAGCGGCCCTTTCGCGTTGTCCAGAATCAGGAAGTGGACGCTGAACAGGGACTTCTGAACACTGGTGCCATCACCGAGGGGGATGACGATGGCACGACCGGAGAGTCCGCTGGGGGCGGACGGGGAAGCGCTCCAGGCGTTCGCCGCCGACCTGCGCGCGTTGCGGGTAAGCGCTGGTAAACCGCCATACCGGGAGCTGGGGAAGCGGGCGAACTACTCCGCGGCGGCGCTGTCGGAGGCGGCCAACGGGCGGAAGCTGCCGAGCCTGGCGGTGACCGTGGCGTACGCGGCGGCGTGCGGTGGCGACCGCGTGGAATGGGAATCGCGGTGGCGTTCACTGGCGACGGAAATGGCCGCGGAAAAGCCCGTGGAATTCGAGGGACCCGCGCCGTACGTCGGGTTGACGGCGTTCCAGCCCGCTGACGCCGACCGGTTCTTCGGGCGGGAGCGGCTGGTCGGGGAACTGGTCGACCTGACGTGGACCCGGCGGTTCGTCGGGGTGTTCGGGGCGTCCGGGTCGGGCAAGTCGTCGGTGCTGCGAGCCGGTCTGGTGCCGCGGGCGGAACGGGCGGTGCTGTGCACGCCCGGCCCGCACCCGGTCGCCGAACTGGCGGGCGCGCTGGCGGGCCTCACGGGCAGGTCCGCGCCGGAGCTGGCCGCGGAGTTCGCCGCCTACCCGGACAACCTGCACGTCCGCGTGCGGTACGCGCTGGGGGAGGCCGACCAGGACCTGCTGCTGGTCGTCGACCAGTTCGAGGAGGTCTTCAC
>JBDSAJ010001061.1:0-4618 GCA_039922235.1 Umezawaea sp.
GCGCTCAGCGCCATGGCCGCCAGAGCCAGCACGGCCCCGGCGGCGTGTACCCGCCGCCCTGTTCCCGACACCTGCGCATCGTGTCACGTTCGCGCTCTACCCTGAACCCGACGGAAGGATGGGTGCAGTGACCCGCAGTTACCAGATCCGCACGTTCGGGTGTCAGATGAACGTGCACGACTCCGAGCGCCTCGCAGGCCTGCTGGAGGACGCGGGCTACGTGCCCGCCACCGGGGGCGTCGCGCCGGATGTGGTCGTGTTCAACACCTGCGCGGTCCGGGAGAACGCCGACAACAAGCTGTACGGGACGCTCGGGCACCTCGCGCCCGCCAAGACGGCGAACCCGGACATGCAGATCGCCGTCGGCGGCTGCCTGGCCCAGAAGGACCAGAACGAGATCGTCCGCCGGGCGCCGTGGGTCGACGTCGTGTTCGGCACCCACAACCTGGGGTCGCTGCCGGTGCTGCTCGAACGCGCCCGGCACAACCAGGAGGCGCAGGTCGAGATCCTCGACTCGCTGGAGACCTTCCCGTCGACCCTGCCCGCGAAGCGCGACTCGGCCTACTCGGGCTGGGTGTCGGTGTCGGTGGGCTGCAACAACACGTGCACGTTCTGCATCGTCCCGTCGCTGCGCGGCAAGGAGAAGGACCGGCGTCCCGGCGAGGTGCTCGCCGAGGTGCAGGCGCTCGTCGACCAGGGCGTGCTGGAGGTGACCCTGCTCGGGCAGAACGTCAACTCCTACGGCGTCGAGTTCGGCGACCGGCTCGCGTTCGGCAAGCTGCTGCGCGCGACCGGCGCGATCGACGGCCTGGAGCGCGTGCGGTTCACCTCGCCGCACCCGAAGGACTTCACCGATGACGTGATCGCGGCGATGGCCGAGACGCCGAACGTGTGCCACTCGCTGCACATGCCGCTCCAGTCGGGTTCGGACCGCCTGCTCAAGGAGATGCGCCGCTCGTACCGCTCGGCGAAGTACCTGTCGATCCTGGACAAGGTGCGCGAGGCGATGCCCGACGCCGCCATCACCACCGACATCATCGTCGGCTTCCCCGGCGAGACCGAGGAGGACTTCCAGGCCACCCTGGACGTCGTCCGCCAGTCGCGGTTCACCAACGCGTTCACGTTCCAGTACTCCAAGCGGCCCGGCACGCCCGCCGCGACGCTGCCCGACCAGCTGCCGAAGAAGGTCGTGCAGGAGCGCTTCGACCGGCTCGTCGACCTGCAGGAGGCGATGGCGCTGGAGCTGAACCAGGAGCAGGTCGGCCGCAAGGTCGAGGTGCTGGTCGCCACCGGCGAGGGCAAGCGCGACGCCGAGACGCACCGCCTGAGCGGCCGCGCCCGCGACGGACGGCTGGTGCACTTCACGCCCGGTGACGCGGCTGTGCGGCCCGGCGACGTGGTCGAGACCGTCGTGACCTACGGCGCGCCGCACTACGTGGTCGCCGACGGACCACTGATCAGCCACCGGCGCACCAAGGCCGGTGACCGGTCCGAGGCGGGCATCAAGCCGAAGACTCCCGGCACCTCGCTGGGGCTGCCGTCGTTCGGGGCGCCGTCGCCCCTGCCCGTGGTGGTGAGCGGGTGCGGCGTCCAGTGACCGACGACGACCTGTCCCGGCTGCGGGACGAGATCGACCTGGTGGGCAAGTCGGCGGCCAAGCGCGTCGATCCCGGCGCTGGTGCTTTGTTGATCGCCGTTGCGGTGTTCGCGCTGCTCGTGGCGCAGCTGTTGCCGTGGGCGGGGGAGGCGCGCGGGTGGCACATCCTGTTGGGGCAGGTGCCCGATGGTGCGAAGGTCGGTGCGTTGCCGACTGTGTTCGCGTTCGCTTCGGTGATCGCGGGGGTGTTGCTGTCGGCGTTGAGCTTGATCCTGCGGCGGTGGGCGTTGGTGTGGTTTTGTGCGTTGGGGTGCTTTGTGGCGGCGGTGAGTGGGGTGCTGTCTATTTGGACGCAGCAGACGACTACCAGTCATGCGCCGGGGCCTGGTCCTGGGGCGGGGTTGGTTCTGGCTGTGGTGGCGGTTCTTGTGTTGTTGGTGAAGTGGTTGAAGTTGGCGGCGTCGCGGCCTGGGCTTTGAGGGTTCTGGTCTAGGTATTTCCCACCCGGCTCGCGCAATTATTTCTATGGGTTTCTTCTTTTGTCAAGGCGGGAAAGATGCCTTGACAAAAGAAGAAACCCATGAAGGCGCTGGGGATCGGGGTGGGGAGGGTACTGCGGAAAACCAGCCGGCGTCTTGGCCAGTGCGGTGGTCCGTCAACTGGCTCGGCCAGGCTGGACTTGGGTTCTCGTGCTTGAAGCTCGACCATGACGGCGCTCGACGCCGTTGTGCCTGAAGTTCGACCGCAATGGCAACCCGACACCGCTGTGCTTGAAGACTCGACCACGACGGCACTCAACGCCGACGGTTGCCCAGACCTCCCGCCTCACCCCGATCCTAAGCGCCCTTCATGTCTCCTTTTCTTTGTCAAGGCATCTTTCCCGCCTTGACAAAGAAAAGGAGACATAGAGATAATCGCGCCATCGGGGTGGGGCACACCCCTGAAAACAAAACGGGCGCCCCCCAAAAAAGAGAGGCGCCCGCCAAAAACCAGAACCTACCGAGTAGCCACCGCAGCCTCAGCAGCGGACAACCACTCCCGCCACTGCTTGGCCTGAGCTTCAGCCTGCTCAGCCCGCCGCTTGTCCCCACTCGACCGAGCCTTCTCAGCCTGAGCCTCGAACTGCTCAACCCGCTCCCGGAACTGGGCCACCCGAGCTTCAGCCTCGGGATCCGACCGACGCCACTGCGCGTCGACCGCCCCCCGGACCTTCTCCTCGATCGACCGCAGCTTCCCCTCAAGGTCACGGACCCGCTCGCGAGGCACCTTCCCGATGGCGTCCCACCGCTCCTGGATCTTGTAGAGCTGCCCACGGGCAGTCTCCAGATCCCCGGACGGATCGATCGCCTCAGCCTCGGCGAGCAGGGCCTCCTTCAACTGCGCGTTCGTCGAGAACTCCGCGTCACGCTCGTTGAACGCCTCCGAGCGCCGGGCGAAGAACGCGTCCTGGGCGGCGCGGAAGCGCTGCCAGAGCACGTCGTCGGCCTCCTTGGGGGCGCGCCCAGCGGCCTTCCACTCGACCATGAGGTCCTTGTACCGGCCCGCGGTCGGCCCCCAGTCGTCGGACTGGACGAGCTTCTCCGCCTCTTCGACCAGTTCCTGCTTGCGGCTCTTCGCCACGCCGCGCTGGCGGTCGAGGTCCGCGAAGTGGGAACCACGACGCCGGTTGAAGGCGTCGCGCGCCTTGGAGAACCGGCGCCACAACTGCTCGTCGGTCTTGCGGTCGACGCCGCGGATGGTCTTCCACTCGTCGAGGATCTGCCGCAAGCGGTCGCCGGTGGTCTTCCACTGGGTCGACTCGTTGGCGAGCGTCTCGGCCTCTTCGACCAGTTCCTGCTTGCGCGCCACGGACTGGGTGCGCGCGGCCTCCTTGGCCTCCTTGGCCTTCTCCAGGCCCTGCTCGGCCTTGGCCAGCACGTGGTCGACGCGCTTGGCCAGCGACTCCAGGTCGCCTACGACCGCCGCTTCCTTCAGCGTCTCCTGCACGTGCTTCGCGCTCGTGAGGGCGTGCTTCGGGTCGCCCGCGCCGGAGGACAGCCGCGCCACGAGCAGCTCTACCTCGGTCCGCAGGTCGTCGAACCGGCGCGCGAAGTGCGCGAGGCCCTCCTCGGGCTCGCCCGCCTGCCAGGACCCGACTACGCGCTCGCCGTCGGCCGTCTTGACGTAGACGGTGCCGTCCGCGTCAACGCGTCCCCAGCGGTCAGGGTGGTCCGACGCCACGGGGACCGGCGGAGCGGCCACCGGGGCGCTCTCCTGCTTCGTTCCCTCGACCACCGTTGTCGTTCCACCACTGTCACCAGTGGTCTCCGGTGTCGTCTCGTGCTCCGTCATCGCCGGCTTCCTCCTCGCCTGCCCACTTCGTGGTGCCCGTGCCAACCACGGGCGCCCCGCCACCGGCGGGGCCCAGCACCGAGTACCTGGACCGTCTCATCGTCTCCAGTACCCCGCGCGCATTCAAACAGGTCAGAGCTCAGCCCGGTACTGCGGTGTCGAAGATGGGTAGCGTCACGAGGTGTGATCCGACGTCTGGCGGTGCTGCCGCACCCGCCTCTGCTGGTACCCGAACTGGTCGGCGGTGCCGTGGACGAGACCGAACCGTTGCGCGCGGCCTGCCTCGCAGCGGTGCGGGAACTGGCGGACAGCTCGCCGCACTGGGTGGTGATCGCGGGTGATCCGTCCGGTCGGAGGACCATCGGCCCGGACAACTCCGGGACATTTCGCGGATACGGCGTGGATGTGCCGGTGGCCCTGTCGGCCGTCCGGTCCACTTCGGACCCCGAACTGCCCCTCCCGGCGCTCGTCGCCGGCTGGCTGCGAGCCGCCGCCGGCGCGCTGACCGCCCGAGTGGAACTGGTCCACCCGGATCTGCCGCCCGCCGACTGCTTCGCGGTCGGCAAGGACCTCGCGGAGGAGCAGGACGTCGGATTCCTCGTCCTCGGCACGGGCTCGCACCGGCACGGCGAGGCGGCCGTCGGCCGTCCTGACGACCGCGCCGGGCTGTTCGACGACCGCGTGCACGCG
>JBDSAJ010001062.1:0-2720 GCA_039922235.1 Umezawaea sp.
GAGCTGCTCGTGCTGGAAGCAATGAAGATGGAGCACCGCGTCCTCGCGTCTGCCGCGGGCACGGTGGCCGAACTGCGCATCGCCCAGGGGCAGCAGGTCAACGCCGGCGATGTGCTGGCCGTAATCGCGGAGGCATGAGATGACCGTCAACTTCACCGAGACCGACGAGCGCAGGGCGTTGCGCGCGGCCGTGGCGGACCTCGGTTCCCGCTACGGGCACGCGTACTTCACCGCGAAGGCCCGCGCGGGCGAGAAGACCGACGAGCTGTGGGCCGAGGCGGGGAAGCTGGGCTACCTCGGGGTGGCGGTGCCGGAGGAGTACGGCGGCGGGGGTGGGGGCATCGGCGACCTCGCCGCTGTCTGTGAAGAACTCGCCAGAGCGGGGAGCCCCATGCTCCTCATGGTGGTGTCGCCCGCGATCTGCGCGACGGTGATCGCCCGGTTCGGCACCGCCGAGCAGAAGCAGCGGTGGCTGCCAGGCTTCGCCGAGGGCACCACGAAGATGGCGTTCGCGATCACCGAGCCCGACGCGGGGTCGAACTCGCACAAGCTGGCGACCAAGGTGCGCCGCGACGGCGACGGGTGGGTCCTCAGCGGCGGCAAGTACTACATCTCCGGCGTGGACGAGGTCCAGGCCGTGCTGGTCGTGGCGATCGGCCCTGCCGGGCCCGCGCTGATGATCGTGCCGACGGACGCGCCCGGCCTGACCTACCAGCACATCGAGATGGACATCGTCTCGCCGGAGAAGCAGTTCACGCTGTTCTTCGACGACGTGCGGCTGCCGTCGGACGTCCTCGTGGGGTCGGAGGACGCCGGGTTGGCCCAGCTGTTCGCCGGGCTCAACCCGGAGCGCATCATGGCGGCCTCGTTCGCCACCGGTATGGCCCGCCTCGCGTTGGACAAGGCGGCCGAGTACGCGCGCACCCGTTCGGTCTGGGGCGCGCCCATCGGCACCCACCAGGGGTTGTCCCACCCCCTCGCCCAGTGCGCCATCCAGGTGGAACTCGCCCGGCTGATGACGCAGAAAGCGGCGGCGCTGTACGACGCGGGGCAGGACCGGGCGGCTGGCGAGTCGGCCAACATGGCCAAGTACGCGGCCGGGGAAGCGGTTTCCACGGCCGTCGACCTGGCCATCCAGGTGCACGGCGGCAACGGCCTCGCGACCGAGTACGGACTCGCTTCGCTGCTGACCGCGTCACGTATTTCGCGAATCGCCCCGGTGAGCCGGGAAATGATCCTCAACTATGTGGCGCAGCACACCCTGAACCTGCCCCGTTCGTATTAGTTGTACGACCATTCCCAGCGGATGCCGAAGATTCCGGGGCCGAAGTCGCGTGCCTTCGCGTGGGCGTAGCCCCAGTCGTCCACGGTGATCTCGGCACCGCTGGCGAGGTCCGGGGTGGAGAACTGCTCGCACTTGGCGGGCACGCAGCGGCTGTCGAACCTGACCTCCAGCGCGTACTCCCGGACGGGGAGGCGGAACCGGCGGAAGTGCGAGGTCTCGATGGCGGGGTAGGGCGCCTCGCCCTGCAGCAGCTCGTACTCCAGCACCAGGGTCTCGCCCTGGCGCATCGGTCTCGGGAACAGGAGTTCGGCGACCAGGATGCCGCTGGTGGGGTCGGCTATCAACCTGCCGAGCCTGCACGAGCGGAGCATCCCGATGGACGGCAGCGGGTTGCCCGGCGCGTCCGTGTCGTAGACCAATACCCACCGGTCCACCCCACTCCGGTCGGCCCGCAGCGTCTGCCGGGAGCGCAGTCTCCGGGTCCCGCCTTCGGCGCCGATCTCGACGCGGTCCTGCTGGGAGATCCGGCTCAGCCCGGTGTCGGAGCTGGTGTCGACTCCCGCGAGCAGCTGGGCGAGCCGGACGTTGTCCCGGCCTACGTCCTGCACCTGCGGTTCTACCTGGCGGACCCGGCCACGTCCGCGCGGTCGCGGCGGGCCGAGCAGCTGGCTCAAGGTGCCTTCCGGCAGGTCGAGCACGTCTTCGAGGTGGCCCAACGCGAGCAGGGAATCCGGTCTTTCCGGTCTGCGCCTGCCCGACTGCCAGTAGCTCAACGCCGTGATGCTGATCGGCGCGCCCCGCATGTGCAGCCGGTGTCGAATGCGATCGAGGCTGAGGCCTTTCGCGCGTATCGCGGCCCGCAGTGTTTCGGCGAACTCCTCGGCCGTTTCGGTGGTCTGGCCGACCATTACCCACTCCGTTCAGAAGGAACTTCAGCGGAAGCGACCTTACTGGGGGTAAACAGTGCTCCGGTACAGCCGTTCGGGGATGTTCCGTCGAATTCCGGATGCTGACACTGTTAAAGAAACACTGGATTCTTGAGACTTTCGGCCCTGTTCGTTACTGGTTCACGGTCGGAGGCGTACCTCCGGTGGTATCCCGACGATCGTCGTGGCCCCGGTGCAGTAGGGACGAGCAGGGCACTGGGGCATCTGGTCTATTTCGGACATCTCGGATCATCAATAGCCTCGGAAGACGTGGAGCGCCTGCTCAAGGGCGTGCCATGCGGTCGTCGTCCCCGTCTTCCCCCGCCCACGGGTCACTTCGTCGACCGTTCCCTGCGAACGACAGGAACAGACGAATGCGTGAAACACGACAGGTGCGCTGGTTGGCCGGAGCAGGCGCGATGGTCGTTGCCGCGGCAACGATCACCATGGCTGCCGGAACAGCGCAGGCTGCCGAGGGGAACGTCCTGGCCGCCGGGTCGGCACAGGCC
>JBDSAJ010001063.1:0-4843 GCA_039922235.1 Umezawaea sp.
ACCTCGACCGCGGCCACGTCGTTCGGGGCGATCAGGGCCGAACCGTCGAGGTTCGTGCCGTCGGCCTCCCCGGCCTTCGAGACCAGCCAGCTGCCGATCTCCTCGCGGTGGCCGTCCTTGGCCACCACGAACAACCGGCACTTCTCGTTCTGCGGGATCCCGCCGATCGAGGCGTTCACCCGGACCCAGCCCGCGGCGGGCTTCACCTGGATCGTCATGCGGGCGCCGGTGTTCGGGTCGGTGAACGTGGCCGCCTTCGTGCCCGAGGGCGACGTGGAGGCCGACGACGTGGGACCGGGCAGCGCGTCCGTGACGGGCGCGGTGCTGCGGCCGACCACGACACCGCTGCCGAGCACGACGGCGGCCACGACGGCGGCTGCCGCACCGAGGGCGAACTGCCTGCGGCGGACCGCGCCACCGCGTTCCGTCCGCATCTGCCGCAGCGTGCGCTGCAACAGCAGGTCGCCGCCTTCCGGCGGTCCGTCGAGCAGCGCCTCCGGCGGGACATCGCCGAGGTAGGCCTCCATGGCCTTCAGCTCGTCGAGCTCACCCCGGCACGCCGGGCAGCGGGAGAGGTGCTCCTCCACGGTGCGCGCCTCCTGCTCGTCCAAGGCTCCCAGCACGTAGGCGCCCAGCAGTTGTGGATCGTGCTGCGTGGTCATCCGGCCACCCCCTTCAAGGCCACCTGTTGTCCGGCGAACGTCTCGCGTAACGCGCGCAAGGCGTAGTGGGATCTGGATTTCACCGTGCCCGGTGGCACGCCGAGCGCTTCGGCCGCCTCCGTGACGCTGCGCCCGTTGAAGTAGATCTCCCGCAGGACGTCGCGGTGGTCGGCGGACAGCTGGTCGAGTGCTTCGAGCACGACGACGGAGTTCACCACCGAATCGGCGTGATCGCGTTCGATCGGAGGGGTCGTCGGCGACTCCGCGACCTCCTGCGGTCGCGCCGCCTTGGCCCTGATGCGGTCGGTCACGATGTTGCGGGCGACGGTGAGCAGCCAGCCGCGCACCGAGCCCTTCCCGTTGACGAGCGCGTCGGGGTGGCGCCAGGCCCTGAGGAGGGTCTCCTGGACCACGTCCTCGGCAGCCGCCCGGTCGCCGGTCAACCGCGTCGCGTAGGCCAGCAGAGCCCGACCGTGCTCCTCGTAGAGCGATCGGATCAGCGCCTCGTCGGCCGCGGCCTCCCGTTTGCGGGACCACAGTGCCGCCATCCACCCACTCCTCTCGTCACCCTGTCACCGCACACACGGATGTGAGGCCCTGGTGGTTCACGAAACCGTCGAAGTATTCCGACGGCATTGTCAACCGCAGGTGCGACCCTCGTTGAGGCAGGCCGCCACTTCGGCCATCAGGGCGTCCGGGAAGGCGTTGACGAACATCGCGTGGTCCGTGATCGGGTCCCGGCGCTCCTCGGGGAAGCTGTCCACGGCGAACGGGCGGCCCGCGGGCACGGCGTAGGTGACGACCAGCCGGAGCCGCGGCACCGCGAACGTCGCAGGCGGGCAGACGTCGTCGGCCTGGGCAGGGACGATGTGGTCGCGGTGCGACGCGCTGTCCACGTTGCGGCCGTCCCAGCAGCCGGGGAAGTCGAACGTGCGCGTCACCGCGCTGCCAGCGGGGCAGCGCGGGTACTTGTCCGTGAAGCGCTCGGCGAACCCGGTGCAGCCCCACTTCGCGTTGGCGTTCAGGCCCTCGCTGGTCGCGGCCGACGGGTTGCCGGTGATCGTGAGCAGGAACCGGGGCAGCGGTACGACCTTGCTCGTCGGGCTGCCGGTGAAGGTGATGGCCACCGACTCCGGTGGCAGCACCTCGCCGGTGTTGCCGTGCACGCCGCCGCCCTCAGCGTGGGCGTCGTGGCCGACGGCGTCGGTCAGCCGCAGCACGGGCCAGAAGTACGCGGACAGGTCGCCGTTGGCGCAGGTGCTCCGGGCGGCGACCAGGCTCTTCGGGGTCGAGAAGGCGTCCGTGGACAGGTTGCCGACGTACTCGTGCGTGTGGTGGGCGCCGTTGCGCAGACCTGGCGAGATGACCGCGTTGTCCGCGTTGAGGTGCCGTTCGGCGTTGCGGCCGCACGACTCCGTAAACGTGCCGGTCGACGCGTCGGGTCCGGGAACACCACCGCCCGAGGCGACTTGCACCTGCTCGATGCCGATGAAGTGGTCCTCGCCGGGTGCCGTGCACGCCACCACGAGGAGGATGATCGCGAGCGGCATCGTTCGGAGCACGGCGACAGCTAACCAACACCGACGTGCCTGAGTCGACTCCCCCGCGGAAAACTAGGCGGGAGCGGACACCAGCACCCGGCCGTCGTGCGTCTCCACGCTGACGGACCTCAGGTCGTCCTCGTCGACCAGCGCGGCCGCGTCGAGCGTGACGCCGCGGCCGGGCTCCCCCGTCCCCGCGACCCAGCTCCCCGCGATGAACCGGTTGCCGCGCACGTCGGTGACGACGAGCCAGCACTGCTCGCCGGGCGGCACGCCCTTGACGTTCACCCGCAGCCGCGACCAGCCCTCGGCAGGCGTGATCACCGCATTGAGGCTGGTGCCGTTGGCGATCCCGGCGACCACCAGCTCGGTCGAGTCCTCGGTCAGGTGCCTGCCGATCACCACGCCGCCCGCGAGCGCCGCCGCCAGCAGGCTCGTCGACACCACGACGGCGAAGCTCTGCCGCCGCCTGCCCTCGCGCGCCTGCTCCCGCCGGACCCGGCTGAGCGTGCGCTGGAGCAGGAGGTCGCCGCCGTCGGGACGGCCGTTGAGTGCGGCTTCGGGAGGCAGGGGCTCTCGGTGCATCGTCGTCTCGTTCAGCTCGAACTCCTGTGGTGCCGCGCGGAGGTCAACGGCCATGACCTGAAGTGATCGCCAAGGCCTGTTCGGCAACGGCCACGGCGGCGGGTGGAACGCGGCTGGTGCCCATGGCCGGCTCTCCTAGACGTTTGGGAAGCCCCGCGGTTCCGCGTGACCTGCACCTGAGAAACGGGGCTCCGCCGAAATCGGTTCAACGGCACCCCAATCACGAGCATTCGTCACAATTAAGGTTGGATGACACCCCGTGACGACCACCATCCGCGATGTGGCCCGCAAGGCGCACGTGTCGGTAGCGACGGTGTCGCGCGCACTGTCCTCGCCCGGCCTCGTGCGACCCGACACCCGGTCCCGAGTGCTGGCCGCGGCCTCCGAACTCGGCTACCAGCCCAACCGCGCGGCGCGAGGCCTGATCACCGGCAAGACCGGCAACATCGGCATCGTCGTCCCAGACCTCGACAACCCGTTCTACACCGGCATCCTCAAGGCGGCGCGCAGCCGCGCGGCCCAGTCGGACCACGCCGTCTTCGTGGCGGACAGCGACGAGGACCCCGGCTCCGAGATCAAACTGGTGCAGGCCATGGCCAAGCAGGTCGACGGCCTGCTCCTCTGCTCCCCCGGCCTCACCGACGCGCAGCTCAGCACACTGGCGGACACCCCGGTCGTCCTGCTCGACCACCGGCTGCCCGGCATCCCCAGCACCGTGATGGACAGCGCGGACGGCGTCCGACAGGTCATCGCCCACCTGACCGCGCTCGGCCACACCCGCATCGCCTACCTGGACGGCCCCCACACCTCCTGGTCCGCCGGGCAACGCCGCCAAGGCCTCGGCGTGGATCTGATCGAACTGGGCCCGTTCCCCCCGCGCTACGAAGGTGGCCTGCAAGCAGCCGACCTCGCGCTGGCCGCCGACGTCACCGCGATCATGGCCTACAACGACGTCATGGCACTGGGCGTGCTGACCCGACTGCGGGACCGGGGCGTGTCCGTTCCGGGCGACGTCAGCGTGACCGGCTTCGACAACCTCACCTACGCGTCCCTCACGTCACCGGCGCTGACCACCGTGCGGATGCCACTCGCGTCGGCAGGCCGAACCGCGGTCGCCATGCTGCTGGACTGGCTCGACACCACCGACACCCCGGCACCGCACGTGGTGCTGCCGACGCAGCTCATCGTCCGCGGGACGACAGCACCGCCGCGCTCATGACCTGACCGAACGCAGGTCGCACGTCCTACCCCTCCGTCCAAAGCCGGGCCAGTGCGGTGTGGGCGACGGTGGCCGCTTCGCGCAGTTCGCGCCATTCGGGCGCTTCGCCCAGCGCGGCTTCGGTCCACAGTGGACCAGGACTGGGTGGCATGGCGTCGACCTGGTCGCCGACGCGTTCGATGAGTTCCAGCTCCTCGTTGCCCAGCAACCCTTCCCGGCGCTTGGCCTGGGCGGTGACGACGGCGTCGTCGAGTTCGAGCACCAGTTCGTCGACGCCGACGCCGACGGAGCGGAGGTAGCGGATCTGGCGGATGGAGTCCGCGCCGACGCCGTCGAGGACGGCGAGGATCCAGCGGCGGAACTCGGCTAGGTCGTCGGACATGGTCAGGCGACCATACGCTTGTCAGGTAAGAAGAAGAGCAAGAAAGGTCCCTGTGCTCGGCGCGCGGACACCCGAGCATGACCCCTTGATCAACTTCGTGCAACGGTGACGCTGGGCACACCGGGTGTGCCCAGCGTTCCGGGCACCTAGCCGTACAAACCCTGGTAGAGGTCTTCGTGGAGGGTGTGGATGACCTTGCGCTTCACCTTCAGGGTGGGCGTCAGCTCACCGTCCTCCTGCGACAGGTCGCGGTCGAGGATGGTGAACTTCTTGACCTGCGAGTCCCGCACGAAGTGGGTGTTGGCCTCGTCGACGATGCCCTGCACCATGGCGACGACGTCGGGGTGCCGCACGAGTTCCGCGAAGGTGCCCTTGATGCCCTCGTGCTCGGCCCACGGCAGCAGCTCTTCGGCGTCGAGGGTGATGAGGGCGACGAGGTACGGCTTGCGGTCGC
>JBDSAJ010001064.1:0-13865 GCA_039922235.1 Umezawaea sp.
AACTCGTCATCCGCGCGCCGCACCAGTGCCGTGGTGTCGTCCCGCATCCCCATCCTCGCCCGCGCCCAGGCCTGGTTGACGCACAGGATCGCCAACGCCAGTGCGGAGCCGCAGCGCTGCGCTGCCACCTCACCCAACTCGAACTCGGCTGATGCCCTGCTCAATGCGTTGTAGTGCAGGTACACCCGTCCGAGCCGGTAGTGCACACCGGCGATCAGTTCGTCGTCACCGGCCTCTCCGGCCAGTTCAAGGGCATGAGCGAACTGGCCCAGTGCGTCGTCGACCAGACCGATGTCGAAGCTGACCCATCCCGCCAGGGCGTGCAGGTCGGCCACCGCCGTGAGCAGGTCGTTGCGGACGTGCTCGGTCGATGGGACGTCGAGCAACGCGAGGGCGGTGGGAAGCGCGGCCATCACGACGTCGTGGCACCGTCCTCCGCCGTAGCGGTAGTCCACGGCCCGCAGGCGCCGGGTCAGGTCCTGGACGGCCACGACATCGGCGACGATCACCCGTGCAGGGACCGAGCGCAGGCCGCTGCGCTCAGCAGGCAAGGCGCTTTCGGCGGGGACGGGTTCGGGCTCTGACATCGCCAACACCTCTCGCGGACAGCACTGATGTTGCTGTCCGCCGGGGACCGGGGCGAACCCTGCGCACCGGGCGGGAGTACCACGCGCGCGCCACTCATCCTGACACTCCTGGGCCCCGCGGAGCAGATGTCCACGAGATCGAACCCGTCCGGCGTAGTCCGCTCGCAGGGCTTCGACGATCAACGGCAGGCGTGAACGGCTCACCGGGTAGGCGGCCGGGGTCTTAAGCCCCCACCTGATGAGGACCACGGGTACTGATCACCACATCGGAAGAGGACGACTGTGGAGGTGACGCGACCATCTGACGAGGGGTACTTCCGTGACGCTCACCGAACTGGCACTCCACCGCACGCGGTCGGACCTGGAGTTGATCGACGCCTACTGGCGGGCGGCGAACTACCTGTCGGTCGGGCAGATCTACCTGCTGGACAACCCGCTGCTCCGCGAACCGCTGCTGTCCGAGCACGTGAAGCCCCGACTGCTCGGGCACTGGGGAACCACACCGGGGCTGAACCTGCTGTACGCGCACCTGAACCGGGTGATCAACGAGCGGGACCTGAACGCGCTGTACGTGACGGGTCCCGGTCACGGTGGTCCGGGCCTGGTGGCCAACGCCTACCTGGAAGGCACGTACAGCGAGGTCTACTCGTCGATCACCGAGGACGTCGACGGGATGCGCGGACTGTTCCGGCAGTTCTCCTTCCCCGGCGGCATCCCCAGCCACGTGGCACCGGAAACGCCGGGTTCGATCCACGAGGGCGGTGAACTCGGGTACGCACTCGTGCACGCGTTCGGCGCGGCGTTCGACAACCCGGACCTGAAGGTGCTGTGCGTGATCGGCGACGGCGAGGCGGAAACCGGACCGCTGGCCGCCAGTTGGCACTCGAACAAGTTCCTGAACCCGGCCACCGACGGCGCGGTGCTGCCCGTGCTGCACCTCAACGGTTACAAGATCGCCAACCCGTCGGTGCTGGCCAGGATCCCCGACGACGAACTGGCCGCATTGATGCGCGGCTACGGCTACACCCCGCACTTCGTCGCGGGTGACGACCCCATGGCGGTCCACGAACTCCTCGCGTCCACTTTGGATGGGGTTTTCGACGACATCGCCGCCATCCAACGCGAAGCCCGCGAGACCGACGGTCCGCATGACCGTCCACTGTGGCCGATGATCGTGTTGCGCACGCCGAAGGGCTGGACCGGGCCGAAGGTGGTCGACGGGATGCCGGTCGAGGGCACGTTCCGCGCCCACCAGGTCCCGCTCGCCGCCACCCGCACCAACGCCGAGCACCGCGACCAGCTCGAAGCCTGGATGCGCGGCTACCGGCCCGAGGAGCTGTTCGACGCCGACGGCAGGCTGATCCCGGAACTGCGCGCGCTCGCGCCGCACGGGACCCGGCGGATGAGCGCCAACCCGCACGCCAACGGCGGACTGCTGCGCCGCGACCTCACGATGCCCGACTTCCGCGACCACGCCGTGCCGGTCGAGCACCACGCCGTCGAGTCCAGCGAGGCCACGAAGGTGCTCGGCGGGTTCCTGCGCGACATCATCACCCGCAACCCCGACCGGTTCCGGATCATGGGCCCGGACGAGACCGCGTCCAACCGGCTCTCCGCGGTGTTCGAGGTGACCGACCGCGCGTGGAACGCGGAGACGCTCCCCGGCGACGACCACCTCGCGCCGGACGGCCGCGTGATGGAGGTGCTGTCCGAGCACCTGTGCCAGGGCTGGCTGGAGGGCTACCTGCTGACCGGGCGGCACGGGCTGTTCAACTGCTACGAGGCGTTCATCCACATCGTCGACTCGATGCTCAACCAGCACGCGAAGTGGCTCAAGACGACGCGCGGGATCCCGTGGCGCGCACCGATCGCGTCGCTCAACTACCTGCTGTCCTCGCACGTGTGGCGCCAGGACCACAACGGGTTCTCCCACCAGGACCCCGGATTCCTCGACCACGTCGTCAACAAGAAGGCCGAGATCGTCCGGGTGTACCTGCCGCCGGACGCCAACACCCTGCTGTCGGTGGCCGACCACTGCCTGCGCAGCAAGCACTACGTGAACGTCATCGTCGCCGGGAAGCAGCCCGCGCTGACCTACCTCGGCATGGACGAGGCCGTCGCGCACTGCGCGCGGGGACTCGGGATCTGGCCGTGGGCCGGGAACACCGATGGCGAGCCGGACGTGGTGATCGCGTGCGCGGGTGACGTGCCCACGATGGAAGCGCTCGCGGCGACGGACCTGCTGCGCACCCACCTGCCCGAGCTGAAGGTCCGGTTCGTCAACGTGGTCGACCTGATGCGGCTGGAGCCCGACACCGAACACCCGCACGGCCTGTCCGACCGCGACTTCGACGCGCTGTTCACCACCGACAAGCCGGTCATCTTCGCCTTCCACGGCTATCCGTCGCTGATCCACCGGCTCACCTACCGGCGGGCCAACCACCACAACCTGCACGTGCGCGGGTACAAGGAGGAGGGCACCACGACCACCCCGTTCGACATCCTGATGCTCAACGACCTCGACCGCTTCCACCTGGTCATGGACGTCATCGACCGCGTCCCGTCGCTGGGCAGCCGCGCGGCGGTGCTGCGCCAGCGGATGGAGGACGCCCGGCTCGACGCCCGCGCCTACACCCGTGAGCACGGCGAGGACGACCCGGCGATCTCGGGCTGGACCTGGCCGGAACAGGGCTGAGCCGGTGCGCGTGCTGGTGGTCAACGCGGGCTCGTCGAGCGTCAAGCTGCGGCTGCTCGACGAGCACGACTCCGTGGAGCAGAGCGAGGACCTGCCCGCGGGGGTGAACGGGATCGAGACGGAACGGCTCGCGGAGGTCCTCTCCGGGTGGGGTGCTCCCGACGTCGTCGGCCACCGCGTCGTGCACGGCGGAACGAGCTACACCGGCGCGGTCAGGATCACCGAGGAGGTGCGGTGCCGGTTGGCGGACCTGACCGATCTCGCCCCGCTGCACCAGCCGAAGTCACTCGCCGCGCTCGACGCCGTCACCGCGCTGCTGCCCGACGTCGTCGCGGTCGCCTGCTTCGACACCGCGTTCCACAGCACGATCCCGGAGGCGGCCGCGACCTACGCGGTCCCGCGCGAGTGGCGGGAGAGGTACGCGATCCGGCGCTACGGTTTCCACGGCCTGTCCCACGCCTACTGCGCTCGCCGCGCGGCCGAGATCGCCCGCATGAGCGGACCGCGGATCGTGTCCTGCCACCTGGGCGCGGGCGGGTCGCTCGCGGCGATCGTGGACGGCCGCGGCGTCGACACGACGATGGGCTTCACCCCGCTGGAGGGCTTGGTCATGGCGACCCGCTCCGGCACCGTCGACCCCGGACTCGTGCTCTGGCTCGAGGAGCACGAACACCTGTCGCCGCACGAGGTCGCCACCGCGCTGGAGCAGCGCTCCGGACTGCTGGCGCTGGCGGGCACCGGCGACATGCGCGAGGTCGAGGCCGCCGCGCGGCGAGGTGACCCGGACGCGCTGCTCGCGATCGACGTCTCCGTGCACCGGCTGGCGGGCGCGATCGGCTCGATGGCCGTGGCGGCCGGGGGACTGGACGTGCTCGCGTTCACCGGCGGTGTCGGCGAGCACTCCGCGCTGGTGCGCCGTCGAGCGGCCGAACGGCTCGCGTTCCTCGGCGTGGCCGTCGACCCCCGGCGCAACGCCGCCGTTCGGGGTGACGCCGACATCACGGCGCACGGAGCGGCCGTGCGGACCGTCGTGGTCACCGCGCGGGAGGACCTGCGGATCGCCTACGAGGCGCGGACCCTGCTCGGCGGGTGAGTCACGGCGACATCAGCAGGTCGGCCACCGGCCGTCGTGCCGTCGCGGGAACGGGGGAGCCGAAACCCAGGCGCAGCAGGGTCTGCGGCGCCAGCGTGCCCCCGAGCAGCCTCCGGAGGTCCTCGCGCACGTGCGGCACCTCGATCGGCTGGGACAGGAACGACGCCGACAGCCCCAGGGTCGTCGCGGTCAGCAGCACGCGCTGCATCGCCTGCCCGGTCACGAGTTCCGCCATCGGCCCGTCGTAGTACGAGCAGAGCACGACCACCAGCGGGTCGGACTCGTAGTCCTTGCCCAGCGGGCGTTCGTGCGTCGCGCCGGGAGCGAAGTCGCGCAGCACCCACTCGTCCTGCGACTCGGGGCTCGGACCAGCCGACCCGATCCCGACGCCCGCGTCACCGGGCCGCCGGTCGGTCCACGAGCGGAGTTCGGCCAGCACCGATGGATCCGCGGCCTGCTCCTCCCGTGCCCGCCGGACGAGCTGTTGCAGCTTCGCCCGTTCGGTGCGGTCCTCCACCACGTGCAGCCACGACCGCTCCGCGTCCGCGGCACGGGACAGCAGCGCACGGTGAGCTGTCGGCACCGGGGTGTCGACGAACGGCCGCCGGTTGGTCCGCCTGACCCTCGCCGCCGCCAGCAGCGCGACCTCCTCGGCGTCGGGCGGCCGCATGGCTCCGAGCCGGACCACCGCGAGCGCTCCCGGCGCGTCCGCTCCGGGCAGCAGGCTGACCAGCGGCCGGATCCCCCTGCCGCGCAGGGCCAGTCGCAACGTCAGCAGGGCGGCGCCGCAGGACAGCCGCAGCTCCCGCCCGTCGGGATCGGTCGCGGGCAGCGCCCGGTCGGGGTCGGCGTGCAGCTCGATCCGGTCGGGCCGCACCAGGAACCGCCACGGCTGGCTGTTGTGCACCGAGGGCGCGAGAGAAGCCGTTTCCAGCACGGTGTGGACCTCCTCCCGTGACAGGCCGAGTGCGGGAGTCGTTGCGCTCATGGTGCGGTCACCTTCGTTCTGGAGTAGTCCCCACCCACTCTCGGCCGCGCCTTCTCGGGTGGACACGGTCGAAGGTCACCGCCGGTCAGGGCCGCTCGGCTTGGTGGTCCGCTCGTGGCGTGCGAGGGTGGTCGTCTATGGCGGGAGTGCCGATGTCACCGCAGAATCCCGATCCCACGGCCCGTGAGGCCATCAGGGGCAGCCTCGCCGGGCTGCGCCTCGCCGAACTCCTGGAAGAGGTCCAGGAACGGCTCGTCGAGATAGACCGGACCAGCACCCACGTGCAAGGCTTGCTGGACGCCGTGCTCGCGGTCGGCGCAGGCCTGGAACTCGACTCGACCCTCCAGCGGATCGTCCAGGCCGCGGTCGACCTCGTGGGCGCCCGCTACGGCGCGCTGGGCGTGCTCGGCGCCAGGGACGGCCTGTCGGAGTTCGTCTACGTCGGCATCGACGGCGACACCCGCGAGCACATGGGCCACCTGCCCGAGGGCAAGGGCCTGCTGGGGCTGCTGATCGAGGATCCGAGGGCGATCAGGCTCCTGGACCTGTCCCAGCACCCGGCCTCGGTCGGCTTCCCCGCGAACCACCCGCCGATGCACAGCTTCCTCGGTGTTCCGGTGCGGGTGCGCGACGAGGTGTTCGGCAACCTCTACATGACCGAGAAGAAGGGCGCCGCCGAGTTCACCGTCGACGACCAGGTCGTGTTGCAGGCGCTGGCCGCCGCGGCGGGCGTGGCGATCGAGAACGCCAGGCTGTTCGAGCGGTCCCGGACACGCGAGAGGTGGATGGAAGCCACCGCGGAGATCAACTCCGAGTTGCTCGGCGGCGCGTCGGGCGAGGTCGCGCTCCAGCTCATCGCGCAGCGCACGCTGGAGCTGCTCGGCGCCGACTGCGCGCTGATCGTCCTGGGTGACGACGAGCACACACCCCACGTCACCGCCGCGGCGGGCATGTCGGTCGAGCACCTCGTCGGCGCGGACCTCGCGGTGGGGGACTCGGCGGTGCAGGAGGTGCTGCGCAGCGGCACCCCGAAGCTGGTCGACGACCTCGAAGGCCACCTCGGCGACGTGACCGAGGTGTTCGGCCCCGGTGTGGCGGTGCCGATGCGGGTGGGAGCGGTGGTGACCGGTGTGCTCCTCGCCGCGCGGCACAAAGGTGAGGTGCTGTTCCAGCCGGACCAGGTGCCGGTGCTCGCCTACTTCGCCGACCAGGCCGCGCTCGCACTGGAACTGGCCGACAAGCAGCGTTCGCAGCGACTGCTCGACGTGCTGGCCGACCGCGACCGGATCGCCCGCGACCTGCACGACCACGTCATCCAACGGCTGTTCAGCACCGGTCTGAGCCTGCAGGGCACGGTGCGGCGGTTGCCGGACGGCGACATCAGGGCCAGGGTGCGCACGGCGGTCGAACAGCTCGACCAGACGGTGCTGGAGATCCGCACATCCATCTTCGACCTGCAGGACGCCGGGGAGACTGGCGTAGGTCTTCGTCGCAGGCTGCTCGACCTGATCGCGGACCTGAGCGCGGAGGCGCCGTTGTCACCCGCCGTGCGGATGTCCGGCACGGTGGACAACTCCGTGTCCGACGAGATCGGCGAGCATGCCGTGGCCGTGGTGGGAGAGGCGGTCAGCAACGCGCTGAGGCACGCCCACGCGACCGAACTGGTGGTGACGGTGGAGGCCACCGACGAACTGGTCATCTCGGTGGTCGACAACGGTGTCGGCATGCCGGACGAGGTCGCGCGCAGCGGGCTGCGCAACCTGGACCAGCGGGCAGCCGGGCTCGGCGGGTCCCTCACCGTGACGTCCGAGCCCGCGGGCGGCACCCGGCTGACCTGGCGGGTGCCGCTGCGCTGAGGACTACCGGTCCTCGGTGGGCGGCCTGCGCAACTGGGTGGCCAGCACGGCGGCCTGGGTGCGGCGCTGCATCCCGAGCTTGGCCAGCAGGTGCGACACGTAGTTCTTGACGGTCTTCTCCGCCAACGACATCCGTTCCGCGATCTCGCGGTTGGTCAGGCCGTCGCCGATCAGCTCCAGCACCGCGCGCTCCTGGTCGGACAGGGTGCGGACCGGGTCGCCCTGGCCGCGTTCGCGGCGGATCCGGTTCAGCAGCGCGGACGTCGTGCGGGCGTCCAGCAGCGACTGTCCTGAAGCGACGGTGCGGACGGCGTGGACCAGGTCGTGGCCGAGGATCTGCTTGAGCACGAACCCGGACGCCCCGGCCATGATCGCGTCGAACAGCGCCTCGTCGTCGGTGAAGGACGTCAGCATCAGGCACCGCAGGTCGGGCAGCCGGGACCGCAGTTCGCGGCACAGCTCGATGCCGTTGCCGTCGGGCAGCCTGATGTCGAGCACGGCCACGTCGGGGCCGGTCGCGGGCACTCTGGTGAGCGCCTCGGTCACCGACGCGGCCTCGCCGACGACCACCAGGTCGGATTCGTCGCTCAGGAGGTCCGCGATACCGCGGCGGACGATCTCGTGGTCGTCCACCAGGAAAACCTTGGTCACCATCAGGCATGCACCTCCTCGGGTCGCACGGTACGCCCTCGTCGACCACACCGTGCTCGCGCGAGGCGTCGGGGGACAGAGACCAAAGACCCTGGCCAGTGCGCCATCCGGCCGTGCGTCGGGTGACTTCGGGCGGCAGACCCTGCCAGGGGCCCTCCCTAGCGTGGGAACCACCACCCACCCGAGGAGATCGCCATGGACCGCAACCCGGTCGCACCGCCCGTCGTCGTCGGCGTCGACGGTTCACCCTCCGCGCTCGACGCCGTGACCTGGGCCGCGGACGAGTGCGCTCGTCACCACCTGCCCCTGCGGCTCGTGCACGCCTACTTCCTGCCCGCCACCGGTTACCCGAACATGATCGTGAACGCGAGTGAGGTCCTCGCGGCGCTCGACGCGCAGGGCAGGCTCTGGCTCGACGAGGCGGAAGCCGTCGCTCACACGGTCGCTCCCGGCATCGCGGTGGAGACGTCGCTGTTCTCCGGCCAGGCGATCCCGCTGCTGGTCGACGAGAGCGAGGGCGCCAGGACCGTCGTGGTGGGCTCCCGCGGCCTCGGCGGCTTCACCGGCCTGCTGCTCGGTTCGACGGCCGCCGCGCTCACCGCGCACTCGCGCTGCCCGGTCGTGGTCGTGCGCAACCGGACGACGGACAGCGGACGGGTGGTCGTCGGCGTCGACGGGTCCCCGGCGAGCGAGTCGGCCATCGCGTTCGCCTTCGAGGCCGCGTCGATGCGCGAAGCGCCGCTGACCGCCGTGCTGTCGTGGACCGATGTCCTGGTCGAGAGCGCCTTCCAGGCCACGCGGTTCTCGATGGACTGGTCCGAGATCGAGGACGAGCAGCAGCGGTCGCTCGCCGAGCGCATGGCCGGGTGGCAGGAGAAGTACCCCGACGTCGTGGTGGAGCGCGTGGTCGTGCGCGACCGGCCGGTCCGCGCCCTCGTGCGAGCCGCCCAGCACGCGCGACTGCTCGTGGTGGGCACCCACGGGCGGGGCGGGTTCACCGGGATGCTGCTGGGCTCGACCAGCCAGGCGCTCGTGCACCACTCGCCGTGCCCCGTCGCCGTGGTGCGCTCGAACTGACCATCCACAGAGGATGGACGCTGAAGTCCCCCGTGCGATCGGGACCTTCGGCACCGGCACGACCACCGTGCGACGACGAACACTGTGGACGAGCCAAGGAGGCCACGCCATGTCCCTCAAGCACCAAGTGAAGCCCAGCACCGCGATCCCGACCCCGGCGTCGACGGGCACCGGCAAGGCGTTGGCCGTGCTGCGGATCGCCGTCGGCTCCCTGTTCCTGTGGGCGTTCCTCGACAAGCTGTTCGGGCTCGGCTACGCCACCCAGTCCGGTAACGCCTGGATCAACGGCGGGTCACCCGCCAAGGGGTTCCTCGGACACGTCGACGTCGGCCCGTTCCAGTCGGTGCTGCGCGCCATGGCCGGATCGCCGGTGGTGGACGCGCTGTTCATGCTCGGCCTCGCCGGTGTCGGCGTCGCCGTGCTGCTCGGTGTGGCGCTGCGGATCTCGGCCGTCGCCGGGGCCGTGATGATGGCGCTGATGTGGATCGCCGAGTGGCCGCTGGCCCAGCACACCTCGGCGGGCACGCCGAGCGGGTCCACCAACCCGCTGGTCGACTACCACGTCGTCTACGCGCTGGCGCTGATCGTGGTCGCGGTCGCGCTCGCCGGGCGCACCTGGGGCCTCGGCCGGAGTTGGGCGGACCTCGAGTTCGTCCGCGCCAACCGCTGGCTGCTCTGACCACCCGTTCGCCTCGACGCGCGCTCCCAACCGGGGCGCGCGTTTCGGCGTGCGGTGAGCACCCCGCGCGTCCGAGCCGACGCCGTCTTCGGCACACCTCACCCGGACTGGTCGAGTCCGCTGGGCACGACGCGATGACGACCGCCTCCGGGCGCGGCAACGCGGACAGCCCCGCCGACATGCTGGCCGCCGTCGACTGACACGCGAAAACCGGTCCCTGCGGGCGTTTCCGCCCACCGGGACCGGTGCGGTGGTGCTCAGTGCTCAGTGCTCAGACCGACTGGTCGGCCCGCACGGTGACCTCGACCGCCTGGACGCCGGGCACGGCCCGTGCCAGCACCGTCGCGACGTGCCGGTCGGTGTCGTCGTCGAACTCGTCGAGGATCCGCACGACCCCGTCGGCCACGGTCACCGTCCACCGGTCCCCACCCGCGTAGGCGGCCAGCTGGTGGCGCACGTCGGCGACGATCGCGAGGTCGTCGCGGGCGATGGTCCGCAGCAGGTCGCGGCGGGTGACGATGCCGACGACCCGTTGCCCGTCGAGGATCGGGATGCTGCGGACGTCGTCCCGCAGCATCACCTTCGCCAGTTCGGCCGCGTCGGTGTGCCGCGTCATCCCGATGGCCGGGGTGCTCATCACCCGCTCGACCGTGTCGGGGGCGTGCGGGTGCGCAATGGGTTCCCGGTCGCGCCAGATGTGGGCACGGGGGTCGGGCAGGATCCGGTCCCGCATCAGGTCGGCCTCGGTCACGATGCCGAGCAGCCGGTCGTCCTGGTCCACCACGGGGAGAGCGGTGAAGCCGTGGGCGGCCAACAGCGCGGTCGCGGCTTTGGCGGGCGTTTCGGGCCGGACCTTGACGACTGGGCTGGACATGATGTCTTCCGCGCGCATGGTGGACTCCTAGTTGCCGTCGCGGGTGGGCACCGGTCGGTGCGGGACGAGTGCGTGCGAGCCGACCAGCAGCACCGGGATCGTGCTGCGGCGCAACAGGGTCCGGCCGACCGAGCGGAGGCCGCCGTGCGAGCCCACGACCACCGCGGAGCCGAAGTGCGCGTGCCACGCCAGCCCCTTGCCGGGCGAGCCGTCGATCAGTTCCGTGCGCACCCGCACACCGGGGTGCCGGTTCGCCACCGCGGAGATCGCGTCGCGGATCACGTCGGACGCGGTGTCGTCCGACCGCGGCGCGCACCGGACGACGATGACGCCCGTGTCGAGCGCCGCCGCCTCGGCGAATGACAGTTCCAGCAGGTCCGGCACGTCGTCGCCGTCGTGGACGCCGACCACCACCGGGTGGTCTTGGTCGAAGGAGCGGACACCGGCGGGAACGGCCACGACGGGGCACCGCGCGCGGGTGCTCACCGCGAGCGCCGTCGGTGCGCTGACCAGTTCGGCGAACGCGCTCCGCGGCCGGTGGCCGACGACGACCAGGTGGGCGGTCTCGGACTCGGCGACGAGGACGTCCACCACCGGTCCCGTCGTGAACTCCTGGTGCACCTCGACTTCGGCGTGCACGGAGCCGATGGGGTCCACGACGGACAGGATGTCGGAGGAGTTGTGGACGAGCCGCAGCGGTAGTCCGCGCAGTCGTGCGTAGTCCGCGGCCCACCACACGGCGTCCGTGGTGGCCGACATGTCGACCACCACCGGTCCAGTGCTCAAGGTGCTCATGCCCCCACCCTTCGGCACTTGGGGGAACGGGGACACGGACGAAGGTCCCTCCGTGGCAGGGCCCTTCTCCGACCGGGGTCGAAGGTCCCCGGTGTGAGAGGGCTCCGGCCACTCACCAGCGGGCTCGCGACGGACCACGCTCGGAGGCGAGCACAGGAGGAACCGATGGTGAACGACTCCGAAGTCCGGCCGATCGTGGTCGGCGTGGACGGATCCCCGGCGAGCCGGGCGGCGCTGCGCTGGGCTGTCGAGGAAGCCGCCCGACGCCACTGCCCGATCGAGGCCGTGCTGGCGTTCCACGAGGACTTCGGCATGGTGATCGGCGCCGTGCCCAGCGAGGTCCTGACGGTGATGACCGCCGACCGGATGAGCGAGGTGGGGCGCCGAGTCGTGGACGGCGCGATCGCCGAACTGGCCACCGACGTCGAGGTCCGCGCCGTCCTGACGCCCGACGACCCCCGCCACGCGCTGACGAGCGCGTCCGAGAACGCCGTCCTGCTGGTCGTGGGCAGCGGGTCCAAGGGCCCTGTCCGCGCGATGCTGCTCGGCTCGGTGAGCACCTACTGCGCGCGGCACGCCTCGTGCCCGGTCGTGGTGGTGCGCGATCCCGCCGAGCACGGCGCGAAGGCGTCGCACACCGCGCTCTCCGGCGTGGTGCTGTGACCGGCCACGTCCAGGCCCCGGTCCGGGCGCTGCTGGCCGACGGCTCCGTCGTCGCCGTGCGCGAACTGGACCCGTCGGACGAGGCCGCGCTGCTAGCACTGCACCGCGACCTTCCGCTGGAGGACCGCTACCTCCGGTTCTTCGGCACGTCGCCGCGGGAACCGGAGGACTTCGTCGCCCGACTGGTGTCGCCGACGGAGCCGCGGCACGTGGTCGTCGGAGCGTTCCGCGACGACCGGCTGCTCGGGATCGCGAGTTACGTCCTGCTCGACCGGCCCGGCGACGCCGAGGTGGCGCTGGTCGTGGCGCACGCCGACCAGGCGCACGGCGTGGGAACGCTGCTGCTGGACCACCTCGTGTCACTCGCGCGGCAGCGGGGAGTGCTGCGGTTCGTCGCTGAGGTGCTGACCGCCAACTCCCGGATGCTGCACGTCTTCACCTCGGCCGGTCTCGTGTGGACGGTCACCTCGGACCACGGCGTGACGAACGTCGTGCTCGGGCTGGGCCGGCGCGAGGAGTACCTCGACGCGGTGACCGTTCGCGAGACGACCGCCGACATCGCCAGCTTGACCGCTCTGCTGCGCCCCGGATCGATCGCCGTGGTCGGGGCGGGCCGGTCGGCCTCGTCGGTCGGCAACGCGGTGCTGCGCAACCTGCTCGACGGGGGCTTCACCGGCGACCTCCACCCGGTCAACCCGCACGCCGATGTGGTCGCCGGAATCCCTTGCCACGCCTCGGTCACCTCGTTGCCGATGGCTCCAGACCTGGCCGTGCTGTGCGTTCCGGCCGAGGACGTCCCCCGCGTCGCGAACGAGTGCGGGCAGCGCGGTGTCAAGGCGCTGGTCGTGATCACCTCCGGGGTGTCGGACGCCCCGCACCTCGCGGACGGGCTCATGGCGGCCGTGCGGCGGTACGGCATGCGGCTCGTCGGCCCCAACTGCCTCGGCGTGTCGACCTCCGACCCCGATGTGCGGATGGACGCCACGTTCGCCCGCGCCCGCACCGAGGCCGGGGGTATCGGCGTGGTGACGCAGTCCGGCGGGATCGCCGTCGCGGTGCTCGAACGGCTGCGGCGGACCGGTCTCGGCACGTCGAACCTCGTGTCCACCGGGGACAAGTACGACGTCAGCGGCAACGACCTCCTGCTGTGGTGGGAGAACGACGAGAACACCGACGCCGTCGTGCTGTACCTGGAGTCCTTCGGCAACCCGCGAAAGTTCGCCCGCTTGGCCGGGCGGGTCGCCCGCCGCAAACCGGTGTTGGCCATCCGCTCGGCGAGCACCGAACCCGGACAGCGCGCGGCGGCCTCGCACACGGCGTCGTCCGCGACCCCCGCGGCCACACGGGACGCGCTGTTCCGCCAGGCCGGGATCATCGCGGTCGACGGTGTCTCCGACTTGGTCGACGTCCTCGTGGCCCTCGGGTCCCAGCCGTTGCCCGCGGGTCGGTCGGTCGCCGTGGTGAGCAACGCGGGCGGACTGGGCATTCTGGCCGCGGACGCCTGCGTCGGCAGCGGACTGCGCCTGCCCGCGCTGTCCGAGGTCACCGTCGACGCCCTCCGATCGCTGCTGCCCGCCACCGCGAGCGCGCACAACCCCGTCGACACCACCGCCGTCGTGGACGAGCAGACCTTCACCCGATGCCTGGACGTGGTCGCCGCCGACCCGTTGGTGGACGCCGTCATCGCGGTCACCGTGCCCACCGCGCTGGGTGATCCCGTGGTCGGTGTCGACGCGGCGCGTACCGCGAAACCCGTGCTGGCCGTGTGCGCGGGGCAGGCCGAGTCGGTCGAGTCCGCGCCGGGCCGGGTGCCGCGCTACGCCGACCCGGCGCAGGCCGCCGCCGTGCTCGCCCGCCTCGTCGAGCGCTCCGAGTGGCTGGCCCGGCCAGTCCACGAACCAGCACCG
>JBDSAJ010001065.1:0-5139 GCA_039922235.1 Umezawaea sp.
CTGCTACTGCCCTGGCAACGTGATCGCTTCGATCGGGCTGTGCCGCATGGCGAGGCGCGCGGAGAGCGCGGTCACCGGCCAGACGATCAGGAACACCGCGAGCACCACGGCGAGGAACACCCAGACCGGACCGGACGGGATGATCTCGCCGGTCGTGATCGCCATCGGCAGCACGGTGAACAGCGAGATCCCTATGCCGAGCACCAGCCCGACCACCGCCACGATGCCGCCCTCGATGAACAGCATCCGCCGGACCTGCCCGCGGTCCGCACCAGCGAGCCGCTGGGCGCCGAACTCCCGGCGACGGGCCAGCACGGCGACGGCCAGGGTGTTCACCGCCGCGATCGCCGCGTAGGCGATCGCCAGCACCGCCAGCAGGTAGTTGATCATCGCCTCGACGTCGGCGCCCGCCTGGAAGCTCGCCAGCAGCGCGCCGTCGTCGCCGACGGAGACGCCCGGCCAGTCCTTCAGCCGGTCGGAGAGCGCGGACACCAGGTCGCTCGCGTCCTGCCCGTCCGCGGCCTTCACCAGCACCTGCGTCGGCAGGCCGTTGGTGGTGTGCGCGGCCAGCAGCTCGGCGGGCAGGACCATGCTCGCGTAGCTCGACGGGCTGTCGAGCAGCGCGACCACGGTCACCTTCGCCTGCGCCCCGTCACCGAGCCGCATGGTGATCTTGTCCTTGAGCTTGATCTCCAGGTCGTCCGCGACGTCCTGCGGCAGCGCGACCGAGTCACCCTTGAGGTCCTTGAGCGATCCTTCGGTGACCGCGGTGCCGAGCACGGTGCCGCCCTGGTCCTCGGCGGCCACGCCCATCAGGCGCAGCGGGTCGCTGCCGTTGCCGTCGTAGGGCTGCTCGATCCAGCCGGAGCTGGTGATCAGCGGTGACGCGGTGCCGACGCCCGGCGTGCTCCGGATCTGCTGGAACTCGTCCTGCGGGATCGCGCCGCTGCCAGCGCTGATCACCACGTCGGCCGTCAGCTGGTCCACATAAGCCGCGACCTGCGCCTTCTGCGCGGTGGTCTCCGAGTACACGTTGCCGAGCGCGACGGCCGTGGCGAGGGTGATCGGTGTGAGCGCCGCGGCGAACGCCACCGCGCGCACCCGTGAGTTGATCACCGCGAGGGCGGCGTCCCGGCCCCCGGCCCGCCGGATGTGCGGGCCGAAGCGGTCCGCGACGAAGGCCAGGATCTCCGGGCCGATCAGCGCCACCGCGATGGCGCCGGTGAGCACCGCCGGGCCGCCGATCGCGGACGCGATGTCCGCGGGCATGAACATCGTGGTGCCGGCGAGCAGCACCGTCGCGATGGCGCACACACCCGCAGCCGTGCGGCGCAAGGGGTGCACCCTCGCGCTCGGGATCGCGGCCTCGGCCAGCGCCTGGATCGGCTTGGCCCGCGACGCCGCCAGCGCGGCGAACCACGCGGCGGCGTAGACGATCACGAGTGTCGCGACGACACCCGCGGCGAACGCGATGATGCCCTGCCGGAACACCAGCTCCTCCGGCGCGATGCCGAGCGACACGCTGGTGTCGAAGATCAGGTTGCCGAGCAGGCTGCCGAGGACCACACCGCACAGCGCGGCGACCGCCCCGACGGCCATGGTCTCGGCGAGCACCATCCGGTGCACCTGCCGCGGCGTCGCCCCGGTGGCCCGCAGCAGCGCGAGTTCCTGCCTGCGCTGCTGGACCGAGAGGCTGATCGTCGCGGAGACGACCAGTGCCATGACCACCAGCACCATGCCGCCGAACACCGCCGCCAACAGGATCAGCGGGAGCCTGCTGTTGTCGACGCCGAGGAACTCGGCCGAGCCGCGCTCGTCACCGGTCAGCACGCTGACGCCGGGAACCTGCTCCGAGATGCGCGCGGCGAGCTCACCCGCGTCCACACCTTCGGACGGGAACACCCCGACGAGGTCGGAACGGCCTTGGCGCGGGGAGAACTGCCGCGCGTCGGCGGCCGAGAAGAAGAACGCGGGCGCCCGCACGGTCTGACCCGGCTCCGCGATCCCGTTGACGGTGAAGGACTGCTTCCGCCCGGCCACCGCGAGGTCGACCTTGTCGCCGGACTTGATCCCGGCATCGGCCGCGGTTCCCGCGTCCACCACGACCTGGCCCGCGCTCTGCGGCTGGTCGCCCTCGCGCAGGACGTAGCCGCCGAGGGCGGCGGAGTCCCAGCCGTGTCCGGAAAGGACGGACGAGTCGGTTTCCCGCGGCGAGCCGTCGGTCAGCAGCACCGCGGGGAACGACACGTCCGGGACGACGCGCTCGACGCCCTGCACCGCACCGATCTTGGTGATCTGGTCGGCGGGCAGCCCGGCGCGCTCGGCGTACGGGACCACCTCCGACTCCTCGTCCGGCAGCTTGAACGCCGACGAACCACCGACCACGACCGGCGCCGCGGCGAGCCGCTGCGGCTTCGCCTGCAGGACGATCGCCGTCTCGAACAGCCCGGCGCAGGCGATGAGCAGGCCGCAGCCGATCAGGATCGCGACGAACGACGCGAGCGACGCGGCCGCCCGATACCGCAGGCTGGCCAGCGCCAGGTCTAATACCACCCGCCGCGAACTCACCGCTGCCCCCGCGCCTGCTTGGCCCTGGCGCCCAGCTGGGCCAGGGTCGACGCGATGGCCTCGACGCTCGGCGTCGCCGTCTGCGTCACGATCCGGCCGTCCACCAGGAAGAGCACGTTGTCCGAGAAGGACGCCGCCACCGGGTCGTGGGTGACCATCACGATGGTCTGGCCCGCGCTCACCAGCTCGCGCATCAGGGTCAGCACCTCCAGCGCGGTGTTCGTGTCGAGCGCGCCGGTCGGCTCGTCGGCGAAGACCACCGCGGGTCGGGCGGCGAGCGCTCGGGCGATCGCGACGCGCTGCTGCTGGCCGCCGGACAGCTCACCGGGGCGGTGCTTCACGCGCTGGGACAGCCCGACGCGCGCGATCACCTGGTTCACCCACGCCTGGTCGGGCTCACGGCCTGCCAACAGCGTCGGCAGGGTGACGTTCTGCTCGACGTTCAGCGCGGGCATCAGGTTGAAGGACTGGAAGATGAACGCCACGTGCTCGCGGCGCAGCTCGGTCAGCTTGGTCTCGCTCTTGCCCTTCAGGTCGGTCCCCACCAGGGTGACGCGACCGGAGGTCGGCTCGTCCAGGCCCGCCGCGCAGTGCAGCAGCGTGCTCTTGCCGGACCCCGACGGGCCCATCACCGCGGTGAAGGTACCGGCCGGGAAGTCGACGGTGACCCCCGCAAGCGCTTCCACGGCGTTCTCGCCGGAACCATAGGTCTTGCGCACCGAGTCCAACTGGACCGGCGACTCGACGGAAGTCATCGTGGGCACGTCGTTCACTCCGATCCTTTGCCGGCACGCCGTGCCGGGTCGAGGTAGGCCCACACCAGCAGGGCCGCCCCGCCGGTGGCGATCGTCCAGAGCCAGAACGGCGTCTTGAAGGACGCGCTGATCAGGCTCATGAGCAGCCAGATCACGAACTGGACGGCGCTGATGACCACCCAGATGATCGTGACGACCCGTCGGGCTGGACTACCCGAGGACCGGGTCTCTTCTGAGCTCTCCGACATGACGCCCCCATTTCGACTTCGGCGGAGTCGACGAGATAAATAGTGCATGGCTTACACAGTTTACCGCAACGCCGACGAACGGGGAAGCCACCCCTACTCAGGGGGTGCCATCAGCGGTTATCCGCAATCTGCGGTCCCGGTCACGGGCAGCCCACACGCCTGCCACCAGCACCCCACTGCCGAGCACCACGCAGATCAGCCACAGCGGGTTCCACTGCCCGTCGATCAACCCGATGAGCAGCCAGATGACGAAGTTGGCGACGCTGAGGAACACCCACAGCGCACCCGCGACCTGCGGCGCCACCTGGAGCACCGGCGGGGCGATCCCCTCGCCCTGGCCGGTGACCGCGACGCGCAGCGCGGTGTGCGTGGTGGCGAGCCGGACGCGGGCGAGCCGCCGGGCAGCCTCCCCGCCGTCGTACTCGCCGGTCGCACGGGCGTGCTCGATCTCGGTGGCCGCCAACTTCCGGTCCAGCTCGGTGACAGGCCCCAGCCCGAACCGGTTGCTCTCGCTCACATCCACTCGCCCCCAGCTCGGATTAGTGTAAGAGTTACACAGTTTACCGAATCCGATCGCGGAGCGATAGATGTCGACCGAACCCGAGCCGGGCGGAAGTCCGGACCTGCCGCCAGGGCTGGCCCCGGCGTGGGTTGCCGCGCCGCGGCCCCGCCGCGGCCCCAAGCCTGCCCACAGCCTGCCCCAGATCGTGGCCGCCGCCGTCGAGCTCGCCGACGCCGACGGGCTGGCCGCGGCGTCGCTGCCCAACATCGCCGCGTCGCTCGGCCTGACCACCAACGCGTTGTACCGCTACGTCGGTTCGAAGGACGAACTGCTGGTCCTGTTGGCAGACGCGGGTTTCGGGCCACCGCCACCGCTGGGCGGTGCGGACTGGCGGGCCACCGCGCGAGCCTGGGCGTACGCCGCACTGGACCGCTACCGCGCCCGCCCGTGGCTGCTGGACCTCCCGTTCCGGGGCAGTGCGGTCACCCCGAACCGCCTGTGCTGGACCGAACTGCTGCTGTCGGCCATGCCGACGGCCGGACTGTCCGGAGTGGACGCGCTCGGCTGCGTCCGGCTGGTGGAGGACTTCACCCGCGCCACGGCCGAACGCCTCCGGGCGAACTCCGACCCGGACTCGGCCGACTTCCCCTCGCGGGCCGCCGACGTCCGCTCGTTCCTCCAACCGCGGTTGGAGGAGAGCGGCTACACCCACTTGGCCGCCCTCGGCGACTACCCCGCGGCGAGTTCGGTGGACTTCGGCCTGGACCTGGTCCTGGACGGCATCGCGGGACTCCTCGCCACCTCCCGCACCCGACGCGCGAGCAGGAAGGGCGGCGCCCCCTGAGGGGGAAGGGGTCCGGCAAGGTCGTTATCGCTGATCAGGCCATCATTCCCCGCAGCGGCAGTGGGCGCGGCGTTACCCGTCCGATCAGTCCGGGGCCGGTCCAGGTGATGCGGTCGGCGCATCAGGCCGCGACCGATTCGCGGGTGTGGGTGCGTGTGCTGGGGCTGGTCCAGACGAACGTTCCCGGAGTCGGCTGGGCCACCGTCCAGCGGGGGTCCTGCT
>JBDSAJ010001066.1:0-3116 GCA_039922235.1 Umezawaea sp.
GCCGAGTCGGCCAGCTGCCGAGCGGCCACGGCGACCTCGGGCGTGGTCACCGACCGCCCGAGGGGCGGGTCGACGTAGCCGGGGTCGAGGCTGGGCGGCAACGCGGTCGGGCGCTTGCCCGTCGGGGTGGCGAAGACGGCCTCGTAGCCCTGTTTGTCGCAGGCCACCAGCGGTCCGAGCAACTCCTCTCCCCAATACCCGTACTCGGAAAGAATGAACAGGATCTTCTTGCTCACGATTTCTCCTGAGGATTGTCGAATCATTCTCGGCCCTACCAGGTAATTCTGACCCGATAGGCGAGGCCGAACAAGGAATCAGACGCGCTCGACCGTCACTAGGACAAGTCGGCGTTTTCCGTGTGGTCCGGCCGGATAAGCAGGACGACCGTCAGCGCCGGGAGTTCGACCTCGGTCGGGCGCACGTCGGCACCCGCGCGCGGGCCCTCGCCCGCGCCGCCGAAGGCGGGGTCGTCGGTGGTGAGCAGCACGGTCCACCGGGCGTCGGGCAGGGCGGTGGCGTCCGCCCTCCACGGGACACCGGAGAAGTTCGCCGCGCAGACCACCGCCCCTCCGGGCCCGGATCGCCGGAACACGACGACGTTGGGTGCGGGCTCGGAGACGAGCAGGCGGAACGCGCGCGGGTCGTCGTCCGTGGCGTGCAGCGCGGGAACGGTCCGGTGCAGCCGGTTGAGGTGCCGCACCAGGTCCTGGACGCCGCGGTGGGCGGGGTCGTCGAGCAGTTCCCAGGACAGCTCGCCGTCGGCGTCCCACTCGGACACCTGGCCGAACTCACCGCCCATGAACAGCAGCTGCTTGCCGGGGTGGGCCCAGGTGTAGGCCAGCAGTGCCCGCAGGCCTGCGGCCTTCGCGGACTCCGGTCCGGGCTGCCGCCCCCACAGCGATCCCTTGCCGTGCACCACCTCGTCGTGCGACAGCGGCAGGAGGTGCTTCTCGTCCCAGGCGTAGTCGAACGAGAAGACCAGGTCGCCGTGCCTTCCGGCGCGGTGCACCGGGTCGTGCCCCACGTAGCGCAGGACGTCGTTCATCCACCCCATGTTCCACTTGAGGTCGAACCCCAGGCCGCCTGCTGCGGTGACGCCCGGCCAGGCCGTCGACTCCTCCGCGACCACCAGCGCGCCCGGCGCCAGGCGGCGCGCTTCCGCCGTGAGCTCCCGCAGCAGGGCGACGGCTTCCAGGTTCTCCTTGCCCCCGTGGACGTTCGGCGTCCACTCCCCGTGGCCGCGGGAGTAGTCGAGGTACAGCATCGAGGACACCGCGTCCACCCGCAGACCGTCCACGTGGAACTCGGCCAGCCAGTGCAGTGCCGCCGAGATCAGGAACCCCCGCACCTCGGGGCGTCCGAAGTCGGGGATGAGGGTCCCCCACTCGGGGTGCTCGCCCCGGTGAGGATCGGGGTGTTCGTAGAGCGCCGTGCCGTCGAACCGGCCCAGCGCCCAGTCGTCGCGGGGGAAGTGCGCGGGCACGAAGTCCAGCAGCACGCCGATGCCCGCGCCGTGCAGGTGGTCGACCAGGTAGCGGAACCCGTCCGGGTCGCCGAACCGGGCGGTGGGCGCGAAGTGCGAGGTGACCTGGTAGCCCCAGGAGCCGCCGAACGGGTGCTCGGCCACGGGCATCAGCTGCACGTGCGTGAACCCGAGGTCGGTCGCGTACTCGGCCAACCGGTGGGCCGCCTCCCGGTAGTCGAGCCCCGCCCGCCACGACCCGAGGTGCACCTCGTAGACGCTCAGGGGTTCGCGGGACCAGTCGCGCCCGGTTCGACGGGCCAGGAACTCGTCGTCGGTCCAGTGGTGCCGCGACTCGAAGACCACGGAGGCGTTGGCGGGTGGGCGTTCCGTCGCGGACGCCATCGGATCGGCCTTCTCCCGCCAGCGGTCGTCCGCGCCCAGCACCTCGTACCGGTACCGGTCGCCCGGCCGCGCGCCGGGGACGAACAGCTCCCACACGCCGCTGTCGAGCCTGCGCATCGGGTGCGCCCGCCCGTCCCAGCCGTTGAAGTCGCCGCGCACGCGGACCGCGCGGGCCGCGGGTGCCAGCACCGCGAACGACACCCCGTCGACCGCGCCGAACTCGGAGTCGAACGACTTGGTCCTCGCGCCGAGGACGTCCCACAGCCGCCGGTGCGTGCCCTCGGCGATGAGCCACAGGTCCAGTTCGCCGACGGTCGGTGGGAGTCGGTAGCCGTCGTCGACCACCTCGGTGCGCGTCCCCGTCACCTCCAAGCGGTAGTCGCGGGGCGGGAACGGGAGCGTTCCCTCGAACAGCCCCTCGAACCCGTTGGGGCGCAACGGGAATCGCCCGCCGCCCGCGGGCAGTACTGCGACCGCGGTGGCGTCCGGCCGCAGCACGCGCACCACCGATCCCCCGTCCGCCGCGTGGACGCCGAGCAGCGAGTGCGGGTCGGCGTGCCGCCCCGCCACCAGCGCTCCCCGGTCGGTGGCGGGTTCCACGGCGGTCACGTGAGCCCTGCCTTCCACGCCGTGTCCCGCAACACCTCGATCGAGCGCAGCGGGACGGGCAACCAGTCCGGCCGGTTCCGGTGCTCGTAGCCGACCTCGTAGACGGCCTTGTCCACCTGGTAGGCCAGCAGCAGCGCGGGATCGGGCGCCTGCCCGGCCACCTCGGCGTAGCCGTCGCGGAACGCCCGACTCGACGCGGGCGCCCAGCGGCGGGCCGCGCTCTCGTTCCCCGGCGTCACCCGACCGGCCGCGTAGTCCAACGACCGCAGCACACCGGCGACGTCCCGCAGGGGCGAGTCCAGCGCACGGCGGTGCTCGACCGGGGTGCCCGGCTCCCCTTCGAAGTCGATCAGCAGCCACCCCTCCGGCGTGTGCAGCGCCTGACCGAGGTGGAGGTCGCCGTGCACCCGCTGCACCGAACCGCGCCCGGCACGTCGGCCCACCGCGGTGAGGATCGCGTCCAACGTCCCCGCGTGGTCGCCCAGTGCGGGCACCCCGGCCGCGGTGGCATCGAGCCGCCTCCGCATGAGGTCGAGCGTTTCGGCCAGGTCCGCCTCCCCCGTCGGCTCGACGCCGAACGCGTCGGCCAGCGCGTGGTGCAGCACGGCGAGCGCGCCGCCCAGGGCACGCATCCGGCCGG
>JBDSAJ010001067.1:0-20897 GCA_039922235.1 Umezawaea sp.
GGCGAAGCTACCGAACGTGAAGGTTCAGATTCTGCCCTTCGCTGCCGGAGCGCACGCGAGCATGGCGGGAACCTTCTCCATCCTCGACTTCGCCGAGTACCCGTCTGTCGTGTCGGTGGAGTACCCCGCTGGCGGACTCACCCTTGAAGAGGATGAGGAGATATCCCGCTATACGCTCATGTTCGACGATCTCCGGGACGCCTGTCTGAGCACGCACGGCTCACTGGCGCTCATCGCGGAGACCGCCGAGCAGTACGAAGAAAGATCAAGGAAGGGACAGCACCCGTGAGCCTTGACCTAACTCGCGCCGTGTGGCGCAAGTCCAGCAGGAGTCAGGCTCAGGGCCAGTGTGTAGAGCTAGCCGTTGTTGATCTCGGAGTCGGAATCCGCGACAGCAAGAACCGGGTAGCTGGCACCTTGGCGTTCGGTCGAAGCGCGTTCGCTGCGTTTCTCGATGGTGTTAAGGCCGATCGACACGACCTGAGCTGACCAGTAGCAGAGCGGGGCATCCTGGGTTACCGGGGTGCCCCGTTGCCTACGTAGCGGACCTGGACCTTCTAGCCGTGTGTCCGCCGCTGTCGCCCCCATCCCGGAGAAGCACTCCCGAGATGGTCGCGCTACCACGAACCCCGCGCGGGTTCGGCAGATCGCGATGCATCGGGTGTGTGCACTAAGCTGTTGAGGGTTGCCAGCAGGTCGCAGACCTCGGCTCCGCGGACTTCGCCCACGACTATTCGGTCCGGGCGCATTCGCAGGGCTTGGCGGACCAGTTCGCGGACCGGGACCTCACCCGCGCCCTCGATGTTCGCCGGGCGGGCTACCAGGCGGATCACCTGGGGGTGGTTTGGTTGGAGTTCGCCCGCGTCTTCGACGCAGAGGACGCGCTCGGTGTGGGGGACGCAGCCGAGGAGGGCGGCGAGGAGGGTGGTCTTGCCACTGCCGGTGCCGCCCACCACGAGGAAGGCGAGTCTGGATTTCACGATGGCGCGGAGGAGGGTGGCGGTTTGCTCGTCGAAGGTTCCGCGGGAGCGGAGTTCGTCCAGGTCGTGCACTGCCGGGCGGAGGACGCGGAGGGAGAGGCAGGTGCCCGCGGCGGCGATCGGTGGGAGCACGGCGTGCAGGCGGATTCGACCTGAGGGCCCGGATCCCGGCAGCCAGCCGTCCACATAGGGCACCGCCTCGTCCAGGCGGCGGCCCGCGGCGACGGCCAGGCGTTGGGCGAGTCGGCGAACCGCGGCTTCATCCGGGAAGGTGATCGTGGTGCGACGCAAGCCCTGTGCGCCGTCGGACCACACGTCGTCCGGGCCGGTCACCAGGACGTCCGTGGTGTCGGGGTCGGCCAGCAGGGGGTCGAGCGGGCCTGCGCCGACGAACTCCTGGCGCAACAAGGTCAAGGCGGACAGGACTTCGGCGTCACCCAGTACGCCTCCGGCTTCGTCGCGCACGGCCTCGGCCACGGCTGCCGGGGTCAGTTCGGCCCTGCCAACGGCAAGCCGCCTGCGGACTCTTTCGACCAGATCTGCGCTCATGGGGTTCCTCCGGAATGGTTGGGGGCCGGTCGGGCGGGGGCGCGACGTACCGCCCGACCGGCGGGGAAGCCGACGGATCGCTGGCACGGTCGGGGACGTGAGCGCGACATCGGCTTGGGGTGGGGACGGCGGGCGTCAGTCGCTGTGAACGGTTGCAGGACTTCGGCGTCACCCAGTAGGCCCTGTCGCGCACGGCCTCGACCCACGACCACCGAAGCCCATCCAGCCCCGCCAACAGCTGCTCGTCCGACCAGATCCGCACTCACAAGATCCCTCCTGGGGACGGTTGAGGGCCGGTCGGAAACTCGTTCGACCAGATCTGTGCTCATGGGATTCCTCCGGGACTGGTTGGGGGCCGGTCGGGCGGGGGCGCGACGAGCCGCCCGACCGGCGGGGAAGCCGACGGATCGCTGGCACGGTCGGGGAACGTGACTGCGGCATCGGCCTGGTTTGGGGGAGGCGGGTGTCAGTCGGCGTGTAGAGCTGCCAGGACAGTTCTGGCGGCGCGGGCCAGTGGGCCTCTGGTGCCTTCTGGGAAACGACCCCGGTCGAGGGCGATGGCGAGGCCTGGTTCGGGGCGCATGGTGGTGAGGAGGGGGTAGCCGACGGCGGCGGCGATTTCCTTGCCGCGCAAGCCTGTTGGGCCGGGGGCGCGGACGACTACGCCCAGTTTGACGCCGCGTTCGGTGATGCGTTGGGCCATGCGTTTGGCGGCCACGGTCGCGCGGACTTCGGCGGGGACGACCAATACGGCCAGGTCTGCTCGGTCCAGGGCGGCGCAGGCCGCGTCAGTGAGTTGGCGGGGCAGGTCGCAGACGACCGTCTCGCCTGCTCGGCGGCCCGCCTCGACCACGGCGGCGACGGCATCCGGTTCTGGTCCGCGGCCGTCGCGGTCGCAGGACAGCACCGTCAGGCGGCCGTGCTTTGCCGTGCGGCTGGGTAGTGCCGAATGGAGTGCGGAGGCCGCTACTCGGCCGCCGGTCAGGTGCAGTTCGGGCCAGCGCGGGCCCTCGGCGGATTCGGTGCCGAGGGTCAGGTCCAGGCCGCCGCCGAGCGGGTCGCAGTCGATCAGGAGGCCGTGGCCGCCGGAGGTGAGGACGGCGTGGCCAACGGCGGCGGCGAGCACTGAGGCACCCGCGCCGCCGCGGCCGCCGAGGAAGGCGATCACCCGCCCGTCGGGGCTCGGTGGGCCTTCGGCCAGGTCGGCCAGCGCGCCTGCCAGCCACTGCTCGGCGGCGGGCAGTTCGACCACGCGTTCCAGGCCGAGCGCCACCGCTTCCGGCCACACGGGTGGTGAGGGCGGCTGGGTGCAGACGAGGTAGACGCCGGTGCGCCGCGGGAGGTCGAGGAGCCTGCACTCGAAGGCGCCCCACTCGTCCAGCAGGACCACGGGCGCGTCCTTCCAGCGGGTGCGCAGCGCTGCCGCGTCCGGCACGCGGTCGAGGTCGCAGCCCGCCGCCGCGGCCAGGCGGAGCAGGTCGTCCAGCAGCGGTTCGTCACCCACCAGGGCCACGGGTCGATTCGCTTCCACTCCGGCACACCTCCCAGTCGACTCGGTGGACCGGTTGTGGTCCGGGTCAACCGTCGGCTGTCGTGAGCAAGCGCACAAGCGGTGAAGATCAACATGTGGACAAGTGGTGCGGCTGTGGACAAGTCGGCGGGCGAAAGCCTGTTTTGTCGGTGCCGTGAGCGAAGCTGGGGGTTGGGCTCCAGGCGCGGTGACGAGCGCGCGGGACGGCCGCGGAACGAGCGGTCCACCTGGCCCCGGACATGGGACGACCCCCGCCAGGGGGGAGGGACGGGGGTCGTCATTGGTTCAGTCCCGGGGGGTCGGACTGAACCTGTCCGGTAGAACCGGACCGCACCACTGTATCCCCAGAACCTCAACTGTTGCTTGTCTTCCGTTGGAGACACGAGATATTTCCGTCGTCCGGCCCACCAGCCCTTCGTCAAGAAGCGAAACGCCGTCCTGGGACCGAGCACCTAAACTGACCGCGTGACCGATCCCGAGAGCGGCGAAACCACCGCACCAGGCAACCGAGTCGCCGCGTTCTTCGACTTGGACAAGACGGTCATCGCCAAGTCGAGCACGTTGGCGTTCAGCAGGCCCTTCTTCCAGGAGGGCCTCATCAACCGGCGCGCGGTGCTCAAGAGCGCCTACGCGCAGTTCGTGTTCATGCTCGCCGGCGCGGA
This sequence comes from Umezawaea sp., assembly GCA_039922235.1. GTDB lineage: Bacteria > Actinomycetota > Actinomycetes > Mycobacteriales > Pseudonocardiaceae > Umezawaea. Next base: position 3,723 of record JBDSAJ010001067.1, read on the forward strand.
CGCCGACCAGATGGACCGCATGCGTTCGCACATCACCGCGCTCTGCGAGGGGTGGGACGTCGAACAGGTCAGGTCCATCGTCGAGGAGACCCTCCACGACATCGTGGATCCGCTGGTGTACAAGGAAGCCACCCAATTGATCACCGACCACAAGGCGGAGGGCCACGACGTGGTCGTGGTATCCGCTTCCGGTGAAGAACTGGTGGCGCCGATCTCTAACATGGTGGGCGCGATGCACAGCGTCGGCACGCGCATGGTGGTCGACGGCGGCCGTTATTCGGGCGAGATCGACTTCTACTGCGCGGGCGAGAACAAGGCCATCGCGATCAAGCAGCTCGCGCAGCAGCACGGTTACGACCTCGAGGACTGCTTCGCGTACTCGGATTCGGTGACGGATCTCCCGATGCTCGAAGCGGTGGGTCACCCGACGGTGGTCAACCCGGATCGCGCACTGCGCAAGATCGCCGCTCAACGGGGCTGGCCGGTGCTCACGTTCTCCGATCCCGTTTCGCTGCGCGCCCGCATTCCCACGCCTTCGGGCACGGCCGTCGCGGTCACCGCGATCGGCATCGGCGCGGCCGCCGCGGCGGGCGTGGCCTGGTACGGGATGCGGCGTCGGCGACGCAGCTGAGGGCTGGGGAACCGGTGGGTGACGACCTCTGCCCGATCAGCGGTACCAGTTGCGGAAATGACTGCGATAAGCCAACTTTCGCTACTGAACGTCGCTTGACCGGTGCACCCTTCCGAGGCCTTGCTGTGACGGCGCACACGGTCTACAAATGGAGGTGCGGACCTCCGGTCGGCCAGGGACCAAGCAGAAGATAAGCGAAGTCCACCCCGGCAGAGCTCCGTGCACGGACTTCGAGCACCCACGCGCAGCACGCCGCGGGAGGCTTGCCGTCAAGGGCCTGCGTACCGGGACGCTGGACGCCGAGGCCATGTTGATACGGCACGAGTTGCACGCTTGGTAACTCGAAAGTTCGTGCTGTTGGGCGGGGCCCCACACGAAGGTGTGGGGCCCCGCCCCTTTTCACGTCCGGCCCCATTCCCCAGGACACGGCAAATACCCACCCGTTGACCGTCAGGCACGTCGTGAGTAACTTGCGAATATGTCCGGATAGTTGTGAAAAACACGCCTGGGGAGGCTGCTGTGGTCCGGGTCGGACGTCCGCTGGCCGTTGCCGTGCTGGTCACGGCGGGATTGTGCGCACCATTGACCGCGACCGCGGAACCCGATTCCACGGCGGCGCGGAACATCACCACGCTGGTCCGCGGGATGACGCTGGAGGAAAAGGTCGGTCAGCTCTTCGTGACCTACCTGAACGGACAATCACCCGACGAGGTGAATCCGGCCAACCGAACGGACTTCGGTGTCGACACACCGGCACAGGTCGTGCAGAAGTTCCACCCCGGCGGTGTCATCTACTTCAACAACCCCAGCCACGACAACATCGACACCCCACAGCAGATCGCGACCCTGTCGAACGGGCTCCAGCGCGCCGCGATGGGCTCGGGGAGCCGCATTCCACTGGCGATCTCCACGGACCAGGAAATGGGCATCGTCACCCGGATCGGCGCACCCGCGACCCAGTTCCCCGGCAACATGGCGCTGGGGGCGGGCCGGTCGACGGCCGACGCCGAGAAGGCCGCCACCATCACCGCGAACGAGCTGCGGGCGATGGGGATCAACCAGGACTTCGCACCCGACGCCGACGTGAACTCGAACCCGGTGAACCCGGTCATCGGCGTCCGGTCGTACTCCAGCGACCCCGCGCTGGCCGCGGACATGGCGGCCGCCCAGGTCCGCGGCTACCAGCAGCGCTTCCTGGCGCGGGGCTCGGTGTCCGCCACGGCGAAGCACTTCCCCGGCCACGGCGACACGGCGGAGGACAGCCACACGAGCCTGCCGGTCGTGGACCGGACGGTGGAGCAGTGGCGGCAGGTCGACGCGCCGCCGTTCCGCGCGGCGATCGCGGCGGGCATCGACTCGATCATGACCGCCCACATCCAGACGCCGCGGATCGACCCGTCGGGTGAGCCGGCGACGTTGTCCAAGCCCGTGGTCACGGGTCTGCTGCGCGACGAGCTGCACTACGACGGCGTCGTCATCACCGACGCGCTCGGCATGGAAGGCGTGCGCAGGCTGCACTCCGACGCCGAGATCCCGGTGCTCGCGCTCAAGGCGGGTGTCGACCAGCTGCTGATGCCGGTGGACCTGGAGCTGGCCGTCACCAGCGTGGTGAACGCCGTGCGCGGCGGTGAGATCAGCGAGCGCCGCATCGACCAGAGCGTGCTGCGGGTGCTGCGGATGAAGTTCCTGCGCGGGATGCTCACCAATCCGTTGGTCGACGTGGACGCGGTGCCCGGTGCGGTCGGCTCCCCCGCCAACCTGGACACCGCGCAGCGGATCACCGACCGCACGACGACGGTGATCCGCAACGACGACGGCGTGCTGCCGCTGCGAACCAAACCGACGTCCGCGCTGGTCACGGGCTGGGGTGACACGACCGTGCGCACCTTGGCGGACCGCCTGACCGCCCGTGGCACCACGACCACACCGCTCGCCACCGGCAGCGCCCCGACCCAGGCGCAGATCGCCGCGGCGGAACAGGCGGCGGCGCAAGCGGACGTCGTCGTCCTGCTCACGAACTCCCTCAGCAAGCAGCCCGCCCAGCAGGCACTGCTGGCCAGGCTGAGGGCGACCGGGAAACCCGTGGTCGCGGTGGCCGTGCAGAACCCGTACGACGTCGGCTACGACGCGCCGACGTGGCTGGCCACCTACTCCTACGGCGCGGTGTCGATGGAGTCGCTGGCCAAGGTCCTCTACGGCGAGGCGAGCCCGAACGGCAAGCTGCCGGTCGAGGTGCCGGGCCCGACGAGGTACCCGCTCGGCCACGGCGTCAGCTGGTGAGGCGCAGGCAACTCCTCCAGGCGGGTGCGCTGGCCGTGCCCGCGCTGGCCGTCGCGAGCGCCCCGGCCACAGCTGCCGCCGTCATCACCACGGGTGCCGAAGCGCTGGCGCGGGACGGCTGGCGGCGGCTGGACGGCAAGCGCGTCGGCGTGCTGACGAACCCGACGGGCGTCCTGGTCGACCAGACCCACGTCGTCGACTCCATGGTGGCCGCGGGGCGTCCGCCGAAGGCCGTCTTCGGCCCCGAGCACGGCTTCCGCGGCACGGCCCAGGCAGGCGGTTCCGAGGGCGACTACCTCGATCCGCGCACCGGCGTCCCGGTCTACGACGCCTACGGCAAGACCGCCGAGCAGGTGGCCGCGCTGTTCCGCAAGGCCGACGTGGACACGGTCGTCTTCGACATCGCGGACGTCGGCGCGCGCTTCTACACCTACATCTGGTCCCTCTACACGGCCATGCGCGCCGCCGCCGCGACCGGAGCGGCGTTCCTCGTGCTGGACCGGCCGAACCCGGTCGGCGGCACCGCGAAGGGCCCGCAGCTCGACCCGGCGTTCGCCACCGGGGTCGGCCGCAAGCCGATCGCGCAGCAGCACGGCATGACCGTCGGCGAGCTGGCGCGGCTGTTCGACGCCGAGTTCCTCCCGTCCGACGGCGGCAGGCTGACCAGCCTCGACGTCGAGTGGGTCCGGGGCTGGCGGCGGGCGAACCTGGCGACCGGGCTGCCGTGGGTGCCGCCGAGCCCCAACATGCCCACACGGGACACCGCGCTGGTCTACCCCGGCACGTGCCTGTTCGAGGGCACGGTGTTCTCCGAGGGCCGCGGCACGACCCGGCCGTTCGAGACCGTGGGCGCGCCGGACGTCGACTGGCGGTGGGCGGAGGCGCTGAACGGGCAGGGCCTGTCCGGTGTGCGCTTCCGCGAGACGTACTTCTCCCCCACGTTCGGCAAGTTCACCGGCAAGGCCTGCGGCGGCGTGGCGCTGCACGTCACGAACCCGTCGGGCTTCGACGCGATCCGCGCGGCCGTCGCGATGATCGTCACGGCCCGTTCCCTGTACCCCGCCCTGTTCGCGTGGCGGCCGGACAACTGGATCGACAACCTCAGCGGCTCGGACCGGTTGCGGCGCATGGTCGACGCGGGCGCGGGCACCGATGAGGTCGTCGGGGCCTGGGAAGCCGAGCTGACCGCGTTCCGCCGCACCCGACGCCCGTACCTCCACTACCGGTGAGGACCGCGATGCGACTGCCCGCCCTGCTCCTCGTGACCCTGGTGGCCATGACGACCGCCATCCCCGCGCAAGCCGACCCGTCGACCGGCCGGTTCGACCGCCCGCACACGGGTTTCGCGCCCCCGTGGACCAGGCTGCACGCCGGGACGCTGGAGCAGGCGCCGATCGACGCCGCGTTGGAGCGGGTCCGCCGCTACACCGAGGCGGACGCGAGCGGGCACCCGCTGTTCTCGGGGGCGGTGACGATGATGGTCCACGACGGCGCGGTGGTGGCGCACCAGCCGACGGGGTGGGCGGTGCGGTACGCCGACCAGACGACCGAACTGCCGGTGGCGCAACGGGTGCCGATGGCCGACGACACGATCTTCGACCTCGCGTCGATCTCGAAGCTGTTCACCTCCATCGCGGTCATGCAGCAGGTCGAGGCGGGCCGGGTGCGCGTCGACCAGCCGGTGTCGCGGTACCTCCCGGAGTTCGGCGTGAACGGCAAGGCGGACATCACCGTCGAGCAGCTCCTCACGCACACGTCCGGCCTGGAGCCGTTCCTGCCGCTGTGGCAGCAGTGGCCGGACGTGCCGTCGCGGATCAAGGCCGTCATGGACGTGGCGCCGAAGACCACGCCGGGCTCGACGTACACGTACTCCGACCTGAACCTGATCACGCTCGGCGTGCTGGTCCACCGGGTCAGCGGAGCGCCGCTGGACCGGCTGGTGCGCAACGGGATCACCCGCCCGCTCGGTCTCGCCGACACCGGCTACAACCCGCCCGCGGCCAAGCTGGACCGGATCGCGGCCACGGAGTACCAGCCGAACACCGGTCGCGGGATGGTCCGCGGCCAGGTGCACGACGAGAACGCCTGGTCGCTCGGCGGAGTTGCAGGCCACGCCGGTGTGTTCTCCACGGCCCACGATCTCGCCGTGCTCGGCCAGGCGATCCTCAACGGCGGCACCTACAACGGTCACCGGATCCTGCGGCCGAAGACCGTCGAGCAGATGATGACCAACTACAACACCGAGTTCCCCGACGACTCGCACGGGCTCGGCTTCGAACTGGACCAGCGCTGGTACATGGGGGCGCTCAGCTCGCCGCGCACCGCGGGGCACACCGGGTACACCGGCACGACGCTCGTGGTCGACCCGGTGTCCCGCTCGATCGCCATCCTGCTGACCAACCGCGTGCACCCCTCCCGTGACTGGGGTTCCATCAACCCCGCCCGCCGGGCCGTGGCGGACGGCCTGGCGAAGGCACTCGCGGTCCGTCCCCGGCACGGCGCGGACGCGTGGGCGCCGACCGCGACCGGTGCGACGCTCACCACCAGTGACGTCCCCGGTGCACGGCGGGTCTCGTTCGACGCGTTCGTCGACCTCGACGAGGGCGACAGCGTGGTGCTCCAGGAGGGCGACGGCACGACGTGGCGCGACCTCAGGACCCTGACCGGAACGGGGACGCGGACGTGGCGGCGGGTGGACGTCGCGGCGGGCGCGAGCCGGTTCCGCTGGGTCTACACGCGCGGCACGGGGTACGGCGGCCGAGGTGTTTACCTGGACGGGATCCGGGTGTCCGGCGACCGCGGCGTGCTGCTCGACGCCGAGCGGTTCCCCGAGGCCCTGACGTCGGTGGACTGGCGACCGGAGACCCGGTGAGCACCGTGCGTCCGCGATCGCGGACAGCCGGTGAGGAAACGGCTAAACAATGCCACGAACGTGCCTGAGTTACTCCTCCCGTCCGTTGACCAGGTCAGTAGCGGTTAGTAAGTTTCCCACGTGTCCAGCAACAATCCCGATTACGTCGATGCCAGCCCACTGGTCAAGATCCGCTCGCTGCTGCCGGGCCTGGCCCGCGCCGAGCAGCGGGTCGCCAAGGTCGTGCTCGAGAGCCCGGCGACGGTCGCGCACCGGAGCATCACCGAGGTCGCCGAGGCTGCGGGCACCAGCGAGACGACGGTGACCCGCTTCTGCAAGGCCATCGGCGTCGGCGGCTACCCGGAGCTGCGGATCGCGCTCGCGGCCGACACCGCGCGCACCGCGGCCCGCGTCGACCGCGACCTCGGCGGTGACATCGCGCTCACCGACGACCTGCGCCAGGTCGTCGGCAAGGTCGCGTTCGCCGACGCGCGGGCGGTCGAGGAGACCGCCGAGCAGCTCGACGTCGAGGCGCTGCAACGGGTCGTGGAGGCCGTGGCGGGCGCCGGGCGGGTGGACGTCTACGGGTTCGGCGCGAGCGCGTTCGTCGCGTTCGACCTCCAGCAGAAGCTGCACCGGATCGGCCGGGTCTGCTTCGCCTGGAACGACACCCACATCGCGCTGACCAGTGCGGCCGTGCTGACCAGCGCCGACGTCGCCGTCGGCATCTCGCACACCGGCTCCACCTCGGAGACCGTCGAAGCGCTGCGGGTCGCCAAGGAGCACGGCGCGACGACGGTGGCGCTGACGAACTTCCCGCGATCGCCGATCAGCGAGGTCTCCGACCACGTGCTGACCACGGCGGCTCGGGAGACCACGTTCCGCTCGGGCGCGATGTCCAGCCGGATCGCGCAGCTCACCGTGGTCGACTGCCTGTTCATCGGCGTCGCCCAGCTCCACGTCGACAGCGCGAAGACCGCGCTGGAGGCGACGTACGACGCGGTGTCCGGCCACCGGCTGGGAGCGCGGCCCGATGGCAGGCGGCGACGGGAGAACGGCAAATGACCTCGCCCGGCGGCGATGTGTCGGTGCGCGTGGAGTCCCCGACCGAGCTGCGGAACCCGCGCACCCTCGACATCGACCGGATGTCCACGCTGGACGTGCTGCGAGCGATCAACCTCGAGGACCACGTGGTGCCGGACGCGGTGGCGGCGGTGCTGCCGGAACTGGCGCGCGCCGCCGACCTCGCCGTCGGAGCACTGCGCGCCGGTGGCCGGGTGCACTACGTCGGCGCGGGCACTTCGGGCAGGCTCGCCACGCTCGACGCGGCCGAGCTGGCGCCGACGTTCAACATCCCGCCGGACTGGTTCGTCGCGCACCACGCGGGCGGCCAGGAAGCGCTGGTGCGGGCGATGGAGAACGTCGAGGACGGCAGTGGCGCGGCGGAGATCCGCCGGTGCGTGTCGGCGGGCGACCTGGTGCTCGGGGTCACGGCGTCCGGTCGCACGCCGTACGTCGTCGGCGCGCTGCTGGAGGCCCGTGCGCTGGGCGCGCACACGGTGCTGGTGTCGAACAACCCGATCACCCCTCCGCCGTGCGAGGTCGACGTGCTGATCGCGCTCGACACGGGTCCCGAGGCCATCGCCGGGTCGACGCGGATGAAGGCCGGGTCGTCCCAGAAGCTCGTGCTGACCTCGTTCTCCACGGCCGTGATGGTCCGGCTGGGCCGCACCTACTCCAACCTGATGGTCAGCATGCGGGCCACGAACGCGAAGCTGCGCGGCCGGACCGTGCGCATCCTGCGCGAGGCGACCGGGCTGGCAGAGCAGGAGTGCACCGACGCGCTGTCCGACGCGGGCGGTGACCTGAAGGTGGCGCTGGTGCACCTGCTGTCCGGCGCGACGATCGCGCGCGCCGCCGAGGCGCTGGTCGGCTCCGACGGGCACGTGCGCCAGGCCATGGTCTCCCTAGCTACCGGATAGGACCGGCCGCCACGGGATCGGCGTCGACAGGACCATCGCGCTGGACGTCTCGCCGTGGCTGCCGAGCCGCACGAGCAGCCGTTCCAGTTCCTGCACCGATGTCGTCACGACCTTCACGACCGAGCAGATGTCGCCGGTCAGCCGCACCACCTCGACCACCTCCGGGCAGTCGTCGAGCAGTTCCGGGTGCACCGTGATGCACCTCGGGCCGTAGCACTTCATCCGCACCAGCGCCACGACCGAGCGCCCGACCGCCGTCGGGTCGACCGCCGCCCGGTAGCCGGTGATCACGCCCGCGTTCTCCAGCCTGCGCACCCGCTGCGCGACCGTCGGCGGCGAGATGTGCACCCGCCTGGCCAGCTCGTTGTACGACAGCCGGGCGTCCTCCTGGAGCGCTTCCAGCAGGGCCCAGTCCACGGCGTCCAGCTCGGTGCTCATGAACGCAAAGCTATCCGCCGAAATGGCTTTCAGCCATGAGAACTTTCCGGCTGATCGGCCATCGACGTGCATTCAGAAATGCCACTCGACCACGCATGATGACGACATGAGCACTTGCCCGGTCATCCACGGCGAAGAGGGCCCCAAACTCGACTTCGGCGGCACGACGCCGTACGAGGACTACGTGCACGCCTCGGTGCTGCACACGTTGCAGCAGCAGGCCTCCGACGACCCGCGCGAGATGTCGTTCCTGGTCATCACCCAGATCATGGAGCTGTACTTCGGCCTGCTGGTGTTCGAGTGGCGGCAGGCGCAGCGGGAACTGCGGGCCGACGACCTGCGCGCGGCCGTGCGCACCCTGCGCCGCAGCGAGCTGCACATGCACGGCCTCAGCGCCGCGTGGCGGCCGATCGCCCGGATGACGCCCGCCGAGTTCAACTCCTTCCGCGACGCGCTCGGCGAGGGGTCGGGGTTCCAGTCCGGCGTGTACCGCGAGATGGAGTTCCTGCTCGGCGAGAAGTCCGCGTCGATGCTGGTGCCGCACCGCACCGTGCCCGCGCTGCACGACTCCCTGGAGGAGAAGCTGCACGCGCCGAGCCTGTACGACGACGTGCTCGCCGCACTGCGCCGCCAAGGCCTCGCGGTGCCCGCCGAGGTGCTGGACCGGGACGTGAGCAAGGCGTACGAGCCGAACGCCGACGTGGAGCAGGTGTGGGCCGAGGTCTACCGCGGCACCGACCGCGACCTGCTGGAACTCGGCGAGGCGCTGACCGACATCGCCGAGGAGTTCGCCCGCTGGCGGTACGACCACCTGCTCGCCACCCGGCGTTCGATGGGCTCCAAGGTCGGCACGGGGGGCTCCGCGGGTGTCGCGTTCCTGGAGAAGCGCACCCAGCGATCGGTGTTCCCGGAGCTGTGGACGGCAAGGAGCTACGTGTGACCGACTTGGACGCCGTCGACCCGCTGGCGCCCGTGCGCAAGCTGTTCGACCTGGATGACGACGTGGTCTACCTGGACGGCAACTCGCTGGGCGCACCGCCGCGCGCGGTCGCCGAGCGGATGCAGGAGGTCGTGCGGCAGCAGTGGGGCCGCAGGCTGATCCGCGGCTGGTCCGAAGGCTGGTGGGAGGCTCCGCAGCGGGTCGGCGACAAGATCGGCAGGCTGGTCGGTGCGGCACCGGGGCAGGTCGTCGTCGGAGACTCGACCAGCGTGAACATCTTCAAGGCGCTGATGGCCGCGGTGAAGGGCACCGACCGCGCGGAGGTCGTCGTGGACGCGGCCACGTTCCCCACCGACGGGTACATCGCCCGGTCGGTGGCGGAACTGACCGGGCTGGAGCTGCGGCCCGCGCCGCCGGAGGCGCTGGAGCTGAACGAGCGGACGGCCGTGGTGCTGCTCAACCACGTCGACTACCGGACCGGCCGGATGCTGGACATGGCCGCGGTGACCGAGCAGGTGCACGCCGTGGGCGCGAAGGTCGTCTGGGACCTCTGCCACAGCGCCGGGGTGCTGCCGATCGAGCTGGACGCGCTGGGCGTGGACCTGGCGGTCGGGTGCTCGTACAAGTTCCTCAACGGCGGTCCGGGCGCGCCCGCGTTCCTCTACGTGCCGTCGGGCGCGCAGGCGACGTTCGAGCAGCCGCTGACCGGGTGGACCGGGCACCGCGCGCCGTTCGCGATGGAGGAGGACTACGCGCCCGATCCCGGCATCGCCCGTGGCCGCGTCGGCACGCCGGACATCCTGTCGATGCTGGCGCTGGACGCCGCGCTGGACGTGTGGGACGAGGTGTCGCTCGCCGACGTGCGCGCCAAGGGGCTCAAGCTGACCGCGTACTTCCGGTCCCTCGTGGAGGACCTGCCGGGCATCGAGGTGATCACGCCCGCCGACGAGTGGCGCGGGCACCAGGTGTCGCTGCGGCACCCGGACGCGGCCGACGTCATGCGGCGGCTGATCGAGCGGGACGTGATCGGCGACCACCGGCCGCCGGACGTGCTGCGCTTCGGTTTCGCGCCCCTCTACAACCGGTACTCCGACGCCCGGAGGGCCGCCGAGGCCCTGGCCGAGGTCCTCTAGATCACGCTCGGGACCGGGCACCGGTTGTCCGCGAGTGGCACATCTCGCGGCGAGGCCACCACGGGCAGCGCCGAGGCGTGTACCGAACGTGAACATCGCCAAGAAGTCCTCAGTCCTGATCGGTGCCACCGCGATCGCCTTCAGCGTGATCGGCGCGAGTGCCGCCAACGCGTCCGCCCCCGCCCCCGAGTGCTCCGCGTCGAACCTGAACGTGAAGGTGGTCGACGGACACGCGCCGAACTCGGTCGACCAGGCCTACACGATCTACTTCGACGCGAAGCCCGGCATCACGTGCACGTTGAAGGGTTCGTTCGGCTACCTCGCGTTCAACGACGCGGCGGGGAACCGACTGCCCGTCGGCGTGCTCATGCCGGATCCCACGGGCGGCGAGCAGATCGTGATCGCCCCCGGCAGGCAGAAGTACCTCTACCTCGCGTCGCGGAAGGGCAGTGAGAACTTCCAGGTCGCGACCGCGACCTTCACCCTGCCGACGCAAGCGGCCGACCGGACCGTGACGACGGCGTGGCCCTCCCCGCTGACCAGCGACCTGGTGCGCGTCGGGTACGTGAACAACGGCGCCAGCTGATCACGTGGAGGCGGCGTCCGCGATGCTCGACGCCTCGCGGGCGCCCGCCTCCAGTGCCGCACAGCAGAACAGGATCCAGCTGCCGACGCCCTCCGGCTCGCCGGTGGTGAACCCGACCAGCGCGGCGTCGTACTCGTTCTGCCGCCGCAGGCAGTGGACCTCCGGGACGCCGAGGCCCTTCGGGTCGAGCCCCGTCGTGATCGACGTCAGCCGGGCCGCGGCCCGTGCCACCACGCCGTTCGCGCTCTCGAACGGCGTCAGCGCCAGCAGTTCGCCGTGCACGATCGCCACCAGCAGCGGACCGGGGACCTTCGTCCCCCCGGTCACCAGTCCGGCCAGCTGGTCGAGCCGGTCGGCCACGCCGGGGTCGAGCCGGGGCCTGCCCAGCTCACCGGCGAAGTCCGCGGCGGCGAGCAGGTGCAGCCGGGCCAGGGCCTGCGACGGCGCGCGCTCCCACGTGGGCACGAGCGTGCCGAGCGCCTCCGCGACCCGCAGCGAACCGGCCAGCACGGGATCGGACACCGAGCCGTCGGCGGGGATGGCGGTCGGGCCTCCGTCGAGGGCGGCGGACGCGCGGGCGGCCCGCACGGACGCCTCGGCGGCGGTCGTCGCCCAGCCACGCAGGTTCACCCGGTGCCGGTGCACCTGGAAGACGGCGTTCTTGGCGGCGGCGACGGCGTCGGCCACACCGGGCAGGTCCAGCAGCGGAGCCAGCGGATCGGTCACGGGGCGGACATTACCCGCCAGTAGAGTGGCTATCTGGAAATGTCCTGCAATGGACGTTTTGAGGTATCCACTTTCGGCATAGCGTCAGTCCCGTGAGCACCGACTGGTTCGACCGACCCGTGATGACCGGCCCGCACGTCCGACTGGAGCCGCTGACCGAGGACCACGCCGAGGGCCTGCTCGAAGCGGGCAAGGACCCCGGCGTCTGGACGTGGCTGAGCATCCGGCAGCCCGTAGACCTGGACGAGGCGCGGGCGATGGTCGTCAAGGCGCTGGCCGACCCGACCCGCCGGGCCTGGGTCCAACTCGACCCGGCGACCGGGGAGGTCGCGGGCACGACGTCGTACTACGAGATCGACCCCGTGCACCGCGCCGTCTACATCGGACACACCTGGATCGGCGCGCGCTGGCAGCGGACCGGCCTGAACACCGGCTCCAAGCTGCTGATGGCCGGTCGGGCGTTCGACGTGCTCGGCGCGCACCGCGTCGGCTGGCACACCGACATGCTCAACACCCGTTCTCGCGCGGCGATCGAACGGCTCGGCGCGACGTTCGAGGGCGCGCTGCGGCACCACCGCGTGCGACCGGACGGGACGCTGCGCGACACGGCCGTGTACTCCGTGACAGCGTCGGAGTGGCCTGCCGTGCACGAGGGGCTGACCAGCCGAAACTACTCCGATCAGGGGTGATCGGCGTCACGCGCGGGCCGTTCGGCGCAACGGACGGGTCGTTCAGCAGGCGAACGGTGGCACTGACGCGCGAGCGGAGTTACACAGTTACCCAGGTGTTTCGACTGTACGCAGAATTGGTCTGAACCTTTTCGCGTGCCGAGCCTGTCGATCAGGCTCGTCCGGCACTACGGTCAGCACTGCCGCTCTGCACGTAGGTCAGTTATGTAGGAGGTCTCGCACCATGACCCAGCCGTCGGGCCAGGGCCCAGCCCTGGACAACCTGCACACGGAGAGCCGGACGTTCCCGCCCAGCGCGGAATTCGCCGCCCAGGCGAACGCGACGTCCGCGCTGTACGACGATGCGAGTGCCGACCGCGACGCGTTCTGGGCCGCGCAGGCCGACCGCCTCGACTGGGACACCAAGTGGGGCCAGGTGCTCGACTGGTCGGACGCGCCGTTCGCGAAGTGGTTCGTCGGCGGCAAGCTCAACGTCGCCTACAACTGCGTGGACCGGCACGTCGAGTCCGGCCACGGCGACCAGGTCGCGATCCACTGGGTCGGCGAGCCCGGCGACAAGCGCACGATCACCTACAACGACCTCAAGCGCGAGGTCTCCAAGGCCGCGAACGCGCTGATCTCGCTGGGCCTGGAAACCGGTGACCGGGTCACGATCTACATGCCGATGGTGCCCGAGGCGATCTTCTCGATCCTCGCGGTCGCCCGGCTCGGCGCGACGCACAGCGTCGTCTTCGCGGGCTTCTCCGCCGAGGCGCTGCGCACCCGCATCGACGACGCCCAGGCCAAGATCGTGATCACCACCGACGGCCAGTACCGGCGCGGCAAGCCCGTGTCGCTCAAGGCCGCCGTCGACGAGGCCGTCGCGCAGACCCCCAGCATCACCAACGTGCTCGTCGTGAAGCGCACCGAGTCCGAAGTGGACTGGGTCGAGGGCCGCGACGTGTGGTGGCACGACGTCGTGGACGCGCAGTCCGATTCGCACACGCCGGAGGCGTTCGACAGCGAGCACCCGCTGTTCATCCTCTACACGTCCGGCACGACCGGGAAGCCGAAGGGCATCCTGCACACGACCGGCGGCTACCTGACGCAGACCGCGTACACGCACCACAACGTGTTCGACCTCAAGCCGGACACCGACGTGTACTGGTGCACCGCCGACATCGGCTGGGTCACCGGGCACAGCTACATCGTCTACGGCCCGCTGGCGAACCGCGTCACCCAGGTCGTCTACGAGGGCACGCCGAACACCCCGCACGAGGGTCGGCACTGGGAGATCATCCAGGAGTACGGCGTCTCCATCTACTACACGGCGCCGACGCTGATCCGCACGTTCATGAAGTGGGGCGCCGACATCCCCGCGAAGTACGACCTGTCCTCGCTGCGCGTGCTCGGCAGCGTCGGCGAGCCGATCAACCCCGAGGCGTGGATCTGGTACCGCGAGCACATCGGTGCGAGCAGGACCCCGATCGTGGACACCTGGTGGCAGACCGAGACCGGCGCGATCATGATCTCGCCGCTGCCCGGCGTGATCTCCACCAAGCCCGGTTCGGCGCAGCGGCCGCTGCCCGGCATCGGCGCGAAGGTCGTCGACGAGCAGGGCGTCGAGGTGCCCGCGGGCGGCGGTGGCTACCTGGTGCTCGACCAGCCGTGGCCCGCGATGCTGCGCGGCATCTGGGGCGACGAGGAGCGCTTCCGCGACACGTACTGGTCGCGGTTCGAGAAGGAGGGCTTCTACTTCGCCGGTGACGGCGCGAAGTACGACGCCGACGGCGACATCTGGCTGCTCGGCCGGGTGGACGACGTGATGAACGTGTCCGGCCACCGGATCTCCACCACCGAGGTCGAGTCCGCACTGGTCTCGCACCCGACCGTGGCGGAAGCGGCGGTCGTCGGCGCGTCCGACCCGACCACCGGGCAGGGCATCGTGGCGTTCGTGATCCTGCGCGGCGGTGTGGCGGACAGCGCGTCCGGCGCCGAGGCGATCAAGGCGCTGCGCGAGCACGTGGCCAAGGAGATCGGGCCGATCGCGAAGCCGCGGCAGATCATGGTCGTGCCGGAACTGCCGAAGACCCGCTCCGGCAAGATCATGCGCCGCCTGCTCAAGGACGTGGCCGAGAACCGCCAGGTCGGCGACGTGACGACGCTGGCCGACTCGTCCGTGATGGACCTGATCTCCAGCGGGTTGAAGACCACGACCGAGGACTGATTTTCCACCAGGCGGAATTGTCGTACCGCTCCTGATCAGTGACCGGCAGTGGGTGTTGAACCCACTGCCGGTCACTGCGTGCATCCTGAACGGTGTTGGGTGCGCTGGTCGCCCGCGTTCTGCGCATGCCTGTCCGGCTACGCGCATCGTGTGGGCGGTACGTGACGGGGTGGCGGGTTTCGTCACGTCCCCGGTCACCCGGTCCGACCTGCACCGTCCGATGCCCTGCACCATCACTCCGGTGCCGTGGGGGCCGGTGCAGTCCGTCGCCGAATCGGGTGACCGAGGGCGCGTCGTCCGATCGCGATGCTCGCGGCATCGTGCCGGGTGGTGGTGCGGCGCCAGTGGCTTCTGCCCTGTCGCCTTCGATCCGGTCGGCCCATTCCTCGCCCCGATGCGGGAAGGACACCCTCGCCGTGAGGACATACCGGCCGTGGTAGACGTTGGCGTACCCGCCCAGCGGGGACCCCCACGCGCGTGCGAGGGATGGGTCCCCGGAATTCGACGCTACGGCAGGGGTACGACAGTTTTGTCCGCTTGCCTCCGTGTCGTGGTGAACGGTCCGTTCAACCGTGGTCTACGGTGGGTTTCGGTGAGCCGGGAAGTCTGGTCGGCAGCAAGATCATGCTGTCCACGACTCCCGGAGTTGATCAATTGAAGCCCCGCCGCCCGGCCATCGTGGCCGATTTCGCCCGCTACCTGCGCACCGAGACCGTCGGCGGGATGGTGCTGCTCGGTGTCACCGCCATCGCGCTGATCTGGGCCAACTCACCGCTGAGCGACCTGTACACCGGCCTGCGCGACCTGCGGGTCGGACCGGCGGCGCTGCACCTGGACCTGAGCCTCGAGGACTGGGCCGAGGACGGGCTGCTCGCCGTGTTCTTCTTCGTCGCCGGCCTCGAACTCAAGCGCGAGATGGTCGTCGGCGAGCTGTCGAAGTTCAAGGCGGCGATCCTGCCGGTGATCGCGGCGGTGGGCGGCATGGTCGTCCCCGCGCTGGTCGCGGTGGGCGTGGCCTGGGGGCAGCCGGGCGTCGAACGGGCGTGGGCGATCCCCGTCGCGACGGACATCGCGTTCGCGCTCGGCGTGCTGGCGATCACCGCGTCCGGGCTGCCCAGCAGCCTGCGGGTGTTCCTGCTCAGCCTCGCCGTGGTCGACGACCTCGGCGCGATCCTGCTGATCGCGATCCTGTTCACCGCGAAGTTCAACGTACTCGCCGCACTCGGGGCCGTGGCGCTGCTCGGGCTCTACGCGTACCTCCAGCACAAGCGGGTCCGCACCGCGTGGCTCTACGTGCCGATCGCCGTCACGGCCTGGGCGCTCGTGCACGCGGCAGGCGTCCACGCGACCATCGCGGGCGTCGCGCTGGGCCTGCTCACCAGGGTGCGCAAGGACCCGTACGAGGCGCACGCCCCGGCGATCCGCCTCGAACACCGGCTCCAGCCGTACTCCGCCGGGTTCGCCGTGCCGGTGTTCGCGCTGTTCGCCGCCGGCGTCCCCATCGGCGGCGAAGCGCTGGGGAAGGTGTTCTCGGACAAGGTCGCGCTCGGCGTGATGGCCGGACTGGTGATCGGCAAGGTGGTCGGGATCGTCGGCGCGGCGGCGCTGGCCGTGCGGTTCAAGGTCGCGGTGTGGCCGAGCGGCGCGGGCCCCCGCGACATCGTGGCCGTCGGGATGCTGGGTGGCGTCGGGTTCACCGTCAGCCTGCTCATCTCGGACCTCGCACTGGACGGGGCCGCGGCCGAACAGGCGAAGGCGGCCGTGCTCATCGCGTCGCTGACCGCCTCGCTGCTGGCCGCTGTACTGCTGGTTCGGCGCAGCCGTGTGCACCAACGTGACAACGAAGAGGCGTGATCCGCCAGCCGGGCGGCTGCGCGTCCGCGTGCATGGCACGATGACCCGGTGACCAGCGCGAGGGAGAACACCAACGGCAGCCGGGGAACCGACGGCCTGCCGCCCGTCCCGTCGATCCCGCTGACGGCGGAGAACGCGGCCAAGATCGCGGAGGAGACTTCGCTCGGCGGGCTCGTCCGCGATGCGACGGGCCACCTGTCGACGCTGGTCAGGGCCGAGGTCGAACTGGCGAAGTCCGAGGTCGTCAAGGAGGTGAAGAAGGGCCTCACCGGCAGCGTCTACTTCCTCATCGCGCTGACGGTGTTCCTGTTCAGCCTCTTCTTCCTGTTCCTGACCATCGGCTACGCCCTCTACGACATCTTCGGCTGGCCGCTGTCGCTGTCGTTCCTGACTGTGTTCGTGGTCATGCTGCTCACCACGGGCGCCTTCGGGTTCTTGGGCTACCGCAAGGTGACGAAGCTGAAGAAGCCCGAGCGCACGCTCGAATCGGCACGGGACATCGTCGACACGTTGCGACACCGCGGCGAAGCCCGCTAGGCCCGCGCAGTGCGCCTGCCTCCTGATCCGTCCACGGTGCGGATCAGCGGTCCGTGGACCCACCGCGACGTCTCCGCCAACGGCATCCGGCTGCACGTCGCGGAAATGGGTGACGGCCCGCTGGTCCTGCTGCTGCACGGGTTCCCGGAGTTCTGGTGGTCGTGGCGGCACCAGCTGACGTCGCTCGCCGAGGCGGGCTACCGCGCGGTCGCCGTCGACCTGCGCGGCTACGGCGACTCGGACAAGCCACCCCGCGGCTACGACGGCTGGACGCTCGCCGGCGACGTCGCGGGCTTGATCAAGGCGCTCGGCGAGCGCCGCG
>JBDSAJ010001068.1:0-16219 GCA_039922235.1 Umezawaea sp.
TCGGTGAGGCGCTTGGCGGCCCGGCCGGTCGGGGCGGCGAGCACGACCTTCGCGCCCTTGGCAACGGCCAGCCGGACGATGGACCGCACGGTGAAGCTCTTGCCGCAGCCCGGTCCGCCGGTCAGGACGGCGACCTTGCTGGTCAGCGCCAGCTTCACCGCTTCCTCCTGCTTGCCCTCCAGCGACGCGCCGAGCCAGGTGAACGCCCGCGCCCAGTCCACGGTGGCGAACGCGGGCATCCGCTCCTCCGGAGTGGACAGCAGCCGTCGCAGCTGGCCCGCGACGGAGATCTCCGCGCGGTGGAACGGGACCAGGTAGATCGCGGCGACGTCCTCGCCGTCCAGCGGCAGGACCTCGCGGACCACACCCTCCTCGTCCACCAGTTCCGCCAGGCAGTCGATCACCAGGCCCGTGTCGACCTGGAGGATCTTGATGGCATCGCCGATCAACGACTGCTCGGGCAGGAAGCAGTTGCCGTTGCCGGTGGCCTCGGACAGGGTGAACTGGAGCCCCGCCTTGATCCGTTGCGGGCTGTCGTGCGGGATGCCGACGGCCTTGGCGATCACGTCGGCGGTGCGGAACCCGATGCCCCACACGTCGGAGGCCAGCCGGTACGGCTCCTGGCGGACCACGTCGATCGACTTGTCCAGGTACTGCTTGTAGATCCGCACGGCGAGCGAGGTCGACACCCCGACGCCCTGGAGGAAGATCATGACCTCCTTGATCGCCTTCTGCTCCTCCCACGCGACGGCGATCAGCTTGGTGCGCTTGGGTCCGAGCTTCGGCACCTCGATCAGCCGCTCGGGCGTCTGCTCGATCACGTCCAGCGCGTCGACGCCGAAGTAGGTGACGATCTTGTCGGCCAGCACCGGTCCGATGCCCTTGATCAGCCCGGAGCCGAGGTAGCGGCGGATGCCCTGGATGGTCGCGGGCAGGACGGTCGTGTAGTCGTCCACGAAGAACTGCTTGCCGTACTGGGGGTGCGAGCCCCACCGGCCGCGCATCCGGATCGACTCCCCCGGCTGCGCTCCGAGCAGCGCACCCACGACGGTCAGCAGGTCGCCGCCACCGCGCCCGGTGTCGACCTTCGCGACGGTGTAGCCGGTCTCGTCGTTGGCGAAGGTGATGCGCTCCAGCACGGCCTCCAGGACCGCCCCCTCGCCCGTCATGCGGCAACTCTAGTGCGGTGGTCGCTAACCCTTGCCGGGTGTCGTGCCGTTCAGGACGATTCATCGTGGTGCCGCCTCCCCCACGCCCGCCGGCGAAGAGGCACAGGCACCGTCCTCGTACTGGCAGTACGGGGGCGTGGGGGCGGTGCCGCGAGGGATCCACCTGGGCCGCACGAGACCCGGTGAGGATTGCGGCCACCGCACTAGGCGCACACCTCCACACGACCTCCACAAGTTGCCCCGGACCTCTCCATCAGGGGCGCATACAGTTCGCCGCATGACCGGGGGACAACGGCGGGTACTGGTAGTCGAGGACGAGCCTGCCATCGCGGAGTCGGTGGCCGCGCGGCTGCGGGCCGAGGGCTTCGTCGTCGAGCTGGCACACGACGGTCCGGCGGCGGTCGCCGCGGCGCAGGCGAACGAGCCGGACCTGGTGGTGCTGGACGTGATGCTGCCCGGTTTCGACGGACTTGAGGTGTGCCGCCGGATCCAGGCGCACCGGCCCGTCCCGGTGCTGATGCTGACCGCCCGCGGCGACGAGACGGACCTGTTGGTGGGGCTCGCGGTCGGTGCGGACGACTACCTCACCAAGCCGTTCTCCATCCGCGAGCTGGCCGCCCGCGTGCACGCGCTGCTGCGCCGGGTCGAGCGGGCCGCGCAGCCCAAGGTCGAGTCGCGGATCGCGCTGGCGGACCTGGAGATCGACCTGGTGGAACGGCGGGTGCACCGCGCGGGGGTCGAGGCGCACCTGACGCCGACCGAGTACGAGCTGCTGCTGCACCTCGCGGAACGGCCGCGCGCGGTGCAGCCGCGCGAACGGCTGCTCAGCGAGGTGTGGGGCTGGCACGACAGCACGGGTGCGCGCACCGTCGACAGCCACATCAAGGCGTTGCGCCGCAAGTTGGGCGCGGACCTGATCCGCACCGTGCACGGCGTCGGGTACGCGCTGGAGGTGCCGCGGTGACGGTGTTCAAGACGATCATCGCGATGCTGGTCGAGGAACTGCCCCGGCCGCTGGACCCGGTGCGGTCGATCAAGCTCAAGCTGTGCATCCTGCTGATGGCGTCGGGCGTGGCCGGGTTCGCGTTCTTCTGGTCGCAGATCGGCTGGATCCCGTACCGGAGCACGGTCGGGTCGCTGCTCATCGTGCTGTTCACCTCGCAGGTCCTCGCGCACGGCATGACCCGGCCGCTGCGCGAGATGACGGCCGCCGCCCGCGCGATGCGGGCGGGCGACTACTCGCAGCGGGTCCGGGCGACCGCGAAGGACGAGGTAGGCGAGCTGGCGAGCGCGTTCAACCGGATGGCGGCGGACCTGGCGGCGGCCGACCAGCAGCGCCGAGAGCTGATCGCCAACGTGTCGCACGAGCTGCGGACGCCCATCACCGCCCTGCAGGCCGTGCTGGAGAACGTGGTCGACGGGGTGGAGCCCGCCGACGGTCCGACCATGAAGACGGCGCTGGCGCAGACCGAGCGGCTGGGCCGCCTGGTCACCGAGCTGCTCGACCTGTCCAAGGTGGACGCCGGCGTGCTGGCGCTCAAGCGCGAGCGGTTCGAGGTCGAACCGCTGCTCGCCGACGTGGTCGCGGAGGCGGAGGTCTCCGTCGCGACGGGTAAGCGCGGTGTGCACTTCACCGTCGACGTGAGCCCGCCCGGCACCACCGCCGTCGCCGACCGGGCCCGCCTGCACCAGGTCGTGGTCAACCTGCTGGACAACGCCGCCCGGCACGGCCCCGCCAACGGCAGGGTGGACGTCCGAGCCTGGTCCACCGCCGACGCGCTCGTGGTCGAGGTCGTCGACGAGGGCCCCGGCATCGCCCGCGAGAACCGCGAGCGCATCTTCGAGCGCTTCACCCGAGGGGAACGGGCCGGCGGCGGCGGCACCGGCCTCGGGCTCAACATCGCCCGCTGGGTCGTCGACCTGCACGGCGGTTCCATCGCCGTGGTCGACGGTCCCGGCTGCCGCATCCGCGTGACCCTGCCCGCCCGCTGAACCTGCCCGCCCGCTGAACCTCCCCGTCAGCTGAACGTCCCTGTTGCTGAGCGTCCCTGCTCCTCGAAACCGGAGTCATCAATGAACGACGAGCCTGTTGCCGGCGTGCCCAGAAAACTCGGTCTGCGCCGCATCGGAGCCGTTCCCACGACCGCGATGCCCGTCCGGTCCGCGGCCACGAAATCCGAGGCCACGAAATCCGCAGCCACCAAGTCCGAGGCCGAGGAACCCGAGGCCGAGGAACCCGTGACCGGGGAGTCCGACACCGCACCACCCGCCACCGAGAAACCCGATGTGGAGAAGCCCGTGGAGAAGCCCGAGAAACCTGCCGTCGAGCGGACACCGGCGGGTGCTAGGTCGGTGGCGGTGGCGGCGCCACCGCAGGCTCCCCCGCCCTGGCCAAAGGCAGGGCAGGCGCCCCCGCCGTGGCCGCCGGTGGTCCGGCCCAACCTCCAGCCGTCCTGGCCCGGTCCGCAGGAGCCCGCGTCCAGGCCGGTGCTGTACGCGGGGGCCGCCGCCGGGATCGCGGCCGCAGCGATGCTGCCGGTGGGCGTGCCCGGCATCGGCTGGGTGCTGACCGGGGTGGTCGGCGTCGCGGCGGTGTTCACCGTGACCAGGCGCCGTTCACCGCTGAGCATCGCGTGGGCGGTGGCCGCGCTCGTCCTGCTGGCGGTCCCCGCGCTCCTCAGGGCCGACTGGCTGTTCGCACTGTGCCTGATGGCGGCGAGCGCGGCGGGGTCGTTCGCGGTCACGGACGGCAAGACGCTGCGGGGAGTGGTGTTCGGGGCGTTCGCGGTTCCGGCCGCGGCGTTCCGCTCGGTGCCGTGGGTGGTGCGCGGGCTGAAGGCTGTCCGGCCCGCGCGTCGGGACAAGGCGCTCGGCCGGACGATCCTGATCAGCTTGGGCCTGCTGCTGGTGTTCGTGCCGCTGCTGGCGGGCGCGGACGCGGCGTTCGCCGACCTGCTGGGGAACCTGGTGCCGGATCTCAACGGCGTGTCGCCGTTCCGGTGGGGCTTCCTGTTCGTCGTGATCGGGCTCGGCACGGTCGGCGCCTGCTACGTGCAGGCCGCGCCGCCGCCGCTGGACGGGAAGCCGCGCGACCCCCGCACGGTGTCGCGCCGGGAGTGGGCGGTCCCGATCGGACTGCTGGTAGCGGTGTTCGCGGTGTTCGTCGGCGTGCAGCTCGCGAGCCTGTTCGGCGGGGACGACTACGTGCAGCGCACGGCCGAGCTGACCTACGCCCAGTACGCCCGCAACGGGTTCTGGCAGCTCCTCGCGGTCACCGTGCTCACGCTCGTGGTGATCGGCGTGGCGACCCGGTTCGCGGCCGCCGAGACGGCGTCGGACCGGCTGTGGCTGCGGTCCCTGCTCGGCGGTCTCGCCGGGCTGACGCTGGTGATCGTGGCCTCCGCGCTCAGCCGCATGTGGGCCTACCAGCAGGCGTACGGGTTCACCACGCTGCGGCTGCTCGTCTTCTCCTGCGAGGTGTGGCTGGCCGTGGTGTACCTGCTGGTCATCGCGGCCGGGGTGAAGTTGCGGGCGGGGTGGCTGCCGCGGTCGCTGGCGGCCACCGCCACCGCGACGCTGCTGGTGCTGGCGGCGCTGAACCCGGACCGGTTCGTCGCCGACCACAACGTCGAGCGCTGGCAGGCCACGGGGAAGATCGACGTTCCGTACCTCGGCACGCTGTCCGTTGACGCCGTGCCCGCGTTCGACGCGCTGCCCCCGGAGGTGCGGACCTGCCTGCTCGTCCGGATGAAGGACAGGCTCGGCAACGCGGAAGGCTGGCAGTTCTGGAACCTCAGCCGGGAACAGGCCCGCCCGGCGCTCGACCAGGTCTCCTCGGCACACGCGTGCGACTTCCAGCGCACCACGACCAGGTGACAGCGAGGACGTTCCGGATGGCGGGATCCGCTCACTCGATCGGGCCATCCGGACCGTCAGCCACCTGTGACAACAGCCACTGACGGTATGGGTAGGGGGACAACATCCGTTACCCGGAGGTAAAGTCGCAGGTCGAAGGGCTGGCGCTGCGGCCGCCCGACAGCTGCCTGGCCGGTCGTCCACCGGGTGCGGAGCAGCTCCCCACCATCCCCGGAGGATGACGTGCGTTCGTGCTCTGCCGGCTCGATCCTGTGACCGTTGTGCAGGAAGAACTGATCCCCACCGTTCGAGAGGCGTTGTTCGACGCGGCTTCGGCCGCGCCCGAGCGGACGCTGGTCGACGTGCTCGCGGACACCGCGCAGCGGTTCCCGCAAGCGTTTGCCCTCGACGACGGCACCACCGCCCTGACCTACCGCGGCCTGCTGGCCGCCGTTGACGAACTGCGGCAGAAGCTCGCCGCGGACGGCATCGGCCTCGGCGACCGGGTCGGCGTGCGGGTGCCGTCGGGCACGGTGGACCTGTACATCGCGATCCTGGCCGTGCTGGCCGTCGGCGCGGCGTACGTCCCGGTCGACGCCGAGGACCCGGACGAGCGCGCGGACGTCGTGTTCGGCGAGGCGGACGTGTCCGCGGTGATCGGCGCGGACCGCGAACTGGTGCTGCGCGGCACGCCGATGGGACTGGTCGGCACTCCCGGCCCGGACAACGACGCGTGGATCATCTTCACGTCCGGTTCGACCGGCAAGCCCAAGGGCGTGGCCGTGACGCACCGGTCGGCGGCGGCGTTCGTGGACGCCGAGGCGCGGCTGTTCCTCGCCGACGACCCGATGGGCCCGGACGACCGGGTCTTGGCGGGCCTGTCGGTGGCGTTCGACGCCTCGTGCGAGGAGATGTGGCTCGCGTGGCGGCACGGCGCCTGCCTGGTGCCCGCGCCGCGCTCGCTAGTGCGCACGGGCATGGACCTGGGGCCGTGGCTGGTCGAGCAGGAGATCACCGTGGTGTCGACGGTGCCGACGCTGGCCGCGCTGTGGCCGACCGAAGCGCTGGACGACGTGCGGCTGCTGATCTTCGGCGGCGAGGCGTGCCCGCCCGAGCTGGCCGAACGGCTGGCGGTCGAGGGCCGCGAGGTGTGGAACACCTACGGCCCGACCGAGGCGACCGTGGTGGCCTGCGCGGCCCGGCTGACCGGTGAGGGTCCGGTGCGCATCGGGCTGCCGCTGGACGGCTGGGAGCTGGCCGTGGTCGACGAGCAGGGCGCGGTCGTGCCGATGGGCGAGACCGGTGAACTGGTCATCGGCGGCGTCGGGCTGGCCCGGTACCTGGACGAGGCCAAGGACGCCGAGAAGTACGCGCCGCTGCCCGCGCTGGGCTGGGAGCGCGCCTACCGCAGCGGCGACCTCGTGCGCGCCGAAGCCCAGGGCCTGCTGTTCCTCGGCCGCGCGGACGAGCAGATCAAGCTCGGCGGTCGCCGGATCGAGCTGGGCGAGGTGGACGCGGCGCTCCAGGCGCTGCCGAACGTCGCCGGGGCCGCGGCGGCCGTGCGCACGAACAAGGCGGGCACGCAGCTGCTGGTCGGGTACGTCGTAGCTGACGAGTTCGACCAGGCCGACGCCGTGGAACGCCTGCGAGCGGCACTGCCCGCCGCGCTGGTGCCGCTGCTGGCCGTCGTGGACACGCTGCCCACCAAGACTTCCGGCAAGGTCGACCGCAACGCCCTACCGTGGCCGCTGCCGTCACTGGACCAGGCGGCCACAGCCGTGGAGCTGCACGGCACCCAGGCGTGGCTGGCGGAGCTGTGGGGGCAGCTGCTCGGCTCCCCCGCGACCAGTCCGGCCGACGACTTCTTCGCCAACGGCGGCGGCAGCCTGGCCGCCGCGCAGCTGGTCTCGCTGATCCGCGCCCGCTTCCCCAGCGGCTCGGTCAGCGACATCTACGCCTACCCGGCGCTGGGCGCGCTGGCCGCGCGGCTGGACGAGTTCGCCGCCGAGACCGCGTCGGTCCGCGAGGTCGCGCCGACCCCGCGCTCGACGCAGCTCGTCCAGGCGCTGCTGATGGTCCCGCTGTTCACCCTCGTAGGCCTGCGCTGGAGCGTCGCGCTGGCGGCGATCAACAACGTGCTGGCGCTGACCGGCACGTACACCTGGGCGCCGACGATCTCGTGGGCGTGGGTCGCGGTCGGCTGGGCGCTGGTGATCAGCCCGCCTGGACGGCTCGCCATCGCCGCGGGCGGCGCTCGCCTGCTGCTGCGGAACCTGCGTCCCGGCACGTACCCGCGGGGCGGCGGCGTCCACACCCGGCTGTGGGCCGCCGAACGGCTGGCCGAGCTGAGCGGCGCCACGAACCTCGCGGGCTCCTGGGTCACGCACTACGCGCGGGCGCTCGGCGCGAAGGTCGCGCCCGGCGTGGACCTGCACTCGCTGCCACCCGTCACCGGGATGCTGAAGCTGGGTCGCAACAGCGCCATCGAGCCCGAGGTCGACCTGTCCGGCCACTGGCTGGACGGCGACCGGCTGCACATCGGCAAGATCCGGGTCGGCGCGGGCGCCACGGTCGGCGCGCGCAGCACCCTGTTCCCCGGCGCGCGGATCGGCAAGCGCGCGGAGATCGCCCCCGGCTCCGGTGTGGTCGGCTCGGTGCCGACCGGCCAGCGCTGGTCCGGTGTCCCCGCGGTCAAGGACGGCAAGTCCGCGCACCGCTGGCCGCGCACCCGCCCGCCGCGCTCGCGCCGCTGGTCGCTGGCGTACGGCGTGACGTCGTTCGGGCTCAGCGCCCTGTCCGCCGTGACGGCGCTGCCCGCGCTGCTGCTGGTCGGCTACTTCCTCAGCGGCACCACGGGTCCCGCCGACGCGCTGGGCACCGCGCTGCTGACCGTGCCGGTCGCGACGATCGCCTGGATGGCGTCGTACGCGCTGGTCGTGCTGGTGTCCGTGCGGCTGCTGAGCATCGGCCTGCGCGAGGGCTACCACCCGGTGCACGGGCGGATCGCCTGGCAGGCGTGGACCACCGAACGCCTGATGAACATGGCCCGCGGCAGCCTGTTCCCGTTGTACGCCAGCCTGTTCACGCCGGTGTGGCTGCGGGCGCTCGGCATGAAGGTCGGCAGGCACGTCGAGGCCTCCACAGTCGTCGCCCTGCCGAAGATGACCACGGTCGGCGACGGCGCGTTCCTCGCAGACGACACCATGGTCGCCTCCTACGAGCTGGGCGGCGGCTGGCTGCGGATCGCCGCCGCGCGGATCGGCAAGCGCGCGTTCCTCGGCAACTCCGGTATGACCGCGCCCGGCCGCTCGGTGCCGAACCGCGGCCTGGTCGGCGTCCTGTCGTCCACGCCGAAGCGCGCCAAGGCGGGCAGCTCGTACCTGGGGATGCCGCCGATCAAGCTGCCGCGCACGGTCGAGACCGGCGACCAGAGCCGCACGTTCGACCCGCCGCGGCGGCTCGTCATCGCGCGGGCGCTGGTGGAGCTGTGCCGGATCGTGCCGGTGATGGCGTCGGTCGCGCTGGCCGTGCTGGCGCTCGCGGGCTTCGAGTTCCTCGCAGGCCACGGCTTCTGGGCCGCCGCGCTCGGCGGCGGGGTGCTGCTGCTCGCCGCGGGCGTCGTGGCGTGCGCCGTGGCGGTGGTGGCGAAGTGGGCGCTGGTCGGGAAGTTCCGCGCGCGGGAGTACCCGCTGTGGAGCGCGTTCGTCTGGCGCAACGAGCTGGCGGACACGTTCGTCGAGGTACTGGCCGTGCCGTGGCTCGCGGGATCGGTCGCGGGCACCCCGCTGATGAACCTGTGGCTGCGCGCGATGGGCGCCCGGATCGGCCGCGGGGTGTGGTGCGAGACGTACTGGCTGCCCGAGGCCGACCTGGTCCGCCTGGACCAAGGGGCAACGGTCAACCGGGGGTGCGTGGTGCAGACCCACCTGTTCCATGATCGGATCTTGCGCATGGACCAGGTGACGCTCAGCGCGGGCGCGACGCTCGGGCCGCACGGGATCGTGCTGCCGGGCTCGACGATCGGCGCGCACACGACGGTGGGCCCCGCATCCTTGGTGATGCGCGGCGAGGACGTGCCGTCGGGCACGCGCTGGCTCGGGAACCCGATCTCGGCATGGCGCTGAAGGACTCCTACCTCCCCGCGCACGGCAACACGGGGTACCGGGTAGCGCACTACGACCTCGAACTCGACTACAAGCCCATCGCGGCGCGGTTGTCGGGTCGAGCGCGGCTGACCGTGGTCGCCACCGAGGCGCTGACGTCGTTCGCGCTCGACCTCGGCACGTTCAAGGTCGACCGCGTGCTGGTGGAGGGCAAGCCGGTCCGGTACACCCACGGCGGCGGCAAGCTGCGCGTCCGAGCCGGGAAGCCGATCGCCGCGGGCACGCGGTTCATCGTCGAGGTGCGCTACGTGGGCACGCCCCGGCCGATCCGCACGCGGGCGTGGGGCGACCTGGGCTGGGACCAGCTCACCGACGGCGCGATCGTGGCCAGCCAGCCGATCGGCGCGCCCTCGTGGTTCCCGTGCAACGACACCGTTCGGGAGAAGGCGACCTACCGGATCGCGGTGACCGCGCCGTCGCCGTACACGGTGCTGGCCAACGGGGTGCTGATCGACGGCAAGGTCGGCGGCAGCACCACGACGTGGGTGTACGAGCAGGACGTGCCGATGGCTACCTACCTCGCGACCGTCCAGATCGGGCAGTACGAGGAGCTGGAACTGGCCGACGGGCAGCCCGCCGCCGTGCCGTCCCGGCTGGTCGCCAAGTTCGCCACCGACTTCGGCCGCCAGCCCGCGATGATGGCGCTGTTCGAGCGGCTGTTCGGGCCCTACCCGTTCGGCCTGTACTCGGTCGTGATCACCGACGACGACCTCGAAGTGCCGATCGAGGCGCAGGGCCTGTCGGTGTTCGGCGCCAACCACGTCGACGGCAGGCGCGGCTGCGAACGGCTGGTGGCGCACGAGTTGGCGCACCAGTGGTTCGGCAACAGCGTCGGACTGGCGGACTGGCGGCACATCTGGCTCAACGAGGGCTTCGCCGCGTACTCCGAGTGGCTGTGGTCCGAGGAGTCCGGCGGTGCTCCGGCTGCCGTGCTCGCGACCAGGGCGCGGGCGCTGCTGGTCAGGCAGCCGCAGAACATCCGGATCGGCGATCCCGGTGTGGACGACATGTTCGACGACCGGGTGTACAAGCGGGGGGCGTTGACGCTGCACACCCTGCGCACGGTGTTGGGGGACGCGGCGTTCTTCTCGGCGCTGCGCGAGTGGACGCACACCTACCGGCACCGCACGGCCACCACGGACCAGTTCATCGCCGTGGCCCAGCGGCACACCGCCCGGCCGTTGGCGCCGTTCTTCCGCGCCTGGCTGCACGAGACCAAGCTGCCGTCCTAGGCAACGTCCAGCTTGGCGAACGCGCGCAGGGCGGAGGGGGCGAAGCGGCTGAGGAACCGGGCTGCTTTCGCCTCCACCGTCACCGGGACCACCGGTTTTCCGGTGCGGACGGCGTGGACGATCTCCTCGGCCACGCGCTCGGGTCCGAAGCCGCGCAACGCGTACAGCCTCGACGAGCGGGCCTGCTTGCGGGCCTGCTCGTCGGCGTCGACACCGGAGAACGTGGTGGCGGCGGTGATGCCGGTCTTCACGACACCGGGGCAGATCGTGGAGACGCCGATGCCCGCCGGTGCCAGTTCGGCGCGGACGCAGTCCGAGAGCATGAACACGGCGGCCTTGCTGGTGGCGTAGGCCGACAGGGCCTTCGACGGCAGGTACGCGGCGGCCGACGAGAGGTTCACGATGTGGCCGCCCTCGCCGTGCTCGACCATCAGCTCGCCGAACGCCCGGCAGCCGTTGATGACGCCCCAGAGGTTCACGTCGAGCACGCGCCGCCACTGCTCGGTGGACGTGCTGAGGAACGACCCGGCGTGGCCGATGCCCGCGTTGTTCACCACCACGTCGGGAACGCCGTGGTGGGCGGCGACCTCGGCCGCCCACTCGCGCATCGCGGGCTCGTCGGAGACGTCGACCTGGTAGGCGTGGCCGCCGGTCATCTTCGCCGTCTCCCTCGCCTTCTCGATGTCCACATCGGACACGACGACCTCGGCGCCCCGCGCGGCGAACGCCAGCGCGGTGGCCCGGCCGATCCCGCTGCCGCCGCCGGTGATCACGACCAGTTCGCGCTTCGGGGTGGTATCACGGATGAACTCGGTGACCATGCGGGCGACGGCCGGGGCGTGGGTCAGCGGGGCCCAGTGGCCCGCTGCCAGGGTGCGGCGGCGCAGGGTGGTGACCCAGCGCTCCAGGTCGATCGGCCTGGCGTCGACGTACCGGTCGTGCAGCGGCTGGACGACCTGCACCGGGATGTCCGTGCGCCGGTCGCGCGGCGCCATGAGGCGGGGCAGGACGTTGGCCCGGTACAGGGCGATGCCGTTCACGGAGTCGCTCGTCAGCGTCGGCGCCGGGCTCTGCCGGATGCCTTCCGCCTTGCGCAGCAACTTCCCCAGGAGGCGGGCGAGTCCCAGCTTCCACAACAGCGGCGCGAGCACCGGCACCTGGAACGCGAAGACGTACCAGGAGTGCAGGAGTTGCCGCAGCTGCTTGACGCCGGGACGGCGGAGCCACTTGCCGAGGTGGTCGAGCGACGGCCCGGAGATCGACGTGAACGACGCGATGCGCGCACCGGGTTCCGTGACCGCTTCCCAGGACTGGACCGAGCCCCAGTCGTGCCCCACCAGGTGCACCGGGCGGTCCGGGCTGACCGCGTCGATGACCGCGAACAGGTCCCGCCTGAGGAACTCCAGCCGGTAGGCGGCCAGGTCGCGGGGCCGGTCCGAGGCACCCGCGCCGCGCACGTC
This sequence comes from Umezawaea sp., assembly GCA_039922235.1. Classification (GTDB taxonomy): domain Bacteria; phylum Actinomycetota; class Actinomycetes; order Mycobacteriales; family Pseudonocardiaceae; genus Umezawaea. The sequence continues at coordinate 11,880 of JBDSAJ010001068.1, forward strand.
GTAGGTGACCACGTGGAAGTCCTCGGCCAGCAGCGGCACCACGTCGTCCCAGACCGCGTGGGTGTCCGGGTAGCCGTGGACCAGCACCACCGTGGGTGCGGCCGGGTCGCCGTGCTCGAAGACCGCCAACCGGGTGTCGCCGGACAGCACGTTCACAGTTCCTCCAGTACGAGTCGGTCGTCTGCCGGGCGGGCCACGCAGATCCGGACCCCGCCCACCTCGCAGGTGCCGCAGAAGCCCTGGCGGCAGGAGTACGGGGTGTTCGGGCGCAGGTCGCGGAGCACGTCGAGCGCGGAGCGGTCAGCGGGTACCCGCAGGACGACGCCACTACGCCGGAGCTCGAGCGCGAACGGGCGTCCGTCCACAATGGCCGGTGGCGAGAACCGCTCGAAGTGCAGGCGCCGCGAGGTGAAGTCGCGGCGCACGGCGGCCAGCATCGAGGTGGGGCCGCAGCAGTACACCGCGCCGTCGGGATGGGCGTCGCGGAGCAGGTTCGCGGTGGCGCCGAAGCGGATGTCCACGCGGTCCGGCGGCAGCTCGTCCAGGAACGGCATCGAGCCCTTCCGCCCGGTGTACACCAGCCGCCAGTCGAGCCCCTTCCGCCGGGACTCCCGGACCATCGGCAGGATCGGGGTGATGCCGATGCCGCCCGCCACGAACAGGACCGGCCCCGCCGCCACGAACGGGAAGGCGTTGCGCGGACCCCGTGCCACGACCCGGTCACCCGGTTCCAGGCCGTGGACCTCCGTTGAACCGGGTCCGATCCGGCGCACGGCGATCCGGTAGTGGTCCGCCTCGGCCGGATCGCCGCACAGCGAGTACTGCCTGCGCAGGCCGGACGCCAGGTTCAGGTCCAGGTGGCAGCCCGGTTGCCAGGCGGGCAGCGGGCCGTCACCGACCAGCCGGAGGGCGACCACGTCCGGCGCCACCGCGCGGCGTTCGGCGACCGTGAGCGCCAGTGCTTGGTTCGGCGTGCCGGGAACGGCCTTCCCCAGCAGCGGCAACGCCTTCAGGTAGCCGTCGGTGAACCGGGCCAGGCCGCGGAGGAAGCGGTCCATCAGTGCGCGTCCCGCGCGGCGGGCGAGGTGGCCAGGTAGGCGACGGCCTGGCTGGTCGAGCCCTCCTGCTTCGGGTGGTAGCCGCGGTGGAAGTAGCGCAGGAACGCCCGGAACAGGTCGGCAGCAGGCCGCGGCGGCCCGCGCGGCGGAAGTCCCGCAGCGTGAGCGGTCCGGCCGTGCGGTCGCGGGTCATCAGGAAGCGGGCCCCGTGCACCCACAGCCAGAGCAGCGGCGGGGCGCTGAGGAGCATCGCGCGGGCGCGGCGGGGGTAGCGGCGGTCCAGGTGGCGCAGCAGGTCGAAGGCCACGCTGCGGTGCTCCACCTCCTCGGCGGCGTGCCAGCGCAGGAGGTCCAGCATCGTCGGGTCGATGCCCGCGCGGTCCAGCGCCGTGGCGTTGAGCATCCAGTCGCCCAGGTAGGCGGTGAAGTGCTCGATGGCCGCGACGATGGCGATCCGCTCGACCAACTGGTCGCGCGCCCGTTCGGGGGAGAGGTTCGGGCGCTCGCCGAGCACGCGATCGAACACCCACTCGACCCGGTTGGTGAACGGCCGCGGGTCCAGCCCCTTCGCCAGCAGGTGGTCGAGCACCTCGCTGTGCGCCTCGGCGTGCATGGCCTCCTGGCCGATGAAGCCGAGCACGTCCTCGCGCAGGTCGTCGTCGGTGATCAGCGGGACCGCCTGCTGGAACGTGCGGACGAACCACCGTTCCCCCGCGGGCAGCAGGAGGTGGAGCACGTTCATCACGTGCGTGGTCACCGGCTCCTCCGGCACCCAGTGCAGGGGCAGTTCGGTCCAGTCGAAGTGCACGTCCCTCGGTTGCAGCAAGAGGTTGTCGGGCTCCATCGCGACCTCCGAACAATTACTACGCCTGCGTAGCTTTGTGAAAGCTACGCCACCGTAGCAATATGGTGCGGTGGGCACAACACGTCGCAAGTACGCCGCCCGACTGCCGCCCGAACAGCGCAGGGACCAGCTGCTGGACGGTGCGCTGCGGTTGATCGGCGACGGGTTCGGCAGCGTGACCATGGAAGCCGTCGCCCGCTCGGCAGGCGTGACCAAGCCCGTCCTCTACGAGCAGTTCGCCAACCGCTCCGAGGTGATCTCGGCACTGCTCGACCGCGAGGCCTCGCGGGCCACCGAGCAGGTGCTGGCAGCACTGCCCGTCGACTTCGCCGAACGCGGGCCGGAGGAGGCGTTCGCGTACGCCGTGGACGTGTTCGTGCGGGCGGTGCTGGAGGCGCCGGAACGGTGGCGACTGGTGCTCCTGCCACCCGACGGGACACCGCTGGAGTTCCGGTCACGGGTGGAAGCCGTTCGCGCGCAGCTGCTGGGCCAGGTGGAGGCACTGGCGGCGCTGGGGTTGCAGACCCGCGGCGGCCCGTCCGAGCTGGACGCGGAACTGCTCGGCCACGCGATGCTGGCGCTCGGGGAGATGGCCGGGCGGCTGGCGCTGGTGGATCCGACGCGGTTCACGCCCGAACGACTGGTGGGTTTCGTCGCGGCGATCGCCCACCTGCTGCCTCGGGGGTGAACTCGGGGGTGAGTGAGCCGAGACGCACCAGGGCTGAAACGAGGGCGCCGTGGGTACCCGCTCGGACATGCTGGTAACCGCGCTGTCCACATTTGCCGGGTCCGTGCTGTTCGCGCTGGTGGTGGTTTCCGTCGTGCACCGGGCCACGGTGCGAATCGGACGGCGATCCGCGTTGTTCGCGCAGTTGGCGCGGCGAGCCCACCGGCCCGCGCAGGTGGTGGCGGTGCTGGTGGCCGTGCAGTTCTCGCTGGGCGTCGTCGGGGCGTGGCTCGGTGAGTGGCGGCCGGTCGCCGTGCACGCGGTCGGGTTGGCGCTGATCGCGGCCGGGGCGTGGTTGGTGGCCACGCTGCTGACCGTGGCCGAGGACGCGACGCTGTCGCGGATCCGGGTCGACGTGACCGACAACCGCCACGCGCGGAAGGTGCACACGCAGATCACCCTGGTCCGGCGCGTGACCGTCGTGGTGGTCGGGCTGCTGGCCGCCGCGGCGATGCTGATGACGTTCCCCGCCGCACGGGCGGCCGGGACCAGCCTGCTGGCATCGGCAGGCGTGATCGGTGCCATCGCGGCATTGGCGGCGCAGTCGTTGCTGGGCAACGTGTTCGCCGGGGTGCAGATCGCGTTCAGCGACGCGGTCCGGTTGGACGACGTGCTGGTGGTGGAGAAGCAGTGGGGCCGGGTGGAGGACATCACCCTGACCTACGTCGTGGTGCACCTGTGGGACGACCGGCGGCTGGTGCTGCCCACGTCGTACTTCCTGAAGACGCCGTTCGAGAACTGGACGAAGACGCAGTCCGAACTGCTCGGGACCGTGGAGCTGGACGTGGACTGGAGCGTGCCGGTCGAGGACATGCGGCAGGAGTTGCGGCGGGCGCTCGAAGGTGTCGACCTGTGGGACGGGCGGGTGTGCGTGTTGCAGGTGACGGACGCGGTGAACTCGTTCGTGCGGGTGCGGGCGCTGGTGAGCGCGCCGGACGCCGGCCGGCTGTGGGATCTGCGGTGCCTGGTCCGCGAGCACCTGGTCGACTGGTTGCGGCGGCAGCAGCCCGGCGCGTTGCCGCAGGTCAGGGTGCAGGCCTTGGCGCCGTCCAACGGGCAGGTCGGTCGGCCGAGCCGGGGTGAGCACGACGCGGACGCGCGGGTGTTCGGGGAGAGCGTGGACGGGGAGGAGCGGGTGCGGGCGTTCGGCGGGTCTGGGGCTTGAGGGCCGCAATCTTGCGGGTGGTGCAACCATCCGGCCCCCTCGTGACGTCTACCCGTGTGACGGAAAGACAGAGGGTGTGGAGCGCGGTGGTGCTGATGTCGTGCGTGGGGGCGTTGGGCGGGTGCGGGAGCGCACCTCAGCAGGGGGCTGCCCCATCGCTGACCTCGACGTCCGCCGTGGCGTCCGCCACGGCCGAGGCCACCGCAACACCCGGCGTGACGCCATCGGCCACCCAGCCGCCCGGCACCGCACCGCCGGTCGTCCAGCCGCCGTCGCTCGCGCCGCGTGCCAAGGAGCTGATCGACGCGGCGAAGCAGGCGCGGCAGGAGTCGGTCGTGCTGACGATCTCCGCGGCCCCCGGCAGCACGGACGCGGTCGCGCAGGCGTTGCGGGACCTCGGCGCGACGGTCGAGTCCGCTGACGCGACCGTGGGCTACCTCCGGGCCAGCGTGCCGATCGCCGTGGCAGCTCAGGCCGCCACCCTCGCAGGTGTTTCCCGAGCGGACGTCGAAGAACCCATCGGCTTCCCCGACCCGACTCCCTGAC
>JBDSAJ010001069.1:0-17765 GCA_039922235.1 Umezawaea sp.
CGGCGTGGACGACCTCGCCGCCGTGCTCGCCCGCCCCCGGGCCGATGTCGATCACGTAGTCGGCCACCGAGATGGTGTCCTCGTCGTGCTCCACCACGATCAGCGTGTTGCCGAGGTCGCGCAACCGGATCAACGTCGTGATGAGGCGGTGGTTGTCGCGCTGGTGCAGGCCGATCGACGGCTCGTCGAGCACGTACAGCACGCCCACCAGGCCGGAGCCGATCTGCGTTGCCAGCCGGATGCGCTGCGCCTCGCCGCCGGACAGCGTGCCGGACGCGCGGTCGAGCGACAGGTAGGTGAGACCGACGTCGAGCAGGAACTGCAGGCGCGCCTGGATCTCCTTGAGCACGGCGCCCGCGATCATCGACTCGCGCTTGCCCAGCTTCAGCCCGTTGAGGAACTCGGAGCACTCGGCCACGCTCATCGCGCAGACCTCGGCGATGGACTTGTCGCCCTTGCGGCCGTGGTGCAGCGTCACGGCCAGGATCTCGGGCTTGAGCCTCGTGCCCTGGCACGTGGGGCAGGGCACCTCCCGCATGTAGCCCTCGTACTTCTCCCGCATGTACTCGGACTCGGTCTGCTCCTGCCGCCGTTCGAGGAACGGGATGACGCCCTCGTAGTTGGCGTAGTACGAGCGCTCGCGGCCGTACCGGTTCTTGTACCGGACGTGGACCTGCTCGTTCACGCCGTGCAGCACGGCCTTCTGCACCTTCGCGGGCAGCGAGCGCCACGGCGTGTCCATCCGGAAGCCGATGGTCTCGCCCAGCGACTCCAGCAGGCGGACGAAGTAGTCGGCGGTCTGCCCGCCGGCCCATGGCGCGATGGCGCCGCCGCCGAGCGACAGCTCGTCGTCCGGCACGACCAGCTCGGGGTCGACCTCCTTGCGCACGCCGAGGCCGGTGCACGCCGGGCAGGCGCCGTACGGCGCGTTGAACGAGAACGAGCGCGGCTCCAGGTCCTCGATCGCGAGCGGGTGGCCGTTCGGGCAGGCCAGGTGCTCGGAGAAACCGCGCTCCCGCTGCGGGTCGGTCTCGGGCAGGTCGACGAACTCCAGCACGACCAGGCCGTCGGCCAGCCTCAACGCGGTCTCGACCGAGTCCGTGAGGCGCTGCTTGGAACTCGCCTTCACCGACAGCCGGTCGATCACCACGGAGATCTCGTGCTTCTCCTGCTTCTTGAGCTTCGGCACCTCGGCGAGCGCGTACACCGTGCCGTCGACCTTGGCGCGCGAGTAGCCCTGCGCCTGGAGCGCGGAGAACAGGTCGAGGTACTCGCCCTTGCGGCCGCGGATCACCGGCGCGAGGACCTGGAACTTGATGCCCTGCTCCATCGCCAGCACCTGGTCGACGATCTGCTGCGGCGTCTGCTTGCTGATCGGCTCGCCGCAGGTCGGGCAGTGCGCCTTGCCCGCGCGGGCGTAGAGCAGCCGCAGGTAGTCGTACACCTCGGTGATCGTGCCGACGGTGGACCGGGGGTTGCGGCTGGTCGACTTCTGGTCGATCGACACGGCGGGCGACAGGCCCTCGATGAAGTCGACGTCCGGCTTGTCCATCTGCCCGAGGAACTGGCGCGCGTACGCGGACAGGGACTCCACGTACCGCCGCTGGCCTTCGGCGAAGATCGTGTCGAACGCGAGGCTGGACTTGCCCGAGCCGGACAGCCCGGTGAACACGATGAGGGCATCCCTCGGGAGGTCGAGGTCCACGCCCCGCAGGTTGTGCTCGCGAGCGCCGCGAACGACAAGGCGGTCGGCCACTGGGTGGTTCCCTTCGGCTACGGGTTGGCGAGTCCGGCCATGCACACGCCGGTTCGTGCGGTACCGAACACACGTTCGAAAAAGCGTACTAAACACCACTGGTGCCCGCGCAGCGGGTCGACCCCCGCTGGAGGACTGTGCCCCCCGAAAGGCCGCTCGGCCGCGCGAAGTGAGCCGACAACCATGCTAAGTGCGGCCACCGACAAAAACGGCGGGGGCCGCCCCGGCATTCCACGAGGGGCTGCTCGGACGTGCACCCCGAGCCACTGGGGTCACAGGAGCCCCACCAGCACCGGCAGCCACGGGAACCGACCGGAACAGGGAGACCTATTTCACCCGATCGAGGGGGACTTGCGACCCTCGGCATGGTCAACGGCCCGTGGGTAGAGTCGAGGGCACCGCCACCTGGTGACTCCCGTGAACCACGTCCTTCCGGCGCACGGCGAACACTCCTAGGCTGGCCGGCACACGAAATCGAGCCTCAACGTCGGGGAGAGGCACCACATGAGCTTTGCCAACACCGGTTCCCAGGTGCAGTCCGTCGTGCCTGCGCCGCGGGAGCAGTCCGCCGCGGCGCAAGTGGCCAGCGGTCACCTCACGGCCGTCGACCGGGCCACCGAGGCCTTCTACGCCGCCGTCGCGGAACTGGACGCCACCGCCGTGCGCGGCCCCAGCCTGCTGCCGGGCTGGGGCCGGGCGCACGTCATCAGCCACGTCGCCCGCAACGCGGACGCGCTGGTCAACCTGCTCACGTGGGCGAAGACGGGCGTCGAGCACCAGGCGTACGCGAGCCGGATCGACCGCGACGCGGACATCGAGGAGGGGTCGATCCGCACGCCGCAACTGCTGAGGGCGGACCTCGACTCGGCGTGCCTGCGGTTCGCCGCGGCGGCCGAGACCATGCCCGCGTCCGCCTGGGAGGCCGAGATCTGCCTGCCGAGCGGCGACACGATCCTGGCCCACCAGGTGCCGTGGTTCCGGCTGCGCGAACTGCTGTTCCACCTGGTCGACCTGGACGTGGGCGTCGACTTCGACGACCTGCCGGAAGAGCACCTGGAAGACCTGGTCGACGGCGTCGTCGGGAAGTTCGCCGACCACCCGGACACCCCCGCCGCGCGCGTGGAGGTGCTGCTGCCGGACGGGCGTCAGCGCGTGTGGGAGCTCAACACCGTCGGCACGGACAGCTCGCCCGCGATCAGCGGCACCGCCGCCGACGTGCTCGGCTGGCTCACCGGGCGCCACGACGGCGCGCGGTTGACCGGGGACACGCCGTCCCTGCCCAACTGGCTCTGATCCGCGACGCCGCCGACGAGCCGGGGCGCCAGCAGCCGGACCGCCAGCACCAGGCGGACCAGCACCGGCCCCCGGCTCGCGGCGGTGAGCCACACGTGGGCGGGGCGCTCGACGAACTTCGTGAGCAGCCAGCCCAGCAGCACGGCCGTGCCGAAGAAGGCGACGAGCTGCACGACCGGCCCGAGGCCGAGGCGCGCGAGGTAGGCCAGCACGACGTAGCCGATCTCCTGGTGCACCAGGTAGATGCCGTAGGAGATGCCCGCGAGCCACCTGATCGGCGTGGCCAGCAGGCGGATCGGCCCGACGTTCCAGTCCGGACCCGCCGCCGCGGCGCAGTACCCGAGCAGCAGCACGCCGAGGCCCAGCGTGGACTCCAGGTCGGCGCTGTGGATGGCCTGCGCGGACAGCGCGCACACCAGCAGCGCGGCCAGGTGCCCGCTGCCGAGCCGGTCCTTCGACCACAGCCAGATGCCGACGCCGATCGCGAACAGCTGCGCGCGATGCACGCCGAAACCGTCGTACAGGGTCCGCACCACACCGGGGTCGTTCGTCCAGATCCGCATGACCAGCGGCCCGAACACCAGCACCCACAGCAGGACCCGCAGCCGCGGACCGCGCATCCGGGAGCACAGCACGGCCGCCGCCACGAACCCGGTGATCTGCACCGGCAGCGTCCAGTACGAGAAGTCGACCAGTTGCACGTCCGGAAGCCAGTTCTGCAGCATGAACAGGTTCGCGACGAGGTCGCGGAGCCCCAGGCTGGTCCACCCGCCGGGCGCGACCCAGTGCAGCACGGCGAACGTCGTCACCGCCGCGACCGCGTACGCGGGCAGCAGCCGGGCCAGCCGGTTGCGCAGGAACCGCACCGGCTCGCCCTTCGCCAGCGACCCGCAGGCGAAGTAGGCCGACATCACGACGAGCCCACTGGCCCCCATCTCCAGCGGGAACGTGAACAGCGGCCTGCCGATCTCGGGGTGCACGAACGGTCCTGCGTGCGTGACGTGCTGCAGCAGGACCGAGAACACGGCGAGCACGCGCAAGACGTCCCAGTTGATCTGCCTTGCGGTGGCGCGGGGTGAGTTCGACACGAGGATTGGTTGCCCTGTTCGGAGTAACGGCTGGATAGTTGTCAAGCCTAAGGGGTCAACCTGTAGGGACCCTGAATGGAGTGCGCCCGGCGTGCCCGAACGACTACCGTCGGCCATTGTGGACGTTAACGAGGACTACACCGGTCACGTCGAACCGGGCGGCCCAGCCGCACGCCGAACCCTGGACGCGCTGACCATCACGAAGATCTCCGTCGGCCCGATGGACAACAACGCCTATCTCCTGGTCTGCCGGGCGACCAACGAGGCGCTGCTGGTCGACGCCGCGGCCGACCCCGAACGCCTGTCCGATCTGGTCGGCCACGCCCAGGACCGGCCTCGGCTCAAGACGATCGTCACCACCCACCAGCACGCCGACCACTGGCAGGCACTGGGCGCGGTGGCGGGCGCGAACGGCGCGAACACAGTTGCGCACGAACTGGACGCCGGCCCGCTGCCGGTGCCGCCGGACCAGTTCGTGTCGCACGGCGACACGGTGACCGTGGGCGAGGTGCCGCTGACCGTCATCCACCTGCGCGGCCACACACCGGGCTCCATCGCACTGCTCTACCAGGACCCCGCGGGCCACGGGCACCTGTTCACCGGCGACTCCCTGTTCCCCGGCGGTGTGGGTCGCACGCGCTCGCCGGAGGACTTCGAGTCGTTGATCAACGACGTGTCGACGCGCATCTTCGACGAACTGCCGGACGACACCTGGTTCTACCCCGGCCACGGGGACGACTCGACGTTGGGCGAGCAGAAGCCGCAGATCGACGAATGGCGCTCCCGCGGCTGGTGATTCGGAACGGGGCCGCCTGAGAACATCAGGTGGCCCCGTTTCGCTGCGGGGAGGCTAAAGCGGCTTGGCGGACACCTTCCGGACGAACTGCTCCCCCGGCCAGAAGATGTCTCCCAGCTTCAGCTCATCGAAAAGCACGCAGACGGTTCCGGGCATGTCCTCGGAATCCCAGACGGCCGAAACCGTCCGGCCGCGTTCGTTCCCGTACCGACTCAGCCAGTAGATCCTGTCGCCCGGCCTGAGACGGAAAGCCGATACGATCTCCCGGTGTGATGACCTGCGAGTACTTGGTTGTCCGACCCGCGCGGCGAAACCGTATTCCCCGGCGGGCCGGGGGCATCGCCAGACGATCCGGAACTGCTCGTCGATCGGCAACGCGGGCGAACCCGCGTGCACTTCTTCGACCAGGTAGAACGTGACGAGCCGTCGCGCCTTGTCCGACATCTCACACCACGGTTTCGAGAGCGCTTCAGCACGTGCCTCGGCATCCGACTCCAGCTCCGTGGCGATGGCAGCCAGATCGTGGTCGGTCGCGGTTTCGGCGCGGAGCTCCTGGATCGACCGGGTCAACGCGTCGGGTTCGATCCGAAGACGGCGTTCAACTCTATTGGCCACGTAGTTGTCACGTGCGTCGATGTTGGTGTGAAGGGGTGGATCGTCGACGGCGGGTTCGCGAGCCCACTGAGCCGCGTCGAAGCAAGCCGCCAACCACTGCGCCTCGGCCGGGCTCAGTATCGTGTCCGCCACTACGGGCACGCCGGGAAGCAGATCTGGTCGGCCGTTGGGGTGGAAGTGCTCAGGACCGAAGTGCTCCGGATACCAGTCGAGGTCGCTGTGGAGCAGGGTCGCGAATCCCTCACCCCAGCGCTGCCAAAAGATCATGTCCTCGCCGTGCACGTTCAAGTGGTGCTGCACGATGTCCGATGGACCGAACTCGACGCCCGCCATCTCGCCCAACTGGGCCTGGATGATCCGGTTGCCCCGATAGCGGCTCAGGTAGCGCCTGACCTCGGCGACGAAGTCCGCGATGGATTCGTCGTCCAACTTGTCGTCCGGGCTGATGGTGATCGTCTTGAGCACCTCGCCTTCGCGCCGCGCCGAGAGCAGCAGCTTGGTGGCATTGGCCCAGTAAAGACCGTCGATGTCCGGGTCGTGCACAACGCAGAGCACCGGGATGTTGCCATCGGCCCAGGTGCCGCCGTGGTCACCGATCGGCACGGCGTACCCGTCGACCCTGCGCCACGAACGGCCGCCCTTGATCTGGATCTTGACCAGGTCGCCGGTGACTTCACCGTCCTCGGTGAACGTGACGTGCTGGTCCTCGCCGAAGTCGTTCTGGCCGTCCACCTCCTGAACGATGTGGTTGTGCCGCTCCAGAAGCGCCCGCAGCGCGTTGACCGCCGCACGGCTGGGCCTGCGGGCGTCGGACACCTTCGGCAACGGATCCTCCGGATCATGGTGCGCGGCGACCGGACAGGTGGTCCGCGACAGGTTGAGTACGGTCGGAGGATAGTGGCGAGTGGCTCATTCCGTACGTCGATCCGACGTGTTCGTCCAGTGCCACAGTGGACCCCACCCCCAGCGGGGTCCACTGTGGACGGTTCAGTCCGCGACCAGCCCGGTGCCGCGTTCCTGTTGGCGGCGCACCAGCCACCTCCCCGGCGCCACGCCGCTCCCGCCGTGCTCGGGGTGCACGAGGTAGACCGGGACGGTGTTCTCGAAGATCGCGATGCCCAGTCCGAGCCCGTCGTGGAAGTTCTTCGTCCACCGGCAGGTGCACGCGTCGGCGACGAGGGTGTGCGGGTTGTTGCCCGCGGCGCCCCGGACGAGTTCGACGCCCTCCGGTGGGACGTCGTGCCAGCCGGTCCCCCACAGCGTGATGGTCCCGACCAGGTCGAACGGGATGACGATCAGGTCGCCTTGGGCCTGCAGGCCGTCGACGACTGGGACGGCGGCTTGCTTCTCCAAGTGGTCGAGCACGGAAAGTCCGGTGCGGTCGAGGAGTTCTGCGAGTTCCACGGTGATCACCTGTGTTGTTAGGAGGGTCAGGTGCGGCGCTGCAACAGCGCGTACTGGGGGCCGGTGAGGCCGTAGGACCAGCCGGCCGCGTCGATCGGGTCGTCGAACCACGGCGGCACGCGCAAGCCGTAGCGCTTGCGGGTGCCGTCGCGTTCCACCGAGCCGTTGACGGCGAGCAGCAGGCGGGTGGGTGTGCCCCAACGCTGGTAGGGCAGGTCGTAGAGGCGCAGTTCGGAGCCGGGGTTGCCCGGATCGGCGGCTTGGCCGACGAGGGTGAGCCCTGCCCGCTCGATGAACTCCGCCCAGCCGAGGCGTTCGATCGCGCACCTGCGGACCTCGACGTTGGGCTCGGCCCCGATGAGGTCGGCGGTGGGCGACTCGACCACCCAGTACGGCACCGCGGTGCCGTGCCAGGCGTACGCCGACCACCCGTCCGGGAAGACGACGGCGGGCCCGTTGTCCTGGTGCAGACGGGATTCCCCGTACGCGCTGCCCGCGACGGGCTCGGCGTGGACGGCGACCGGGCGTTCGGCGACCACGCACACGCCTTCGCGCGGCCACCACCACCCGCACGACCGGGCGAGGGTCGCCCACAGCTCCAACTGGGCCAGGTCGGAGGCCAGGAAGCGGGTCGAGCCGATGCGGTGGTGCACGTCGTAGTGCGCCACCCACCCGGCCTCGTGCTGGCCGTACCAGACGAGGCCGACGCGCTCGGGTATCGCCGCGCGGATCATCGCCGCGACGGACTCGGCAGCGGTGCGGTGCACCGGATCGCGGACCCCCGCCTCCAGCACGGTCCGCAGCGGTACCCCGGAACGCAAGGCCGCCAACGGGTCGGGTGGTCGGGTGTAGGGATCCCGAAACGCGCCGATGCGCCGGTCCATCCGGTCCCGCATCGCCGACACCAGCGACGCCACGCGGTCCTCCAACGGCCACGGACCGCCGAAGCGGATGGTGGGCGACGGCGGGACCAGCGACTGGGCGACGGCAGGTGAGTCGACCCAGGTGAACGCGGGCCGGGGGAAACCGACCAGTGCGTACAGGCCCGCGATGGCGTCCTCGGACGCCTGCCGGTCAGCGGGTGCCGTGGAGAGGGCGTGGGAATACCACTCGGAGCGGAGGGCTACTGCTCGCCACCAGAGTTCTTGGGACGTGTCGAGGACTTCGCGGGACGATCGCCCGCGACCGGCGCTCAAAGCGCGAGGGCGAAGACGCCCTTTCGATCAGTCATGGGAGGGATGATCGCAGGATGAGCCGCGGTTCCACAAGCCCCATCTTTGTTCCATTGTGGACTCAGCGGTCTCCCCGAGTTCACCAATCCGCGGACTGGACGAGATCCCGACTGCGATGATCGTGGGATGCCCCAGCTTCCGCACGAGATGGAGTTCGTGGTCGAGGTGCCGTTCTCCGGCACCACCGAGCAGCGCGGCGGGTTCGACCTGTACCGGCCCGCCGACGCGGGGGGACCGCTGCCCGCGGTCGTCGTCGTGCCGGGGCCCGCGCCCGCCGCCTACCCGTTCCGGCCGCGGCAGTGGCCGGTCTACCAGGGGTACAGCCGGATGGTGGCGGAACGGGGTGCGGTCGGGGTGGTGGTCGACCAGCCGTACCACTCGCCCGCGGACTGGGCGGAGCGGGCCGAGGAGCTGGCTCGGGTGGTGGAGGTCGTGCGCGCGGCGGACGAGGTCGACGGGGACCGGGTCGCGCTGTGGGCGTTCTCCGGCGGGGCACTGCTGGTCGGGCGGTGGCTCGGGGAGTCGCCGGAGTGGTTGCGGTGCCTGGCGTTCAGCTATCCGCTGATGGGAGCCGGCACCGAAGTGCGGCCTGGGCGGCCGTTGGTGGTGACCAGGGTTGGCCGGGAACTGCCCGAGCGGCAGGTGACGGTCGACGCGTTCCTGGAACGGGCGACCGGCGCCCAGGTCGTGGAGGTGCCCGAAGGTCAGCACGCGTTCGACGTGCTGGACCACACCGAGCAGTCGCGGGACGCGGTGGTCACCGCGGTGGACCTCGTGCTGGGCCACCTCACGGCGTGACGACGCGGTCGTACCCGGCCACGTGGAACTCGACCGGCACCCGCAGCACGGCGGCCAGTCGCTCCGCGAGCCGCTCGCCCCGCGCCCGCCAGGCCAGGCTCGTCCGCTCGTCCGGGAAGCCGCCGCTCATCGGGTCGTCGGCGTTGAACACGGCCTGGAATTCGGCGTCCCACTCCTCGATGGCGGCAACGAGGTCCGCCGGCACTCCGTAGTCGAGCACCAGGAGTTCGGGCGCGTAGTTCTCCCGGATCACGTCACCCGCGCGGAAGACCCAGAGGCAGTCGGTGACCCACTCCGGCGCCAGCCGCACCGACAGCAGTTCCGCCATGTCCACTCCCGCCCATGCGTGACCAGTGTTCCTCTGACCTCAGGTGCGATTACCCCGATTGACCCTTGCGCGGTTCCGGAGCCGGTCTCGGGCGCAGCAGTGCGATCAGGATGACGCTCAGGGCACCCAGGAACGCCAGCGCCATCATCGTCACGACCGCGGCGACCGGCAGGGTCAGCATCTGCCCGGCGAAGCCGAACAGGGCCGCCGACGCGGAGGGCGCCACCGCGGCGATCGACACGGCCAGCACCCGGCTGATCTGCGAGTCGTCCGGGCCGTTGGCGGACAGCACGAAGTGGAAGGGCTTGAGCTCCAAGCGCATCTCGCTGCGGGGACCGGGAAGGCCCTCCTGATCCGTCAGGTCGACGTCCTGCGCGCGACGCACGGGAATCCGCTTCATGATCCGCTCCTGTCCATGATCATCGCGCGCGGGGCGGCGAGCGGGTCGACCATGGCCTCATCGTAGCGGACATTCATACGTTGTGATGTTTTTGTATGACTGACAACATGACGACGCGCGGTCAACAACTTCAAATCAGGTTAGTGTCACGTTGACAAAATGCAGTTATCGCTACATGCTTGAAGGCACGTCGACCACAGGGAGGGCTATCCGATGAGCGCCAAGAGGGACACCACGACCGCCAGCGACACGGACACCAACCGCGGCTCCCTCGAGCGTGTCACCGTCAACCTCACGCCAAGGGCTGCACGGGCGCTGACCGAGGTGGTCACCTTGACGGGTGACAGCAAGACCGACTCGATCAACCGGGCGGTGCAGATCTACGCGTTCCTGGAAGCCACGTGGACCAATGGGGGATCCGTGCTCGTCCGCTCCCACCCCGAGGCCGAGCCCGAACTGCTCCGCGCTTTCTGATCACCGGTCATGCGAGCAGGTCCTCCAACTCGGCGTCGTCGTACCGCTGGACGCTGCGCAGCAGCGGCGGCTGGAGGATCTCGGCGCCACCTTTGCGGTACACCATCGCGGGCCTTCCCGAAGTCGGCTTGCGCTTGTCGGTCCGCCGGAGGAATCCGGTGATGCTCTTCACCTTGCGGGTGAAGTTGCCCGCGTCGAGCTTGGTGTCCCAGATCGTCTCGTACACCTCGCGCAACTCGGCGATCGTGAACTCCTCCGCGCAGAAGGAGGTCGCGAGGGTCGTGGTCTCCAGCAGCTGCTTCGCGCACTCCAGCGCGTCGCTCAGGATGCGCCGGTGGTCGAAGGCCAGCCGGTCCACGAGCGACGCGCTGACCGTCATCCACTGCGCACCCCGGACATCCGTTCCCGGCGAGGACGACGGGGACGGCAGGTTCGGGGCGACCGCCAGGAACGCGGTCGTGACCACGCGGCCGCGCGGATCGCGGTCGGGCGACGAATAGGTGCGGAACTGGCGGAGCGGCAACGTGGCCGCGTTCAGCCCCGTCTCCTCCAGCAGTTCGAGGTGCGCGGTCGTCTCGAGGTCCTCCCCCGCGCGGAGGAACCCTCCGGGCAGGGCCAGCTTGCCGACGTACGGGTCCGTGCCCCGCTCGACCAGCAGCACCTTCATCTTGCTCTCACGGGCGGTGAGCACGACCAGGTCGGCGGTCAGCTTCACCTCGGTGCGCGAACCGCGAGCGCGGTCGGCCCACGTCAGGCTGCTCGCGGGTCCGTCGACCACCCGACGCGCGAACTCCTCCGGTGACGCCACCTCGTCCTGCGCGACGGTGATCGGCAGGTCGGTCGGAGGCTCGGAGAAGACCACCTGCTTGCCCGACTGCCGGATGCAGCCGAGCTCGTAGCTGGTGGTCCTGCCGATGTAGCCGCCGGGCGCCACGACGTACACGTGGTCCGCCCGGTGGATCTTCTCCATGGTGAGCGCCTGGATCTCGTGATCCAGCTGCCGCGGCGAGTCCGAGTCGAACCGGACGTAGTCCTCGCCGGGGTTGATGATGGTCGCCAGAGGGGGCGAGACGACCTCGATGCCGCGGGCCTGGAAGACGCGGGCGGCGGCAACCACTTCACGGTAGTGCTGCCGAAAACTGCCGATGATCGCCACGGATCGGCCGCCGTGCGGGGGCACGGCTCCTGGCGGGGCGACGACGCCGGTCATATCCGTGTGTTCCCCAGGAACACATGTTCGAAAAGTGACCTGCGTCTCACTCCCCTCGCGCGGCCGGGAACGACCGCACGGGTGGTGGGCCAGCCCACCACCCGTCGAGGTCAGCCCTGGGTGATGTTGATCATCCAGGGGATGCCGAAGCGGTCAACGCAGGCGCCGAACTCGTCGCCCCACATCTGCTTCTCCAGCGGGACGGTGACGGCGCCGTCCACGGACAGCTTCCCCCAGTACCCGCGGAGGTCATCGGCGTCGTCGCCGCTGAGGCTCACGGTGATGTTCGTGCCGGGGTTGTGGTCCATGCCGGGCGGGGTGTCGGCCGCCATGAGGGTGAAGCCGTTCTCGGTTTCGAGCATCCCGTGCATGATCTTGTCGGCGAACGGCGCTTCGTCCGCGCCGCCGAACTCGCCGAACGTGTTGAGCACGAGCGAGCCGCCGAAAACGGTCTGGTAGAACTCCATCGCCTCGCGGGCGTTGTCCGTGAAGCTGATGTAGGGGTTGAGGCGAGAGGCCATTACCGCTCCTTGGTCGCGACAGGACAGCATCGTGGCAGACCCGTTGAGGTACCGCCATCGGGAGCAAGGCCTTACTCGGCCGGGGACTCCGGCCCGGTGCCGAAGGCGTGCAGCAGCCCGGCGTACGGCTTGGGCGGCGGCGCGGCGTACTCCCCCCGCTTGGTGGTGGCCAGCGCCATCGTGACCAGGGACTGGACCTGGAGGGTCGCCGCCCGCACCCCGTCGACCACCGGCGCGCCGATGGCCTTGGCGAGGTCCGCGCAGAGGTCCGCCATGCCCGCGCAGCCGAGCACCACGGCGTCGGCGTCGTCCTCGTCGAGGGCCGCCCGGCAGGCTTCGGTGAGCTTCTGGAGGGTCTCCGGGTCCTGGTCGAGGTCGAGGACCGGGATGTCGACGGCGTGCACGCCCGCGCAGAACTTGGTCACGCCGTAGCGCTCCGCGAGGTCCCACGCCCGGCCCCTGGTGCGCGCCAGCGTCGTCACGACGGTGAACGAGCGGCCGAGGTAGGTGGCGGTGCGCATGGCCGCTTCGGCGATGCCGACGACCGGCCCCGCCGCCAGTTCCCGTGCGGCGTCCAGGCCGGGGTCGCCGAAGCAGGCGATGACGTAACCGTCCACACCGGACTGCTCGCCCGCGGCGACCTCGGCGAGGATGCCGGGAACGCTGAGGGCCTCGTCGTAGTGGCTCTCGATCGAGGCCGGACCCATCGCCGGGCTGACGGCCTCGATCGTCGTGCCCGGTGCGGCCGCGGTCAGCGCGGCGCGGTGGATGTCGCGGGTCATCGCGGTGCTGGTGTTGGGGTTGACGACCTTGATGCGCACGGTCACTTCCGCCTGGACAGGACGGCGTGGACGGCGAAGCCGAGTCCCATGCCGATGAACCAGGTGTACGGGGCGGCGTCCTTCATGCCGGGCCCGCCGCTCCACAGGACCGGCACCATCGCGACGGCCGCGCCGACCACCGTGGCGATCACGGCGGGCGGGTTGAAGCCCTTGCGGTACCAGTAGCTGCCGCTGGTGGACATGGTGAACAGGTCGTCCACGACCACCTTCTGCCTGCGCACCAGGTAGTAGTCGGCGATGAGGACGCCGAACAGCGGGCCGATGAAGGCGCCGAGCGTCTCCAGCGTGTAGTGGATGACGTCCGGGCTGTTGTAGAGGTTCCACGGGGTGATGAGGACGGAGCCGACGGCGGCGATCATGCCGCCCGCGCGCCAGGAGATCTTCTGCGGGCTGACGTTGGAGAAGTCGAACGCCGGTGAGATGAAGTTCGCGACGATGTTGATGCCGATCGTGGCGATGGTGAACGTGAGCGCGCCCAGGACGATGGCCAGCGTGCTGTCGATCCTGGCGACCGTCTGCACCGGGTCGATGATCAGTTCGCCGTAGACCGGGACGGTCAGCGACGCCGTGACCACCACGAGGATGGAGAACACCAGGAAGTTCACCGGGAGGCCGAGCAGGTTGCCGCGCTTGACGGCCGCGAACGACTTGCCGTAGCGGGAGAAGTCGCCGAAGTTGAGCATGGGGCCGGAGAAGTACGAGACGACCAGCGCGATGGCGCCGAGCATGACCGGGATCGCCTGCGCGCCGGTGTACTTGACGTCGCCAAGGTTCAGGTCGATCGCGCCCCAGCCCGCGCGGTAGAGCAGGTAGCCGGTCAGCAGGAACATGACGACGTAGACGGCGGGGCCGCAGAAGTCGATGAACCTGCGGATGGTCTCCATGCCGGTCCAGAACACCGCGGCCTGGAGGATCCACAGGACGGTGAAGCACGCCCAGCCGAGCAGCGGCAGGCCGAGCAGGCCGTACTGCTGCACGTCGGCGTAGGGCATGAGGCCGGGGAACAGCTTGAGCAGCGCCACTTCCAGCGCGGCGGACGCCAGGTAGGTCTGGATGCCGTACCAGGCGACGGCGATCAGCCCGCGGATGATGGCGGGGATGTTCGCGCCGCGCACGCCGAACACGCTGCGGCAGATGACCGGGTACGGGACACCGGTGGCCTGGCTGGGTTTCGCGACCAGGTTGCAGAAGAAGTACACGATGCCGATGCCGACGAGCAGCGAGACCAGCACCTGCCAGCTGTTGAGGCCGAGCATGAACAGGCTGCCCGCGGTGATGTAGCCGCCGACGCTGTGCACATCGGACATCCAGAACGCGAAGATGTTGTAGGAGCCCCAGGTCTGCTTCTCCAGCGGGACCAGGTCCTCGTTCGCCAGGCGCGGGTCGTACTCCGGCTTCAGGCCGTCGACGGGAACCCCGACGTCCGGCAGCTGGAAGTCCTTCACTCGGGGCACGATCTCGGTCATGGTCACTCCCGGCTCGCCAGTCCGTCACGGCTACGCCAGGTAAAAGTAGGATCGGGATGTTACACGTCCATCACGCGAAACATATATCTTGCCACGGCAAGGGTTTCAGTCCGGTTCGGCGAACAGCCCGGTGTGCCTGGGCAGCAGTTCCAGCGACGACTGGAGCCTCCGGTGGTGGGCCTTGGCCGCCTCCAGCAGCGCGGGCTCGTCACGGGCGATGAACGCGGCGAGCATGGCGTCGTGGTCGTGGTGCAGCTGCGCCCGTTCCGCCTCCGGCACGTGCGCCATGGGCCGCAACGGCTCGGTGACGTTCCACGCCGACTCGAACATGCCGAGCAGCCGCACCATGCCGCACGGCGCGACGAGCGCGAGGTGGAAGCTGCGGCTCTCCCGGTGGTAGGCCTGGACGTCCTTGGCCCGCACCGCTTCCGCCAGCCCCTGGTGCGCCGCGCGGGCGGTGGCGTCGTCCGCGGCGCTCGCCGAGCCGACCGCCGCGCTCAGCGCCGCGGCCTCCAGCACCCCGCGCACGAGGTACAGCTCGTGCAGCTCGCGGGCCGTCAGCTTGGCGACGGTGTAGCCGAGGTTCGGGCGGTGCTCCACCAGTCCTTCGCCGATCAGCGTCTTCAGCGACTCGCGCACGGGGATGCGGCTGACGCCGAACACCGCCGCGACCTCGTCCAGCGGGATCGGTGTTCCCGGCGGGACGCCGCCGTCGAGCAGGCAGCGGCGCAGCTCGGCGAGGATCGCGGCCTGCGAGCTGCCGGGGCGGTCGCTGACCAGCCGCCTGATCAGCACGGACGGGTGCTTCCGACCGGACATGTGCGCCTCCTCGCGGGCCACGTCGGAGGCTACGCGGCGCGCGTTGCGGCCGGATGACCCGAAGCGCGGCCCCGTCGGGTCCTAGAGTGCTCGGGTGGCCACCTGGGACGAGGTACACCGGATCGCGATGGCGCTGCCCGAGGCGGTGGAGCGCTCGGCGCGCGACTGGCGGGTCAAGGGCAAGGGGTTCGTCTGCGAACGCCCGCTGCGCAAGGCCGACCTGCTGGAACTGGGCGCCGACGCGCCGGACGGGCCGGTGCTGGGCGCCAGGGTGGCGGACCTCGGGGTGAAGGAGGCGCTGCTCGCGGACGCCCCGGACGTCTACTTCACCACCTCGCACTTCGACGGCTACGCGATGATCCTGGCCAGGCTCGACCGGATCGACGCCGACGAGTTGGAGGAGCTGATCGTCGAGTCGTGGCTCGTGCGGGCGCCGAAGCGGTTGGCGAAGCAGTACCTGGACGACCACGCGGGCGGCTGAGCCACCGGTACCTTGTCGTTACCGATCCTCGACCGCGCTGGGGGAAGCAGACATGAGCAGCCTGGACGTCGAAGGCGCGCGACTGCACTACGAGGTGCGCGGTGAGGGGCCGGTGCTGGTGCTCATCGGCAACCCCATGGGGGCCGAGGGGTTCGGTCGGATCGCGGCGCTGCTGGCCGACGACCACACGGTCGTGACCTACGACCCGCGCGGGATCGCGCGCAGCACCCGTGACGACGACCGGGAGTCGACGCCCGAACTGCTCGCCGACGACGTGGCGCGGGTGATCGCCGCCGTGACGTCCGAGCCGGTGGCGCTGTTCGGCAGCAGCGGCGGCGCGGTGACCGGGCTCGCGCTGGTCACCCGGCACCCCGGTGTGGTGCACACGCTGGTCGCGCACGAGCCGCCGCTGATGGAGTACCTGGACGACGGCGGCGCGGGGCTGGCCGGGATGGACGACGTGTTCGCCACGAACCTCGCCCACGGCCCGGCGCAGGCCATGGCGAAGTTCTTCGGGCTCGCGGGTCTCCAGGCGGGGCCGGGCACGATGGGGCCGCCGCCCACCGCGGAGACGCTGGCGCGGGACGACTACTTCCTGCGGCACATGGCGAACCCGACGATCCGGTCGAAGCCGGACATCGCGGCGCTGCGGGCGTCCGCGACCAGGGTCGTGATCGCCGCGGGCGTCACGTCGGAGGGACAGCTCGCGCACCGGACGGCGTTCGCGTTCGCCGAGCGGCTCGGGTCCGAGGTGGCCGAGTTCCCCGGTGACCACGTCGGTTTCCTGCTCACGGCGGAGAAGTTCGCCGAGGCGCTGCGCGAGGTGCTCAGCGAGCGGGTTCGATGAGGTAGACGACCCCGCCGGAACCGCCCGCCACGGAGCCGTCCGCGGCGTAGCGCTTGGTGCGCAACCAGATCGTCTCGAACTGGGCGCGCCGGTAGACGTGGCGGACGGCCTCGTTGGAACTGGACGCCGGGTCGTTGGCGATCACGTCACCCGCCTCGGTGAAGCCGACGACGACCATGATGTGGCCCGCGGTGCCGTAGCCCGCGCCGTCCAGCTCGTCCTCGCGGAACGACTGGGACGTGATCACCGGGATGCCGCGGGCGACGTACCGCTCCAGCTCGGTCAGCGACCTCAGCCGCGTGACGTGGGCGCGCAGGCCGAAAGCCGCGGCGTACGCGGTGTTGAACGGCCAGTTCCCGGCGCCGTCGTAGTCGCGGTCGTAGGTGTGCCTCGCGGCGTGTTCGACGCGGTCCTCGGACGTCGGCCCACGACCCCAGTACTCGACCACCATCGCCGTGGACGTGGGGCTGCACAGCGCTTCCCCGCCCTCGTGCAGGTTCTGCGAGTACCGCGGCACGGGCAGTTCGACGCCACGAGCCGGACCGGGCCTGCTGGCGGGCACGGTGAACCTGTCCGGCACGGCGGAGGCCATCGCGCCCGCCATCCGCAGGGTCGGCGTCGCCGTGGTGCCCGCCGCGCGGTACAGCGTGACCCGGAGCTGGAACCCGTGCTGCTCCTTGCCTTCCGCCGCCTGGAAGGTGTCCACGTCGACCCACCCGTGCTCGTCGGACTGCCCGGACACGGACGTGCGCTCGACGTCCTCGTCGCCGAAAGCCCAGCGCCCCATGGTGTACCAGCCGGTGTCGAGCCCGCGGAAGTCGACCTTGATCCACGTTCCCCTTGGGGTGTCGGCGTTCCACGACGGGATGAGCTGCGTCGCGCCGAAGCGGGTGGTGTGCGTCGGCGACGTCCAGCGGGCGTAGTCGTACCCGTCCTCGCGGCCGATCGGCTGGTCGATGACCAGGCCGCCGTCCCGAGCGGGGCGCACGCCTTCGGCGACGCCCGCGGCGAAGGCCGAGGGCGAGCGCCACTCGTGGTGGTCGACCAGCGGGTGCGCGATCGGGGTGAGCATCGCGGCTCCCAGAAGCAGGACGGCGATCACGGCCACCTCCCAGAGTTGCCTGTTCGCACGGTATCGCCATTGGTGGAAAAGAACCAACCCCTCAACCGGGAAACCTGTCCGATTTGTTGGCGTGAACAGCCGTTGACATGGCGCCGCCTGTCGCGCAACTCTGTGAGAGCGCTCTCACAACTCCACCCTGAGGAGGAGACAGCCGGTGCTCATCAAACGCAAGGTGTTTTCCCTGCTAGTGGCCGTGGCAACGGTCGCGACCGGGCTCACGGCGACCGCCGCCGACGCCGTACCCGCCACCATCCCGCTCACGATCAGCAACA
>JBDSAJ010001070.1:0-2830 GCA_039922235.1 Umezawaea sp.
GTCAGTCTGTGCCCTTGGCGCATCGGCGCCATCGCTGCCGCCGCGCTCGTCCTGCTCCACCACGAAAACAGCCGCACCATCTGATGACGATCACTCGCCGTAGCAACAAGTTACTGAGAAAGCCTCAATGTGACGTGGAAGAGCTTCGGCACCGGCCGGTGCCTGTCCTTCGAAGTCAGATTCGTGGACCAGGCCATCACCTGGCTGGGCACCGCTTCGTGCAACGGCAGCGGCAGCAGCTACCAGACCTGGTACGACACGCAGTACAGCGACGGCTACTGGACCGAGCGGCCCAGGATCACCGGTACGGGCGGCAGCAACTACTGCCTCACCTCCTACGGCGAGGAGGTCTACACCGAGCCGTGCCAGAACCCGCCGAACGACTGGCAGCGGTGGGCGGAGATCAAGGTCGGTTCCGGCTGGCACCTGAAAAGCAAGGCGACGGGCATGCTGCTCGACAGCAACGCCGGTGGTTCGGTTTACGGTCGTCCCGGCAACGACGGCAACCTTTACCAACTCTGGGGCTGAGTTCGGAATCCGAAAGGGTTCACCTCTCGCGAGGTGAGCCCTTTCGACCTTTCCTACCTGACCTCACGGGGGAAAGTCGACTATTCGGTCGCACCGAAGGAAATCGGCGCAGTGGCCTCCGTCCACCAACTCGCACGGGGGTTCGGTCGCGGTCGCCGGCAAGCCGGCACAGGGACGATCCGCACCGTGCGGCCGCCGGTCGAATGATGTCGAAGCCCCACCTCTGAAACCGGGAAAGAACGCCTCACCCGAAGAGGTCGCGGCCTGGGAACACACGCGCAAGAGGCAATCCTCCGAGCGGATCCGCGTCGAGCACGCCAGCGCCGAGCACAAACAATGGAGGCCCTTGCAGCACTACATCGGCCACCGCGAGTACTACGACCAGACCCACCAGACGATCACCGGCCTGGTATCCGACCGCACCGCCGAACGCTGATCGACCCGACCACCCGCCAGGCCAACACGCCCCGGCCACAATCGCGCACCACGTCGTCAACCTGGCGGCATGGTGGCCGATCCCACCCACGTCGTCCCGTCGGTGCCGACGCTGACGCGGGTGTCGCCTGGCTGGTCGAGGTCTGCGGCGGCGTCGCCGATGAGGCAACGGCGAACCTGATCGGCCTGCTCGTGCAGGCCTGTGACGCGACCGCCGCGCTGATCGCTGGAATCCGGCCGCCGGTGTCAAGACCCGTCGGTCGCGCCGGACGGCACTCTGGTCAAGATCGACCTCACCGACACGCCCTTCGGCGCAGGCAGGCTCTCGCGCTGGGAGACGCCCGATGACGTTCCACGCCCTGCACCATGCCGACCGGCCGCTGCTGCTGCCGAACGCCTGGGACTTCGCCTCGGGCGCGGCGCCGGCCGCCGCGGGATTCGGCGCCATCGGCACGACCAGCCTCGGCGCCGCCGTCGCGAACGGACTGCCCGACGCGGCAGGCATGTCTCGTGCCCAAACCGTCGCGCTGGCGGGGAAACTGGTCCGCCTGCCGTGCCCGATCAGCGTCGACCCCGTCGAAGTCGCCGATCTGGTGGCGGAGTTGGCAGCGCTCGGGGTCGCCGCGCCCGAGGTGTTCCTCAACGCGCGCACCGACACTTACTGGCCGAATGTCGACAAAGCGACAACGCTCGCCCGGCTGAGGGCCTACGCGGATGCGAGCGCCGACGGCGTCTTCGTGCCCGGACTGGCGCACGATCAGGAGATCGAGACCGTGGTGGCCGCCGTCCCGCTGGCCCCTCAACCTGCTGCCGGGGATCGGCCTGGACCGGCTCGCGGAACTGGGTGTGCGCCGGGTCAGCACCGGTTCGCCGCTGTTCCGCGCCGCGCTGTACGCCACGGCGAAGACCGCGATCGCGGTGCGGGACGGTTTACCGTTGCCGGCAGGCATCCCTGGCTACGCGGAGAACGACGCGCTGAACCGATGAGGCCGGGCAGGCCTGGTCGGGCCGCCCGGCGGTCACCGCTGCTACGAGATGGAGCTGATCGTGCCGTCGCCCTTGAAGGCCCCGCTGTCTCCGCCCGAGAGCGTGAACACCCGCAGCGTGAGGAGACTGCCTTGCTTCCACCAGACGCTGAGCGACTGCTCACTGGTGCAGAAGTTGTTGAAGTGGATCGTGGCGGTGATGTTGCCGTCCGCCCACCGCCAGTTGAAACACGTGGTCTGGCCGGTGTGCGTCGACTGCGTCGACAGGCCGTCCGCGGACGCGACGCCCGCTAGGCCCATCGCGAGCACGGGCACGGCGGCGGCGGTCGCCAGGAACTTGGTCACTCGGTTCATCTGTGGTATCCCCCAAGATCATGCGTGGCGTCCCGATCGGAACGCCACCATCCTGCGCCTGGCACAGGGGCGTCCGACATCACTCTGACCAGGTCTTACACGATCTGACAGCGTCAGGGCACGACGTTGACGAGCACGTACACGGGTCTGCGGCTCGGGAAGAACTGGGCACCGTCGGTGTCGATCATCTTCCAGCCGACCCAGCAGCGGCCTGGCGACGTCCGCGCCCGCAGCATCACGCTGATCATCGCGTGCTCGCCCGGCGCGGTGTCGCCGACGGGCACCCGGTCCGGTGTGCCGCAGGTGTCGGGACCTTCCGGGAGGTCCATCCGCTCCAGGTACCGGTCGTGCCACTGCACCGATCCGCTGTTCGCGATGTCCCACACCTTCAGGACGGACTGGCCAAGGTGGATCTCCATGCCGTCGGGGACGGTGACATCGCCGACGAACGTGGCGGAGTCACCGACGACCCGCGCGCCAGGGTCGACCTGCGGCGCCGCAGGTCGGGCCAGGACCACCGCGCCGAC
>JBDSAJ010001071.1:0-2617 GCA_039922235.1 Umezawaea sp.
AGAACGGTGAAAGGCACCTGCACGCGGCAGGCCCACAACCGGTCCGACACCGGTTCTGGTCGTGTTTTCAGCGTTCGGGCTCGCCGCCGGTCCGGAGGGTGACGGTCAGAAAGTGTCGGACGAGTTCGAGAACGTGTCCGGCACTTTCAGCACCGTGATCCAACGGAGGATCCATGCGAACTCATCTTCGGGCTCGAGTGCGGCGCGGACGGGGAGTGATCGCCGCGGTGGCGGCGCTCTGCTTGACGGCGGCCGTCGCGGTACCGGTGTCGGCGGCTCCGGACGCGGGACCGGTGATCAAGGCGAACCAGGTGGCCTACGTGCCAGGCGTGGCGAAGCAGGCCACCGTGGTCACCAGCTCCGGATCACCGATCGCGTGGACGCTGCGGAACTCGGCGGGCACCACCGTGGCGTCCGGCACCACGGCGGTCCGGGGCGCCGACTTGCTGTCCGGGGACAACGTCCACACCGTCGACTTCTCGTCGTTCGACACCGCGGGCACCGGCTACACGCTGGCCGTGGCCGGTGCGACCAGCGCCCCGTTCGACATCTCGGCCGATCCACTGCGGCGGCTCCGCTACGACGCGCTGGCGTTCTTCTACCACCAGCGCAGCGGCACGCCGATCCAGTCGCAGTTCGTGGGCGCCCAGTACGCGCGCCCGGCGGGGCACGTCGGCGTCGCGCCGAACCAGGGCGACAGCGCCGTCCCGTGCCGCGTCCCCTGCGGCTACACCTCCGACGTGCGCGGCGGCTGGTACGACGCGGGCGACCACGGCAAGTACGGCGTCAACACCGGCATCGCGGTGTGGCAGCTGGTCAACGAGTACGAGCGCACGCTCCACACGAGCGGCGCGGACCGGGCAGCGCTGGGTGACAGCACGCTCGCCGTCCCGGAGCGCGGCAACGGCGTGCCCGACATCCTCGACGAGGCGCGCTGGGGCGTGGAGTTCCTGCTCAAGATGCAGGTGCCCGCGGGGCGGACCGACGCGGGCATGGTGCGGCACAAGGTCAGCGACGAGAACTGGACGGCGCTGCCGATGCGCCCGGAGCAGGACCCGCAGCCGCGCAGGCTGTCGGCGGTGACGACGGCCGCCACGCTGAACCTGGCGGCCACGGCGGCGCAGGCCGCCCGCGTGTGGCGGACCATCGACCCGGAGTTCTCCGGCCGGGCGCTGGCCGCCGCGCAGCGGGCGTACACCGCGGCCAAGGCGAACCCGAACCGGTTCGCCGACGCCAACGACACCAACGGCGGCGGCACCTACCTCGACAACAACGTGACCGACGAGTTCTACTGGGCCGCCGCCGAGCTGTACACGACGACCGGCTCCGACGCGTACCGCGCCGACGTCACCGGGTCGTCGCTGTTCCGCGGGGCCGGTTTCGGCCAGAGCGGGTTCGACTGGGGCTGGGTCGCCGGGCTGGGTGACACCACGCTGGCGATGGTGCCCAACGGGCTGGCCGCGGCCGACGTGACCGCGACCAAGGCGGCGTTCGCGTCCTACGGCGACCGGCTGCTCGCCCAAGCCGCCACCCAGGCCTACCCGGCGCCGACCAACGCGTCGGGCACCTACTACTGGGGTTCCAACGGCACGGTCGCGAACGCGGCCAACGTCCTGGCGCTGGCCTACGACTTCACCGGCCGGGCGAAGTACCGCACGGGCGTCTACCAGGCGCTCGACTACCTGCTGGGGCGCAACCCGTTCAACCACTCCTACATCGCCGGGTACGGCGAGCGGGCGTCCCGCAACGTGCACCACCGCTTCTGGGCGAACCAGCTCGACCCGTCGCTGCCGACCGCTCCTCCCGGCTCGCTCGCCGGCGGGCCGAACCCCGAACTCCAGGACCCGGTCGCCCAGGCGCAACTGGCCGGGTGCCGCCCGCAGAAGTGCTACCTGGACGACATCAACGCCTGGTCGGTGAACGAGGTGGCGCTCAACTGGAACTCGGCGCTGGCCTGGCTGGCGTTCTGGGCGGCGGAGAAGGCGGGCACCTCGTCGCCGTCGGACACCACACCGCCCAGCACCCCGGCGAACCTCACCGCGTCCGCCACGACCGCCACGGACACCGCGCTGTCGTGGAGCGCGGCCACCGACGACGTCGGTGTCACGGGCTACGACGTCCTGCGGGCGCCCGGAGCGAGCGGCGGGTCGTTCACGCAGGTGGGCACGGCCACGACGACCTCGTTCGCGGACACCGGCCTGAGCCCCGGCTCCACCTACCGCTACCAGGTGCGGGCACGGGACGCCGCGGGCAACACGTCGCCGGTGTCCGGCCCGGTGAGCGTGACCACCCCGGCGGGGGGCGGGTGCACGGTGACCGCGACCGTCCAGAGCCAGTGGGGCACCGGGTACGTCGTGCAGCCGGTCCGAGTCGTGAACTCGCGGACCACGACCGTGGCGGGGTGGACCGTCGTGTTCACCCTGCCCGCCGGGCACGCGGTGACCGGGTCGTGGAACGCCACTGTCACCACGAACGGCCGGACCGTCACCGCGCGGGGCACCGGCGCACTCGCACCGGGGGCAGCGGCGGAATGGGGTTTCCAGGCCAGTCGACCGGACGGCAGCACGGCCGTGCCGACCGACTACACCTGCACGTAGGGCTGAGCGGAGCGCGGGTC
>JBDSAJ010001072.1:0-8386 GCA_039922235.1 Umezawaea sp.
CGAGCGCGATGCCGACGGCGTTCTGGCCTGCCTGGACCGCGGAGGTGACGTCGATGCCGTCGTAGAAGCTGACCTTGTCGTACTTGCTCATCCCGGAGCCGAGCACGATGTTGCCTGCCGGTTTGCCGTTGACGGACGCCGCGTACGCGCCGATACCCGAGACGTAGAGGGTCGCGTTGGCGATCGGCTTGGCAACGGAGAAGTTCGTGCGCAGCAGGGGAAGTCCGAGCAACGCGCCGCCGGGTGCGGGTTCTCCTCGATTCGCCACCCAGTCCTTCTGGGAGATCCAGGCCGCTCCGTTCCAATCCTGATCGAGCAGCATCCCGGTACCGAATCGGAAGTCCGGGCTCCAGCCGTTCCACTGACCGGCGGCGTCCCTCACCCGCACGCGCCAGGTGTAGCGGTGCTTCGCAGCCAACGGCGGCCCGCCGTAGGGCATGGCGGCGACACCACTCGCCTCGGTGCGGTTGGTCCAGATCGGCTCGGCGGTCCGTTCCGCATCACGCACCTCGACCTCGGCCGCCGAGACGGCGGTGCCAGGCAGGCTGGACGTCGCGCTCCACGCGAGCTCAGGTTTGGGGTTGTCGACCGCGAGCGGGGCGTTCAGCCCCTGGGTGGTGCCCCGGACCACCACGAGTGACGATCCGGGTTCGGGAAGGGGAGCCGCCCCCGACGGCATCGCCGTCATGGCGACAAGTAGTGCGGTTGCTGCGAACGTGCTCGTGCGACGTGGCCATCTCACTGGCCTCACTCCCATCGTTGAAACGTTTCAATTCTCCGCGTGGAGACTGGCCGACAACTCCGTCGCGAACACTGGGACTACGTGACGACGATGTGGTCGATGTTGGCCAGATCCTGACCGGTGGACTCGAACCGGATCGTGTTGCCGGAACCCGCGTTCAACGGCACCGTCACCGTCACCGTCTGCCAGGTGGACCACGAACCGGTTGCCGGAGTCGTGATGTCCTGACCGGCACCGTTGACCACCAACCGGCCGGTGCGGCCGCTCCCGCTGCCGTTGGCGAATCGGACCGTCAACGCCCTGCTGCCCCCGGCGCCACCGTCGACGTTGGTCAACTGCAACGATCCGCCACTGGCCGGGAAGTTGACGAACCCCGCCCCGGTGAACCCCGCGTTGTTCGACTCGACACTCGCACCACCACCCAGCACGGCTTGCTCGGCCTGGTACGTGGTGCCTGACGGGGTGCCCGTCGTGGGCTCGCCGACGACGTCCACCACGACCACGGACACGTCCGCGTTGGGCGTCGACGCGGGCAGGGTGACGGTGATGCCACTGCTGCTCCTGGTGAAGGGCAGCGAGGTTCCGGGGTTGTCGAGCAGGTAGACCCGGTTGATGGTGTTGGTCAGCGACCCGATCACCAGCTGACGGTTGGAGGGCCAGGTGAACACGTGGGCGAACAGCTTGCCGGACTTCTTGGTGCAGCAACCCCAGGACGGCTCGGCCGTGAACGGGCTGCCGGTGGTGCCGTGGACGCTGTCGCCGTAGGTGCTCATCCAGGCGCCTACGCCGGTCAGCGCGTTGACCGACCCGGCGGTCACCGCACCGTCGCCGCGCGGGCCGATGTTGAGCAGGTAGTTGCCGTCCCTGGAGACCACCCTCACCAGTTCCCGTACCAACGTCCGGACCGACTTGTACTGGTTCTCCTTGCGGGAGTCGTAGCCCCACGCGCCGTTCAGCGTCTGGCAGGTCTCCCAAGGCCGGGGCAGCGGTCCGGCCGGAACGGTCTGCTCCGGGCAGAGGTAGTCACCCAGCCCCGCGTTCCGCTTGACCCGCTCGTTGATGACGAGGCCGGGCTTGAGGCTGACGCAGAAGTCGTACAGGTCGCGGCCGTCGGCGGTGTTCCACCAGTCGGTCAGGGTCTGCGGGTTCCGCTCGGGGAACCAGTCCCCGTCGAACCACAGCAGCGCCGGGTCGTAGCGGGTCACCAACTCCCGCAGTTGCTCCTTCATGTCCCTGATGTAATTGGCGCGCGCCGTCATCGACGCCATCGTGGTCAAGCCGCCGCTGCGGACGGTCTGGGACGGGTGGTTCCAGTCGAGGATCGAGTAGTACAGCGAGAAGACGATGCCCTGCCGGTCGCATTCGGCCTTCAGTTCCGCGAGCAGGTCACGTCGGAACCCGGTGTAGGACGGCAGGGTGTACAGGTGCCTGCCCGTGGTGTCGGTGAAGCCGGCCACCTTGGAGTCCCACATCGCGAACCCCTCGTGGTGCTTCGCGGTGATCACCAGGTACTTCATCCCTGCGCTCTTCGCCACACCGACGATGCTCGCCGCGTTGAAGCCCGCCGGGTTGAACCTGGCCGAGACCTGGGTCTGGTAGTCGACCTTCGACCATCCCTCCCTGTGGAAGGCCCACTCGCCGAGGCCGCGGTACGAGTACGACCCGAAGTGGATGAACATGCCGAACCTGGCCGCGTACCACCACTGCATCTTCGCCGGGACGGTGTACGCGGACGCAGACATGGCGGGCAAGGTGAACGGCAGGGTGACTGCGGCCGCGCCCACAGCACCCGCTTTGAGCAACTGACGGCGGTTGAGATGGATTGACATGCTTCGCTCCTCATGGGTCGTCTGCGCGGCCGACACGGCGGGAGCCAGACCGGTGCCCCGGCGCGAGTCTTACCCGCACGCTGGGGCAAAGCCGGTCGTGGCAACCCTTTCCGCGGTTGTGCTACTTCATGATCGCTTGGTCCGGGTTTGGCCGGAGCCACCGACTCAACTGCCGCTGGCGGCCACGCGGTAGGTGCCCGCGGCGCCAACGGACAGGTGGACATAGGACCCGTCGCCGCGTGCGGCGGTGACCCCGGCGCCCGCGGTGAACGTCCCGTGGTCCCAGACCTTCGTTCCGTTCACGGTGATCGTCGTGTTCGGGCCGGAGGCCGGGACGGCGATGGTGCCGCTGGTCCCGTTCGGGGCGGTGACCTCCAAGTCGAACCCGCCACCACTCGGGCGGCCCCACTTGACCGCCAGCGGCCCACGCGGGGTGGGCACCTGTCCTACGGTCCAGCTCAGCGATCCGGGCTGCGGCTGGACGATCCAGGTGTCGTACCCGGCGCGGACCGGCCGGGCGCCGAGCACGCGGGCGGACAGCTCCGAGGTGGGGGCGGACGCCCAGCCGTGCGCCAAGCTCGTGCTGCCCTTCGGGATGGAGCCGTCGGGGTTCAGGTTCTCCCACAGGGCGCCGGTGTAGTTCGGGCCAGGCCGCACCATCTGACCCCAGACGTCGTTGAGCAACTGCATCGCGCCGGTGGTGTCACCGGTGACCAACCGGGCGCGCAGCTCGAAGCCGGAGACGAACGGGCTGACCAGCTTGGAGTAGCCGGTGTCGGTGGAGAAGGGCTGAGGGCCGTGGGCGCCCCACAACGTGGACTTCAGCTTGGCCAGGATGCCGGGGACGGCGCTGGTCGGCGCGACGCCGAACAGGACCGCGGCGGCGTTGGCGTCCTGGGCGACGGTGCCGCGCTTCTTGTCGCTGAGGTCGTAGACACCGGTGCGGGAGTTGAAGAGGTTCGTGTTGATCGCGGTGCGCAGGGTCGCCGCCCTGTTCGCGTACTGCGTCGCGAGGTCGGCCTGGCCCGTCTCCCGCGCCAGGTAGGCGGCCTCGGTCAGGTTCAGGTAGTACAGCATGTTGTACATGCTCACCGCGCCGGTCTTGTTGCCGTCGTACCAGTCCCAGTCCATGCCGTCGCTGGTGTCGGTGACCAGCAGTCCCTGCGAGTTGAGCCGGGAGGCGTTCCAGCCGAGCTGCCGCTGCACGATCGGGAACTGCTGCCGGGCGAAGTCGAGGTCGCCGGTGGCGCGGTAGTAGTCGGCCAGGTCGGGGGTGAAGTACAGGGAGTAGCTCGTCGAGTAGCACGCGGTCGTGCCCTGGATGGGCGGGCCGGTGTGCACCGGTGTCTGCGGCGCCAGGCACCCGGTGACGAAGCCGCTGCTGAGCTGGTGGCTGCCGAGCAGCCGGAGGGACTGCTTGAGGTACTCGTTGCCGTTGGCGCCCAGGCTGACGTAGTTCGTCGGGCCCTCCAGGTAGATGTCGCCGATCCAGACGTTGCGGTCCCGCTTGGCCCCGTCCAGGATCAGCGGCAGCTGGCTGACGCCCGCCGTCGCGGGGGGCAGCATGCTGAGCTGGTTGGTGTAGGCGCCCGCGTACCAGATCTTGTTCAGCTCGTCGGAGCTGGACATGAAGTACCCCTGGTACTCGTTCGGCGTCGCGCGGTAGGCGCTGAACCGGATGCCGACCGCGCTGAGCGTGACGGAGCCGGGTGAGGTCAGCGTGATCTCCTGGAACCGCTGGCCGCCCTGGATCAGGCGGTGGGTGATCGTCCCGGCCCCGCTGATGGTGTAGCTGTTGGCCCTGGACTTGTCGCCCGCGTTGAAAGCGCCCCCGCCGTCACCCTTGGCGCTCATGAACTGCTTGCCCTCGCTGTAGGCGGCGCGCAGCACCGGGCTGCCGCTCCGCGCGGTCACGGTGAAGTAGGGGAACCCGCCGACGTCCTTGCCGTAGTCCAGGAGGATCACGGGTGCGGGCCCGCCGGAGGTCATGGTCAGCGTGGCGGTGCCGCTGCCACCTGAGACCAGCGCTGCCGCGTTGGTGACGTTGCCCGCCGTTCGTGCCACGGCGACCGGGGTCACGTTCGGCGTGGCCGGTCCCAGGACGTACTGCTGCCAGTTGGGGTTCGCCGGCCAGGGCGCGGGGTCCGCGGCGGCGGGCTGGCCGCCGCTCACCATCGCCGCGACCAGCGCCACCACGACGAGTGTGGCGAGCCTCGCGCTCCGCTGGTGACTCCTTTGTCTGCTCATTGTCGGTCCTCCGGTGGTGGGTGTCTCCGGACAGCGGCTGGACTGGAAAGCGCTTACCGGAAATCTATGAAACGTTTCATAGGCAGGCACGGGTCCTGGCGGCCCATGCGGCGAAGACGGACGTGCCGCCAGGACCCGATCCGGCGAAGGTCAGCCGGTGCGCACCAGGCTGAAGTCGTCGACGTTCACCCAGTTTCCCGCGTTCGCGTCGGAGAACACGCCGACCTGGATCGTCCCGTTGGTCACGGTGATGCCGGAGATGGTGACGTTCGTCCAGTTGCCCATCGATTGGCTGATCGAACGATTCATTTCGTTCGCGCCGAAGTTCTTGGCGAAGATGGTCGCCTTCTTCTGCCCGCCGCTGCTCTTGACCCAGGCTGACAGCGTGTAGGTGCCGTTCGGCAGTGAGATGTCCTGGAACCTGGTGGCGTTGTACGCGGAGGACGAGCTCTGCGCGATCGACCAGCGTCCGGTGTGCCCGCCGAGCTTGTTGCTGTTCGCGTTGCCGCCGCTGTTGGTCCACCCGGCGAGGTTGTTCTGGGCGACCCGGTCGGCCTCGGCGCTCGGGTTCAGGACGAAGTTGTTGCCGCTGCCGACGGACCACGTCCCCGCGGCGGCGTCGACGTTCCACTGGCTCACCGAGCGGAAGACGGGTGTCGTTCCGTTGAACGTGACCGGCACCCACTGGTTGTAACCGATGCCGTTGCCCGCGAAGTCGCTCCAGCGATCGCCGCCGAACATGACGAACGACCCCGCCGAACCGGTCACCGTGAACGCCAGCCCCGTCTGCGTCACGTGCGAGAAGTCGGCATCCGTGCCCTGCAACACGAACTCCGCGGAGTACGGGCCCATGATGTTCTTGGCCGTGATGCAGTACGTGTGCGAGGAGTTCCAGCCGTGCAGGTCGGAGGAGCAGAAGTAGTAGGTCCCGTTCTGCTTGAACATGATGTTGCCCTCACGCCCGCCCGCGGAGCTGTTGTACACGTTCCTGGCGGCTTCGACATGAAGGGAGTCCGACGCGCGGAACGGGGAGACGTACAGGTGGGACCGGCCGCTCGAGTTGCTGTAGACCAGATACGCCTTCCCGTCATCGTCGGTGAAGACCGACTGGTCACCGGACTTGCCGGTGGAGACGTTGTCGATTGTCGCTTGAGTACCCGCGTAGGTGAAGTGGCCGTTCGGCGTGCTGCTCGTGCCGAACGCCAGCCCGCCGTTGCCCTGGGTAACCAGCACGTATTTGCCCGTGTTGGGGTTGCGCGAAACCCCCACCCGGCCGACCCAGCCGCCAACTGAGTCCGAAGGAGTCATCGCGTTGCCCTCGAACTTCCAGTTCGCCAGATCGGTGGACGAGTAGATCGTGATCGCGCTGAAGCCGACGTTGCCGTTCTTTCCGCCCGCCGGGTTGTTGTAGTAGCTGACCGCTCCGCTGTACTTCACGCCGTACCAGTAGTACGTGTTGCCGACCTTCAGCACCCCGCCGCCCTGGGAGTAGATCGGGTTCCCGGCGGTGTCCTTCCAGAACACGTCGTTCTGGATCGTGGCGCCCGCGGCGGCTTGCGGCGCCGCGGCAGCTGCGGACGTGCCGACCGGTGTCAGCGCGACCGCGAGGGGGAGCAGCGCCGAGACGATTGTCAGTCTGGAAATTTTCCTCAGCATTTCGGGTCCTTCGGTTGGACGGGTTTCTGGATTCGAAGGCGCCCAGGTCGGGTGCCCGCCCGCGGTAGGGCAGGCCGACGTCGATGCCCTTGTCGATCAGGCTGCTGTTCGCGGCGAGGCGAAGGTTCGGCAGCACGGGCAGGCTGCCGTCGGCTTGGCGGGGCGCGTTCCAGCCGGACGTCGACACGCTCTGGAACTGCGAGTCCGACAGACCGACGTTCAGGTTCCAGGTGTTGTACGCGGCGTTCGTGCCGGTCATGTTCGACAGCAGGGTGCCCGTGTAGGCGATGTTGTTGCGCAGGTTGCCCAGCCCGACCGCGCCGCCACCGGAGTTGATCCCGAGCATGTTGTAGTCGGGGTGGTTGCCGTAGCTGGTGTTGTCGAAGTAGTCGTTGGCCAGCGTGTGGTGGTTGGCGTAGAAACCGGAGGCCTTGTTGTTGAACGCGACCGAACCGCGGATGGTGTGCTTGGCGCCGTTGCCGACGTACTTGCCGCCGTAACCACCCATCTTGAAGCCGTTCCCGTTGCCGGACGGTGTGGTGGTCCCCGGCAGGTACCCGTTCAGCCAGGCCCACGAGTTCTCGATGGTGACCGAGGAGAAGGCGTTGATGAGGTCGAACCCGTCGTCGGAGTTCCACCACGCCCGGCACCCGCGGAACACGTTGCCGGGGTGGTTGGCCGAGATGTGCGCGCCGAACCCGTCGGCGCTCTCGCCCGCCCCGTTGGAGGTTCGCGGGTCGTAGTTGTCGTGCGAGTCCGAGTTGAGCACTAGGTTGCCGCCGCCGTCCTGGATGAACAGGCCGGGCCCCATGTTGTTGTGCAGGTCGAGCAGCTCGAAGGTGTTGTTGCTGCCCGTGATCCAGATGCCCCACGACTCGTGGTTGCGGTTGTTGTTCTGGGGCACGCCCTTGACTTCCAGCCCCTTGAGGTGGATCCAGTTGCCGGTGACGTCGAAGCCCTTGATCCGGCAGTCCTCCCGCATGCGGGAGAAGTCGAAGACCGGTCGCTCCCCTGGATAGGCCCAGTAGCGGATCGGGCTGCCCGAACCGCCGCTCTTGTTCAGGGTGATCGCGTCCACCCGGTCCGTCTGGCCGGCGCAGCTCTTGTTCGCGCGGGAGTACGCATAGGTGCCACCCCGCAGATAGACCGTGTCGCCCGGCTGGACAACGGCCTGGGCATGGGCGATCGACGCCCACGGAGCCGCCTGCGTTCCCGCGGCGCTGTCGCTGCCCGCCGCGGAAACGTAGTAGACGCTCGCGGCTGCGGGGCCTGCGGCGGCCACCGCGCTTCCGGTCAAGACCACCGCGGTGGCCGCGACCGCCGAAATCAGCAGAGTACGGGTCATGTTCACTCCAGAAATGGGAAGTTCGTTCCGCTGCCGGGGCAGGGGAGGCCGTCGCCTCCTCGTCCCCTTACGCCTGGCGAGTCCAGGCCTGGTCGGAGGTCACCCGATGACCGCGGCGAGCCGGGTGGCGATCTTCCGGTGCCCCGCGTCGTTGGGGTGGGCGCCGTCCGCGAAGTCGGTGGCCGGGTCGACCCAGCCTTCGGTGGAGACGTACCGGACCTTGCCGTCGCCCGCGTTGTTCCGGGCGGCGACCGCGGCCTTCGTCTCGGTGACGTACCCCTTTGCGAAGATCTCCATCGCGTGGATGGTGGCGTTCGGGTATTTCGCGCGGATCCGTTGCAGCAGCGTGACGTACGCGCTCTGGAACTGCGCGCCGGACACGCCGTGCCCCCGGTCGTTGGTGCCGAGGTTGATCACCACGTCACTGACCTGGTAGCGGGAGAAGTCCCAGTCCGGCGTGCTGGTGTCCAAGCCGGTCTTGAAGTACCGGTCCCGCATGCCGATGCACCCGTTGGCCGGGTACAGGCAGACACTGGGGCGGGCGATCTCGGTGTGCGCGGCGCCCAG
>JBDSAJ010001073.1:0-7360 GCA_039922235.1 Umezawaea sp.
CGATCACCGCCGCTTGACGCACCACCAGGGCGGCAAGCACGTCATACGACGGACGCCCATCCCCGGCCTGCACCCCAAGATCATCCCACAGAGACGATCAAGCCCTACAAACAACCTGACCAGTTACCACTGATCTTGCCCGTACTGCTGGTCGCACTAATCTTGTCCGTGCCGCTGGCCGCATGGATTTCAACGAAGATCGCAGATGCGGGAAAGGGTGGCAACTCTGCCCAAGGCGACCCACCGTCCAATGACACATTTATACCCGAACCTACGATAGAATCAACACATAATTCGGATGAAGCCCCGGCGCAAGGTTCGTGCATACCCAATACCATCTGCCGCTATCTCCGAATAAGCCCAGGGCAGGAGTTCAATCTCGACAATTGGGGCGCAAGTGAGGGTTCAACAATAGTGCTTCTTGGAGCAGGAGGATTGGCGGCCACCCACCGTGACGTAAAGATGACACTGGTACCTTATCCCCCAAACTCGCCCGCCAACCCACTTCCTTGCCCCGATGCCGATGGATGGGTCGATACCATCCCTCAAATCGGCTTCAATCAAAGCGCGTGCGTGAGAACTCCTGGCGGAAAGTATTTCCTGCTGACACATCTCGTTCCGACTCAGGGACAAACTTTCGAACGATTCCTCGCTGCTGGATTTCCAGAATAAACTGCGAAAGGCACAACCCGGTCTCCGCCAAAGCCGGGGCGCCTCACCACAGTCCGCCTGACGTGCGGTAGACCTCGTGGGTGCACTCGACTCGGCGTCACCGTGGTGCGGTCCTGCTCCTGCTGGCGTTCGTGGTCGGCACCGGACTGCTCCTCCAGCTCGTCCGGGGCAGTTCGATCACCGATCAGGCGGGGAACGTCCTGTACGCGGCGGCGGTGTACCTGGTCATCCGCCTTGCCGCGCCGGGGACGCGGCCGGTGGTGGCGTGCGCGGTCACCGCAGGGATTTGCGTCGCGGTGGAGGCGCTTCAGCTCACGCCGGTTCCCGCGCAGTTCGCCGGGGTGTTCCCGTTGTCCCGGCTGGTGTTCGGGTCGACGTTCGCGTGGCCCGACCTCATCGGCTACGGGGTCGGGGCCATAGTGAGCGGGGTGGTCGACCTCTTCACGCCGGAGCGGCCGTTCAACGCTCTTCGAGCCGGGCCTCCTGGCGGGCACCTCGGCCCGGCTGTCGCACCAGCCACGTCAGCCGCGGCACCGAGAACACCAGATGTACCGCAAGAGCCACGCAGAACAGAGCCGTGACCAGCCACTGACCGACGACGGTGAACGCGGCGGCGCCACCGAGGAACACCGCCAGCTCCAGCACCAGCCGCACCACTCCCGGCACGGGCACCGGGGCCTTGCCGGACCGGCTCGGGTCGCCGGGAACGGCGAACACGCCCCAGATCGTCGCGGCGATCAGCAGCGACAGCACGGCCAGCTCCGCCGCGAGCAGTCCATCCCCGCCCAGCTGCCAGCCGAGAACCGCGAAGCCCGCGAAGGCGGCGAGTTCCAGCACGAACCGCAGGCCGAGGTTCCAGCCCGGCGTGCTGCCGACATGATCAGTCATCTCGCGACAGTAGCCGGGAGCACGTGCCGGCAGACGCACTGCGCCGCCATCGAATGGCGCCACCAACGGACACCTGACGGCACGGGGAAGCCTGGGTCGTCGTTGCGCGGCGCGCCGTCGCTGCTCCATTTCGGGCTTGACCGGTCTACTGGTCGTTGCCGAGCCTGAGCCCCGGCACATGTGAGCGTTAACACGAACGGAACGAGCCCCGCTGAAAGCCGTTAAAAACCCTTGTTGACCAGCCAGAAGTGCCACCCTATCTTTACCTGAATTATTTTCATGTTAACCCGGCTCAGCTGGAAGGTCGACCCACCATGACACCGTCTCGACACAGGGCGCGTGGCCGCCGAGCCCACCTGATCATCGGCGCGATAACGGCCGCGGCGGGTGTCATCGCGACGGTGGTGGTGATGGAGGCGACCAACGCGGGCGCGGCGACCAACGCGGTCCCGTTGGCGTCGTTGGCCGCAGGAGTCACCCGGCCGAGCCCGACCGCGCTGTCCCCTTCCCTGGAGACGGTCAGGGTCGCCGGAGCGGGAGCGCTGTACGGCAACGCGACCGCGCCCCCGCTCGACTCCCGCAAGACCAGCATCGTCTCCATCGGTGACAGCGAGATCAGCGGCGAAGGACTCGGCAACTACGTCCAGGGCACGAGTGGTCCGGCGAACTACTGCCACCGCTCGCACGACAGCGCCATCCTGAGGACCGGCCTCGCCGTGGACGTGCCGACCAACCTGGCCTGCTCGGGCGCGCAGACCCAGCACCTCATCCCGACCGCCCAGGGCGGCGGCGCGCACCAGTACGACGAGCTCAACCAGGGCGACAGCCTGTCGGTCACGGCGCGCAACACCCGTGTCTCGATGATCCTCCTGGTCAACGGGGCCAACGACGACAACGGCATCCAGTTCGGCCCGGTGATCAGCGACTGCGTCCAGCGCCGGATCCTGTACCGGGGCAACTGCTGGCCCGACTACTCGGACGGCTGGCGCCAGCGCGTCACGAACACGCAAGCGAACGTGACCACGTCAATCGCCAGCGTCCGCCGGACGATGCGCGAAGCCGGGTACCTCGACTCCGACTACCAGCTGGTCGTCATGTCCTACCCGAGCCCGGTCAGCCCCGACGTGGAGGACAACCCCAAGTTCCCCGGCTGGTACGACGGCGGTTGCCTGCTGTACCTCAAGGACGCCGCGTTCGGCCGCAACAAGGCCGTCCCCATGTTCGAAGGGGCCGAGCGCGCGGCGGCGCTGGCCGCACCCGGTGTGCGCTACCTCGACAACAGCAGGCTCTTCGCCGGGCACGAGGCCTGCACCCCCACCCCGTGGGCCAACGGCATGGTCTTCCAGGACGGCAACATCCTCAACCTCGACGGGCACAACACCCAGCAGTCCTTTCACCCCAACAAACTCGGTGCGGGCGCGTTCGCCGACTGCCTCACGCAGATGTACGCCACCACGAGCACCTCCGCCGCGTGCATCGACGTGAACCACACGGGCAAGCCGTCGCTGCGTTCGGGCCTGCTCACCTTCCAGCGGCTGCGCAACCCCGGCAACGGGCTGTGCGTCGACGCCGTGGGCTACAACTCCCGCAACGGCACCAAGCTTCAGGGCTACCCGTGCACCGGTGGGAGCAACCAGGGGTTCTGGTACGACCCGACCGACTCCACCATCCACAGCGAGCTGAACCAGGACCGGTGCGTCGACGTCCCCAGCGCCAAGTTCAGCGCCGGTGCGGCGCTGCAACTGCACGAGTGCAACGGCACCGAAGCACAGAAGTTCACGATCGGCGACAGCCTCGTCAAGGCCAACGGGAACACCGGCCTGTGCGCCACCTTCGCCGACAACGGCTCGTACCTGGACCCGGCCCTGACCCTGCAGCCCTGCAACACCTCCTCCACCGCGGGCAAGTTCGCCTGGCAGCCGCAGGTGACCGGGTGGACCGAGCTGAAGAACAAGGGCACCGGCCTGTGCGTCGACCTGCCGGGGACCAAGGTCGGCGACAACGTGAAGGCCACGGCCTTCACGTGTGACGGCGGCACCGACCAGAAGTGGTGGTACAACGACGTCTCCGGCCGCTTCCACAACTACCGGGACGCCCAGTACTGCCTCGACAGCGGGAGCACCAACGCGGGTGGCCAGCTCGTGACGTACAGGTGCGACAGCGCCAGGGCCTCGACCCAGCAGTGGGTGTGGAACGACGGGGCCATCCAGCTCAAGGCGAACCAGAACCTGGTCGCGGCGCCGATCGGCACCTCGAACGACGCCAGGATCGGACTCGCCGCCCTCACGTCGACCGACGCGCAGCGGTGGTCCGCGGGCTCCAACCTCGCCGAGCGGTCCGGGTTCAACTACTCGGACGCCTACGGGACCGCCGCGTACTGAGCCGGCGTCGGCCACTCTCCCCTGACTGATCGGCAGGGTCTCGGAACTCGCCACCCCGGAAGAACACGATTTGCCCACCCTCGTCGACGGCGTGCTGCCGCCGACGAGGGTGGGCGGTGTTCACAACACGTTGTTCAGCTCGCGGAGAGCGAACCTGAACACCCGCTACGCCGCTTGACTCGGGATCGATACCGAACCCGTACCGCGTTCACCATCCGCGGTACGGGTTCCACCACGATCAGGGAGCTCAAGTGGCGCGAACAGCAGTGGCGCTGGCGCTGGCCGCCGCACTGGCGGCGTCGGCGGTGCCCGCCGACGCCGCACCGGGAAGAACCGCGCAGGAGAGATCCACGCAGGGCACGGCGTCGCCGAACGACCGGAAGACCGTCACCCTCATCACCGGGGACAAGGTCGTCCTCGACGGCGACCAGCTCGTGTCGGTCACCCCCGGCACGAACCGGGAGGGCATCTCGTTCCAGGTCACCCGACACGCGGGCCGCCTGCGCGTCGTCCCCTCCGACGTGACGAGGGTGCTGGCCGACGGCCGGGTGGACCAGCGGCTGTTCGACGTCACCGGGCTGGTCGAGGCCGGGTACGACGACGCGCGGCGCGACACCGTGCCGGTGATCGTCGCCGGTGGCCGCCCGCCGTCGGGCGTGCGGGTGGCCGAGGCGCTGCCCACCGTGGACGCGGTGACGGCCGAGGTGCCAAAGGCGACCGGGTGGCAGGAACTGCCCGCAGGCACCGGCAAGATCTGGCTGGACGGGATGGCCCGCCCGCTGCTGGACCGCAGCACCATCCAGGTCGGCGCGCCCGTGGCGTGGGCGGCCGGGCTGACCGGCACCGGCGTGACCGTCGCGGTCGTCGACACCGGCGTGGACGGCAACCACCCCGACCTGGCAGGCAGCGAAATCGCCGGGCGCGACTTCACCCCCGATCAGGACGGGCTCGACCGCTACGGCCACGGCACGCACGTCGCCGCCACGATCGCGAGCCACCGCGCGCCCTACCAGGGCGTCGCACCGGGCGCCCGGCTGCTCGACGCCAAGGTCTGCGACGCCGAGGGGATGTGCCCGGAGTCGCGGATCATCGAGGGGATGCGCTGGGCCGCGGAGCAGGGCGCGGACGTGGTGAACATCAGCCTGGGCCTGCGCCCCAGCGACGACGTGGACCCGGTGGAGGCGGCCGTGGAGGCCCTGTCGGCGAGCCACGGCACGCTGTTCGTCATCTCGGCGGGCAACTCCGGGGACGCGGCGGGCACCGTCCTCTCCCCCGGCACCGCCGACTCGGCGCTGACCGTCGGCGCGGTGGACCGCGACGACTCGCTGGCGTACTTCTCCAGCCGGGGTCCGAGGGTGGAGGACGGCGCGGTCAAGCCGGACATCACCGCGCCGGGCGTGGACATCGTCGCGGCCAGGTCGAGCACCGGCCAGCTCCTCGGCGCGCCGGTCGGCGAGGACCACATGGCCCTGTCCGGCACGTCGATGGCCTCACCGCACGTCGCGGGGGCCGCCGCGCTGCTGGCGCAGCAGCACCCCGGCTGGAACGGCTCGCGGCTCAAGGCGGCGCTGACCGCCTCGGCGCTGCCGAACCCGGCGCTGAGCTCGTACGAGCAGGGCTCGGGCAGGCTGGACATCGCCACGGCGCTGTCCACGACGGTCACCAGCGAGCCGACGTCGGTCATCCTCGGCAGGCACGAGTGGCCGCACGACGACGACGTGCCCACCACGAAACCCCTGGTCTACCGCAACGACAGCGACCAGCCGGTCACGCTGGACCTGGCGGTGCGGGCGGAGCACCCGGTGTTCGCGGTGTCCCCGGCGCGGATCACCGTCCCAGCGGGCGGCACTGCCGAGGCCGCGGTGACGGGCAACCCGCGGCAGGCGTCCACGGACGGCGCGTACTCGGGGTCGGTGGTGGCGACCGCGGGCGGCGCGGAGGTGCTGCGGACCCCGGTCGGGATGAACCGGGAGACGGAGAGCTACTCGGTCACCTTCGACTACCCCGGAGCACCCGCGGGCGGGAGGGACGCGGTCGTGGTGAACATGGCCACCGGCGCGGAGACCTACGTGCGGAACGGCGTCGCGCGGCTGCCCAAGGGCGACTACCTGGTGCAGGCGGTGCTCGGCCCGGAGAAGGGCCCGCACACCATCCTCACCCAACCGGACCTGCGGGTGACGGGGGCGACGCGCGTCGTGCTGGACGCCCGCTCGGCGGGACCACTGGAGGTCGTCGCACCGGACCCAGCGGCCGTGGCCGGTGAGCACAGCCTGGTGGTCGAGCGCAGGCTCGGCGACGACACCGCGAGCCTGGGGGTGTACCGCCCCGGCGGCTTCCCGGCGGGGACGCGGGTGGGCCACGCGGGACCGTCGCTGCCCGCCGGTGAGCTGGACGTGTTCGTGTCCGCGGCATCGGCGAGCCCGTCCGCGTCCTACTGGCTGGGGTGGACCGTGCAGGGCCGGGTGCCCGACGGCTTCGTCCGCAAGCCGCGCGTGTCGGACCTGGCGAAGGTGCGCACCACGATCGCCCTGAAGGACCTGGGAGGGCTGCGGAACCTGTCGAGCCGCGTGGTCGCGCCGTCCGGGGCGACCAGCCCGAACTTCTCGGTGGACGTGGACTCCACTCCCACCTCCACCAGGTACACGACACCGGACACCAGCTGGCGAACGAAGTTCTTCGACGAAGGGGCTCTGATGAGCGCGAAACCGGAGCGCTACCGCGCGGGCGGGACCTACGACCAGACCTTCGGCGCGGCCGTCGTCGGCCCGGTGATGTTCAACGACGGCTCACCGAGCCTGATTCGCAAGGACAACGAGGTCACGGTGTCGCTGTCGATGTTCGGCGACCGGGAGGGCCACGAGGGCTACTCGCGCACCACCTCGGCGCGGACGGCGCTGTACCGGAACGGGGAACTGGTGGGCGAGAACGGCAACAAGGGGTACGGGACGTTCACCGTGCTGCCGGGGCCCGCAGTGCTGCGGGCGCGGGCCGAGGTGACGCGCGGACCGGACGTCACGGACTTCAGCACGCGCATCGTGGTGGACTGGACGTTCTACTCGGGCAGGACCGCGAGCGAGCGGCGGCTGCCGATGTCGGTGGTGCGGTTCACCCCGGCGCTGGACCGCATGGGCAGCGCGCCCGCGAACCGCCCGCTGTCCGTGCCGCTGGTGGTGGAGCAGCAGGCAGGCGTGGACAACCCGCCGCTGCGCAACTTCCGCATGGAGGCGTCCTACGACGACGGGGCGAGCTGGGTGGGCGTCCCGGTCCTGGGCCGCTCGGCACTGGTGGGCAACCGGGCCAGGCCGGGGGCGTTCGTGTCGCTGCGCGTGCACGCCACCGATGGCAGAGGTGGCGAGTTGGTCCAGACCGTGATCCGGGCCTATCGGCTCGGCTGACGGTCCGCGAGAGGCGTCGGACCG
>JBDSAJ010001074.1:0-17388 GCA_039922235.1 Umezawaea sp.
GGGATTCGACCCTTGAACTTGTCGATCGGGCAGGCTCTACGACCTGCCCTTTTTAGCCCGATCAAGGGTCAAATCAAGGGGTCCCCGAGTCAAATCGGCCACAGCACGACGGCAGCCGAAGCCGCCAGGCCGCTAGCCGAAGCCGAAGCCGCCAGCTGAAGCCGCTAGCCGAAGCCGCCCCAGACTCACCATCGAGGCGCCAAACCGCTCTTCACAGCCGAGGGTGACGCAGCCAACCTCGGGCCCAACCGCCGCGCTGGCTACACGCCTGCCAGTTCGGCTGCGTGTCGTAGTAGTGGTTCGTAGGCGGTTGGGTCGTCCTTGCCGATCACTGGGAAGCCGGTGCCGAAGCCGCCGTTGACCCACTCGACGTCGACGCCGGGGTTTGCTGCGTTGGTGCCGTCGGACAGGAAGATGTGTGGGCTGCAGTTCACCTGGTCGTTCTCGGCTGCGGCGAACTGGGCCATTACTGCTGAGCGTGCTCGGCCTGAGTCCAGGTCGGTCGCTAGTTCTGCTGCGTCTACGGTGCCGGTTGTCGTGGCTACGTCCAAGATCACGTGGCGCAGTGAGATGCACTGGCCGTCGGCCCAGAACGCTCGTCGCAGTGCGCGGTCCAGGTCTTCGCTTGCCTGCCAACCCTGGGATTTGGCTGCCTGTACTGCTTCGAGTGGTGGCAGCATCGTGACTGGGTAGGTCCAGTCTGGTCCTTGCCACAGGCGCCAGCCCGCGTGGGGTTCCAGTGCGCCTACCACGGCGATTTCCGAGTCGACGCCTGGCCGCTGGTTCACTTCTCGGTTGAACAGTTCCAGTGGGAAGGCTCGGTGGTCGAACCAGAGTTTTCCGGTCAGGCCCAGTCGTGTTCGTGTTTCGTGCAGGCGGTGTACGCCCAGGTGGGCGAATGAGCAGTTGAGGTCGCTGAACACCGCGATGGTGTCCGGGCTGTTCGGCAGCCTGGGGTCCTCAGCCACGGGGCACCTCCGCTTCGTGTTCGGGGAATGCCTTGCACAGTAGGGCGTATCCCGCGCCTGCGACCACGAATGGCACTGCGCAGCTCAGGTCGACGCCGCCTGCGATTCCGGCCAGTGGGCCGGTGTAGACGGGGTTGGTGGCCAGTAGTAGGCCTAGTGCCACAGCAGGGAGGAAGGCCGCGACGGCTCGGAGGTTGACGCCGCCGGTGAACCAGTAGCGGCCTCGGCTCAGCAGGTCGTCGGGGGAGTAGCGGCCGCCGCGTTGGGTGAAGCCGACGAGCATGATCGCGGACCACGGCGCGATCAGTGCCAGCAGGAACAGGATGAACGTCGAGATGGAGCCGATGGCGTCGTAGGCGATCGCGCCCACGTACAGCACGCCGACGCCGACCACCGCCATGGCGATCGTGCAGTTCACGCGGGATGCCTT
Source organism: Umezawaea sp. (assembly GCA_039922235.1). Taxonomy (GTDB): domain Bacteria; phylum Actinomycetota; class Actinomycetes; order Mycobacteriales; family Pseudonocardiaceae; genus Umezawaea. The sequence continues at coordinate 1,399 of JBDSAJ010001074.1, forward strand.
GCGGGCCAGTGAATTCGCGGTCAGGCCGGCGGCGTAGACGCACAGCGCGCCCTGCGGGAGCGTGCCGAAGAAGCCGAACACCACGACGAACGCGACGAACCACGGTGGCACTACGTCGGTCAGAGCGATTACCCACGGGACTGAGGGGTCGGCGAACATGGTGGTCGCCATGATGCCGACGGTCAGTGCGATGGCGTTGCTGAGGAACATCGCCAGGCCGTTCCACCAGACTGCGCTGCGGTCGGACGTGCCGGGGCGCAGGTGTCGTGAGTAGTCGCCCTGCAGGGTGGCGTAGGTGATCGGCACGGTGATGCCGAAGGACACGCCCAGTGCCCACGTCGGCCAGAAGCTGCCCAGCAGTGGGGTTCCGGTGATGCCGGGGTCGAAATTGGGGAGCAGTGCGATGACCAGGCCCAGCAGGACCAGGCCGCCGATCATGGTCACGGCCTTGTAGGTGGCCATGAGGGCGCGCAAGCCGAACACGGCTACCAGGACGACGGCGATCGCGACCACCGGGATCACCGCCGCCAGTGCGCCGGTGCCTGCTGGGGTGCCGAACATTCGTTGTCCGGCGACCAGCACTGCCGTGCCGCCGGTCCACACGGCGATGGCGAAGAAGCCGATCGCCACGCACAGCGTGATCACGTTGGTGACGACTCGGCCGCGTACGCCGAAGTGTGCTGCGCTGGACACGGCGTCCGTGGCACCAGTGCGCATCCCGAACCTGGCCAGCGGGGCGAATACCAGGGTGCCGATGAGCAGGCCGAGCAGCGCGGACGTGACGCTGCCCCACCAGCCGAGGCCGAAGCTGACCGGTACCGAGCCGAGCACCACGACGCCGAAGGAGAACTGCGCGGAGTGCCAGATCCACAGGAACTCGCGCGCGGTGGAGGTCCGCTCCTCGGCGGGGACTAGTTCGCCGTCGGGAGCGGTGGCCTCCGTTGACGGTGGGCGTTCGACGGACAAGGACATCGCGTGCTCCCTGGTCGGGGGGAAGCCCGCCGGTCACGGGGGGAGTGCGTGACCGGCGGGGTGGTCAGCCGGCCTCCGCGACCTCGGCGGGGACCGGGTAGGGCGCATCGCCCTCCAGGACGGTGACCTTCAGCGGGCCGCACGGTGGTCCGGAGACCTGCTCGCCCGTGGTCAGGTCGAAGGTGGAGTGGTGCAGCGGGCAGGTGATGCGCAGCCTGCGGTCGTTGACCTGGCCGAACAGCAGCCTGCCCTTGCGGTGCGGGCAGTAGGACTGGGTGAGGAAGCGCTGTCCGCCGACCTCCACGAGGAGGAGGTCCGCGTCGAGTTGGCGCAGCACCGCGGTCGTGCGCGCGGGCTTCACCGGACGCTCCTGGCCCTGGCTACCACCGCGTCCACGGCTTCCGCGACGATCGCGCTGGTCAGCTCGACCCCGGTCCACACCTTCCGCAGGTCGACGCCGCGTTCCACGTCCAGGTCGCGGATCGCGGCCTGCATCTGCTTGCTGTGGAAGGCGTCGATGTAGAGGTGCTCGGTGTAGTACCGGTCGTGCCGGACGCCCAGCCGCTTGCTCGCCGCGGCGAAGCTGCGGAACGCGTACAGCACGCTGGACTCGAAGTAGGAGTACGCGCCGAGGAAGTAGTCCGGCTCCGGTGCGCGCGCGGCCAGCCAGTAGAAGAGGCCGACGAACGCGAGCACGCCGTCCTCGGCCCGTGCCACGTGGTGCTCCAGGTCGGTCGACAGGCCGAGCTCGGCCAGCAGGCCGGTGTAGAGCCCGGCGTGCTCCTGCTCGTCGTTGCCGCAGCCGAACTCGTCGATCAGCACCCGCAGCACGGCCATCCGCGACCGGCCGGGCAGTCGGGGGATGATCGCCAGCAGCGACTGCGACTCGATCATGCCGTCGACCGCGAACTGGGAGACGATCTCCTTGAACTGCTCCAGGTTCGCCTCGTTCGCGATGAACAGGTCGCTCGGGCTGGGGTTCGCCTCCTCCTGCGCCAGCCGGTCGGCCAACGCCCGGACCAGGTCGCCGCGGGACGCGAAGTGCGGGGCGTCCGCCTCGATCTCCGCGGCCCTCGTGGCGAAGTGCTTGTGCTCCAGCTCCAGGATCGTGCGGTAGCCCTCCACGTCCGGCACGGACCGGTTCAGCCGGTAGAGCGTCCGCAGTTCGGTGTCGACGAGCTGCGTGGTCACGACACGACCACCGGCTCGGGCACCACCAGCCCGGTCTCGATCACGCCCCGGCGCACCAGTTCCGCCTTGAGCGGTCGGTACCAGTCGTCGGTGAACAGCCCGAAGCGCTCGCAGGCCGCGTTCACCTCGGCCTGCCGATCGGGTGTCGGGTCGACGAGCATCGCGTTGCACAGCGCCGGTTCGAGGTTCACCAGCGGTCCGATGAACCCGGCGATGCCCTGTACGGAGCCGAGCAGGTTCTCCCAGCCCTCGAACACCGGGATGCCGGTGCCCGCGGCGGTCATCGCGGTCGTGTACGCCGCGTCGCCGCTGGACTCCTTGATCCCGACGATGCCGGGCAGCGCGCAGATCCGCAGCAGGGTGTCCAGCTCGATCCGGTTGCCGGACACGGCTTCCTCGTTGTACAGGAAGATCCCGACGCCGATCGCCTCGCGGATGCGGCGGTAGTGCTCGACGATCGCGTCCTGAGTGACGTCCTTGCCGTACGGCGTGGTCACCACGATGGCGTCCACGCCGAGGTCCACCGCCAGCTTCGCCCGCTCGATCACCTCGTCGGTGGTGGGGAGCTGGATACCGGACAGCACGGGCAGGCCGCGCGAGTGCTTCCTGGTGGCCGCCACCATCGCCGCCCACTGGCCCGGCGACAGCTTCCAGCCCTCGCCGGTGCTCAGCGTCGGCATCAGCGCGGTCACCTCGTCGCCCAGCCAGCCGATCAGGCTGTCCACACTGGACTCGGACACCACGCCGTCACCGTCGAGCGGCGTCACGAGCGGGACGATCGCTCCGTTGTAGCCCATCTGCGTCACCTCACACGTCTTCCGGTTTGACCAGCAGCGCCAACGATTCCCGGTACATCCGCTCCAGCGGCTCGGGGAACTCCACCTCGTAGCCGACCGGCAGCGGGCCCAGCGGCAGGTCGGTGCGGTCGACCAGCAGCGGGTCGACGGTGTGCAGCGTCCCGCCGCGGTTGATGGCGAACGCCACGGTCAGCCGCCGGTCCAGCGGCAGGCCTGCCAGCAGGTCGGACGTGAGCGCGAGGCGCAGGTCCTGCTCGTCGTACCCGACGCGGTCGATCTTCATGTCGGTGTGCAGGTTGTCCATGAACGGGTAGTAGGCGTCCTGCTCCGCGCGGGAGTGACCACCCCAGATCACCGCGTCGCACCGCCCGACCTGCTCCAGGCTCATGACCGCGCCCACGTGCAGGTGCTCGACGAAGAACCGCTTGCCCGCCAGGCGGATCCGCTCGTCCGCGCTGTTCATCGCCATGAACAGCGATGCGTCGATGACGGCCTCACCACTCATTGCGGTCCAGCACCTCGCGCAGGGCGCGCATGGCGCCGTCGAACATCTCCGGCTCGCGGGCCAGCGCGAGGCGGACGTACCGCTCGCCCTTGACCGGCTCGTTCCAGTAGAAGTACGTGCCCGGCAGGACGTAGACCTCGTTCTCCAGCAGCTTCTCCTGGAGCCGGGTCGCGGTCAGGCCCTCCGGCTTGATGCGGAACCACGCCACGCTGACGTTCACGGCGGGCTCGATGTACTCCAGCACGTCCCCGTCGAGCATCTCCTTCGCCAGCGCGCGGTTCTCGGTGATCACGTCGCGCACCGACGCGAAGCTGTCCTCGATGGAGTCCTCGACGTAGTTGGCCAGGAAGTTCAGCACGAACGGCGAGACGTTGAGCAGCACGCTCGTGTGCAGGTTGTAGACGGCCTCGTGGATGTCGTCGCTCGCGGTGATCATCGCGCACTTGGCGTCCTGCACCGGCCACGTCTTGCCGGTGTCCTCGATCGCCAGGTACGTGACCCCGGAGGACTCCAGGAGCTGGTAGATGTCGAACCGGCCGACGTTGCGGTCGGCCAGCGCGAACGACGCGAAGCACTGGTCGATCAGCAGCAGTTTGCCGTGGTCCACGCAGAAGCGGACGACCTGCTCGAAGCCCTTGCGGCCGTCCTTGAGGAGGCTGAACCCGGTCGGGTTGTTCGGGTCGACGAGGAACAGCGCGTCGGTGTGCACCGTCCGCACCAGGTTGTCGTAGATGGTCGCGGGGTCGTGCAGCTCGCTCTCGTTGATCGGCTTGATCTCGACCTGCATGTTCCGCAACAGGTCCACGAGGTTGTCGAAGCACGGCTCGATCAGCGAAACGGACATTTCACGCTGCCGGAGAAACATTCCGGCGACCATCGTGGAGATGCTGGCCGCGTAGGACAGCATGGTCTTGTTCAAGTCGGCCGCGCCCGGCTGCCCGTGCAATCGGAAGAAGGCCTCGATGAATCGCTTCTCGTAGAACGCCTGCTGGCCTTCCTCGGACTCTCGCCATAATTCCGGAAGGCTGTCGACGATTTTGTCCTGACCGATGGACTGGCGCTGGTGGGTGTGCGCGTCGGCCAGGTTGAACCGAGTCTTCAAGGCCAGGATCTCGTGCTGGGTCAGGTCTACGAAGCCGCTAACATCAGGTGTCGGGGAGGTGTCTTCAGGGAGGTTCTGTTGATTCCGGGTCGTGGTCTCGATGCTCATGTGGGTAATCCCCCAGTGCTGGCGATGGGCACGGTTGACAAGGGGCCCGCAGGGCCCTGGCAAAAGTTAATGTGATTCATGCGCCGGTCGGTCGGTCTGGTGAAGTCGACCGCCATGGGCATGTTGCCCCGATGGCACCATCAGCGTAACTAAAGAAACGCCGTTGTAACGAGCCGATTCAACGCTGCTTCGGAAATCCGCATTTGGGAAAATAAAAAAGGGCGACACCGGGGATCATTCCCCGGTGCGCCCGAATAATGCGTTTGACGACGTTTTGGCCTAGCTCTTCTTCTCCTTCGAACGGGGTTGGTGCGGTGTCAGGCGGCCGAGCGCTTGAGCAGGTCGTCGACCGCCGTCGGGTCGTCGGACCCGACGATCGGCCAGCCGACGCCGTAGTCGCCCGCCCAGCCGACCTCGATGCCGGGGTTGGCGTGGTCGGTGCCGTCGGGCAGGAACAGGTGCGGGCTGCAGTTGACGACCTCGGTCGCCGAGATCGCCGCCTGGTCCGACAGCGTGCGCCGGGCCCGTCCGTCGTCCAGCGCCTCGGCCAGCGCCGCGACGTCGACCACACCGGTGCTCTCCGCCGCGTCGAGGATGACGTGGTAGTTGGAGATGCACTTCGACTCGGCCCAGAAAGCCTTGCGCAGCGCCAGGTCGAGCTGTTCGGACGCGCCGAGGCCCTGTTCCTTCGCGGCCTGGATCGCCTCCAGCGCCGGCAGCGTGGTCGAGGGGTACAGCCAGTCCTTGTCCTGCCAGAGCTGCCACCCGGCGCCGGGTTCGACGCTGCCCATCCGGGCGACCTCGCTGTCCGTCCCGGTGCGCGGACTGGGCTTCCGGTTCAGCAGCTCCAGCGGGAACGCCCGGTGGTCGAACGCCACCCGGTCCTCCAGCCCGAGCCTGCGCCGGGACTCGTGCAGGCGGTGGATCGTCACGTGTGCGAACGAGCACCAGATGTCGGAGAAGACGACGATGACACCCGGCTGGGGCGTCAGGTCATGCGCGGTCATGGGGATTTTCCTCCAGGATCAGGCTTGGTGGGCGGCGGCCACGGCGGCCAGCTCGGCCTCGTGGCGTTCCAGCACCGCCTCGACCTCGACGTCCTCCGGCGGCAGCCACGGCGTCATCGCCGGGATGCCGCGCATGGCGGTGAGCAGCTCGTCGGTGCGGTCGGTGACCACGGGGCCGTGCGAGCTGAGGATGTGCTTGGGGTTCAGCGCCGCGATGCCGTCGATCACCCGGCCGAACTTCGCCTCGTCGACCAGCGCGGTCCACGGGGCGTTGGCGCGGGTGAACAGCGCGAGGCCGTCGAAGTAGTCGGACTCGGCGACGTCGTGCGCGTGCGTGGCGAACTCCGGTAGCACGGTGCCGAAGCTGTCCGCGCTGAACAGCGCGTCCAGCCGCTGGTCGTAGACCGCCAGCGTCGCGGGGGAGTCGAACGCGGGTGGGCGCAGCAGCGTGATCCGCCGGTCGCCGAGGTCGATCGACCGGCCGGGGTTGACGGTGCGCACCCGGTGCCGCGGCACGTTCCAGTACTCGGCGATCCGGTCGACCGAGAGCTGGTTCGTCACCAGTGTCGCGTTCGTCGCGGCGGCCAGGACCTCGCGCAGGCTGCCGATGTGGTCGCGGTCGTCGTGCGTGACGATGATCCAGCGCAGGTCGAGCGGATCGACCAGCGACCACAGGGCTTCCTCGAACGGGCCCATGTCGATGGGCAAGCCCGCGTCGATGAGCACGGGCTCGTGCGCCCGGATCAGGTACGAGTGCACCGGCAGGGTGCCCGCCCCCGCGATGGGGAGCTGCGACGGCAGCACGAAGACCTCGGGGGCGGCGGTGTGGATCGGCAGCATCTTCTTGTCTCTCCGGGGTTTCTGGGGCTACTTGGCCACTTGGACCAGCACCGAGCCGATGAGGAGCAGGGCGACGCCCGCGATCCGCGCGGCGGTCAGCGGGCGGCGGGGGAGCCGGAACAGGCCGTACTGGTCGATCACCACGGACGCGAGCTGCTGCCCCGCCACGGTGAACGCGACCGTCGTCGCCGCGCCGACCTCCGGGATCAGCAGGAACGTGACCGTCACGTAGGTGGCCGCGCACGCGCCGCCGAGCCAGCCCCACCACGGCATCTCCCGCAGGGTGCCGAACTTCGGCTTCGGCGTCCGCTTCGTCGCCACCAGCACGACGAGCACCAGTGCGATGGCGATCACCGCGACGACGAAGCTGATCGTCGCCACCGTCAGCGGCGCCTTCAGCTCGTGCCGCAGCAGGGCGTTCACCGCGCCCTGCACCGGCAGCACGCCACCGGCGACGACGCCGAGCACGAGCCAGCCCGCCTGCGTCGACAGCGCGGGCCTCGTGTCGGAGGCGACCGCAGTGCCAGGACCTGCCTTCACGCCCTGGTTGATGCTGCGGACGATCACCGAGATGCCGACGAGCACGAGTGCCGCGCCGAGCACGATCAGGACGTTCAGCGGGACCTGCTTGACGCCGATCAGGCCGCCGAGGTCGAGCACGAGCGACGCGAGCATCTGCCCCGTCACCCACAGCCCCACCGTGGTCAGCGCGCCGAGCCGGGGGATCAGCAGGATGCCGCTGGTGATGTAGAGGGGACTCGCGAGGCCACCGAGCAGGTGCCACCAGGTGACGTCGGACAGGCCTTGCAGCGCTCCGAGGCTGCCCGTGGCCGCGGCGAGGACCGCGAGTAGCACTGCGGCCACCGTCAGCTGGAGCGTGGACGCCCCGTATGGGGTGCCCACCGCGCGGTTCAGCTGCAGGTTCACCGATGCCTGGACGGCGAGGAGCGTGCCGACCAGCAGGGCCGCAGCGAGGAGGGCGATGTACATGGGAACACCGTAACCTTGAAGTGGACACCGTGTCCACTTCTAGTTTTGACTGAAGCCGGACGACTTGTCCGCTTTCGTGAACTGCGTAAGGTGTGGCCATGGCAAGTGAGCCGGTGGACGTCGTCCTCGCCTTCGGCGGGCGGCCCCCTGCCCGTGAGCGGGCCGATGCCGCGCGCAACCGGCGCAAGGTCCTGGACGCCGCCGAGAAGCTGTTCGCGGTCGCCGGATCCGACGTGACCATGGAGGACATCGCCCGCGAGGCGGGCGTGGGTCGTGCCACCCTCTACCGGCGCTACCCGGACCCGGTGTCCATCGCCCAGGCGCTGCTCGGGTCGCACGAGGCGGAGTTGCAGCGCGGAATCCTGTTCGGCGAACCCCCGCTGGGGCCCGGTGCGCGGCCGGAGGAGCGGTTGGCGGCGTTCTACCGCGCGATGGTCGACCTGCTGGAACGGCACCTGCACCTGGTGCTGGGGGCGGAGACCGGGCGGGCCCGGTTCCGCACCGGGGTGTACGGGTTCTGGCGGAAGCACGTGGAGGTGCTCGTGCGTGCGGCCGGGGTCGACGCGCCCGCGTCCGTGGTGGACGTGCTGATGGCGCCGTTGGCGCCGGAGCTGTACGAGTACCAGCGGGCGATGGGGCTCGAACCCGACGACATCGCCGACGGGCTCGGTTGGCTGGCGGTCCGGTCCCTGGGCTCGGCGGGGTGAGGTTCCCCGTCCTCAGCCGACGAGCTCGGTCAGGTACTGCGGCGGCACCGACCGCGCCAGCCACACGCCGTTCGCGCTGACCCGGAACTCGTGGCCGTCCGCCCGCATCGTGGCGGCGTCCACCACCAGTACCGCGGGTTTTCCCCGCCTTGCTCCAACGCGCTGTGCCGTTTCCACGGTTGCCGACAGGTGCACGTCGTGGCGGTTCATCGGGAGCAGGCCGTCGCGGTAGATCTCGTGGAGCACCCAGCCGACCGTGCCGTGGTAGAGGACCGCTGGGGGTTCGGTCGTCGGCAGTGCCAGGTCCACCTCGATGCTGTGGCCCTGGCAGGCGCGGATTCGCCCGCCGTCGATCTCGAACCGCTTCTTGTCGTTCCGCTCCACCACTTCCAGCAGCTGGGCGTTGGTGATGCGGAGTGCGGTGAGCAGGGCGTCGACGGTTACCCAACCCGCGCTGTCCGGGCGCAGGCCGATCGACTCAGGCGAGTGCCTGAGGTGCTTGGACATCCGCTTGGACAAGCGGACCATTTCCTTCTCTTGCATGGTCCAAGCTCAGCACGTTCGTCCCCGAACTGGCCAGCGGTTTCCGCGGCGGCCTGCTCCGCGTCGACGGGCACCGGGTCAGGTGCCGCCCTCGGTCGCGGCCTTCAGCTTCGGCGCGCCGGGGCCGTCCACGGCCTGCGCGTCGTCGACGTTGTGCAGGAAGCAGCTGCGCAGGGAGAGGCAGCCGCAGCCGATGCACGACGTCAGGCGGTCGCGCAGCCGGTGCAGCGAGTCGATCCGGGCGTCCAGCTCCGTCTGCCAGGACGCGGACAGCCTGCTCCAGTCCGCCTTGGTCGGGGTGCGGCCGTCGGGGAGCGCCGCCAGCGCGGCGTGCACGTCCTCCAGGCTCAGGCCGACGCGCTGCGCGGTGCGGATGAACGCCAGGCGCCGCAACACGGACCGCGCGTACCTCCGCTGGTTGCCCGACGTCCGGTGGGACGTGATCAGGCCGCGTTCCTCGTAGAAGCGCAGCGCGGTGTGCGGCACGCCGCTTCGTTCGGACACCTGTCCGATGGTCAGGCTCTCGGGCAACTTGGTCACGCGCCACACCCTACCGCTTGACCTCGACCATGGTCGAGGTTGTTGGCTGGGAGCCATGACGGTGACGAGGGAATTGGGTTTCGCCGACATCCCCGACCTCTACGCGAGGATGACCGGCGACGAGAAGCACGACTGGGCCGCGGCATCGACGCTGCCCGTGCTGTGGGTGCTCTACGACCGGGTGCTGGACGTGGCACCCGACCGGGTCGACGATCCGGGGCGGGACCGCTTCCTGCTGTCCAAGGGGCACGGGCCGATGGCGTACTACGCGGTGCTGGCGGCGAAGGGGTTCATCGATCCGTCCCTTTTGGACGGCTGGGCCGAGTGGGATTCGCCGCTCGGCCTGCACCCGGACCGCGTCCTGGTGCCCGGCGTGGAGATCGGCAGCGGGTCGCTCGGCCACGGTCTGCCGCTCGCGGTGGGGACGGCGCTCGGACTCGGCCTCCAGGGTGGTGACCAGCGGGTGGTCGTGCTGGTCGGTGACGGCGAGCTGGACGAGGGCAGCAACCACGAGGCCATCGCGCTGGCGGGCAGGCTGGGGCTGGAGCGGCTGACCGTCGTGGTGGTGGACAACCGGTCCGGCACGCACGGCTGGCCGGGCGGTATCGCCGCCCGCTTCGCGGTCGAGGGCTGGGAGGCGACCACTGTGGACGGTCGGGACCAGGACGCGCTGCACGAGGCGTTCCGGGCGCCGCACGTCGGCACGCCACTCGCGGTCGTGGCGGAGGTCCGATGAAGACCATGAGGGAGGTGTTCGTCCGGACCGTGACGGACGCGATGGAGATCGATCCACGGGTGGTGGTCGTGCTCGCGGAGATCTCGCGGGACGTCTTCCCGGGCACCGATCGGGTGATCAACGTCGGCATCCGCGAGCAGGCCATGGTCGGCGTGGGGGCGGGCCTGGCGCTCAGCGGGCTGCGGCCGGTCGTGCACAGCTACGCGCCGTTCCTGGTCGAGCGGCCGTTCGAGCAGATCAAGCTCGACTTCGGCCACCAGGACGTCGGGGGAGTGCTGGTGAGCATCGGCGGCTCCTACGACGACCCCGGCTGGGGCCGGACGCACCAGGCGCCCGGTGACGTCGCGCTGATCGACACGCTGCCCGGCTGGACCGTCCACGTCCCCGGCCACCCGGACGAGGTCGCGCCGCTGCTGCGCGCCGCGCTCGCCTCGGACGACCGCGTCTACCTGCGGCTCTCGCTGCGCACCAACACCCGCGCGTACCCGGTGGCGGAGGGGTTCACCGTGGTCCGCAGGGGTCGGCTCGGTGTCGTCGTGGCCGTCGGACCGATGCTGGACCCGGTGCTGGAGGCGACCGACGGCACGGACGTGACGGTGCTCTACGCCGCCACGGTCCGCCCGTTCGACGCCGAAGGCCTGCGGCGGGCCGTGCACGCCGCCGACCGCGCCGACGTGCTGCTGGTCGAGCCGTACCTGGAGGGCACGTCGACCCGGCTGGTGACCGAGGCGCTCGCCGATCTGCCCGCACGGGTGCGATCCCTTGGGGTGCAACGGGAAGCCGAACTGCGCGCCTACGGGACGGCGGAGGACCACGACTCCGCCCACGACCTCGACGTGCTGGGCATCGCGGCGGCCGTGCGGCGGATGTTCGGCCACGGCGGTCGGGCATGATCTAGCCCTGTGAGAGTGCCGAGAACCATGATCTGGACCGCAGCACCCACCGCCGAGCTGCAACTCGCCCTGCACAAGCAGGGAGCGGGGCCTGCCGCGCTGGTGCCGGTGACCTCCGGCACGGTGCTGCTGCCCGCGCGGCAAGGCGGGTTCGCGGCGGCGATGAGGCTGGCCGAGCGGTGCCGGGAGATCGGCGGCACGGCGCTCGTGCTGCGGTGGGCGGGGGCGGCGCGCATCGAGTCGGACGGCGTCCGCACCACCTACCGCGGCCCGGTCCTCGCCGCGGTGCGGCTCGCGGGCCCGGTCACGTGGTGGCTGCTCAAGGGGCGGGAACGCGGCGAGGCGGACCTCACCGCCGACGTGGCCCAGGTCGTGGGCCTGGTCGACGAGGGCCGCGCGGACACCCACGTGGCCGCGCTGCCCTCGGCGCGCACCGGCCTGGCCGGCCTGCCGATCAACACCCTGCTGCCCGTCGTGCCGGTCACGCAGGGCGCGGCGCCGCCCGAGCCGCCGCTGACCTAACCTGGTCACGTGGCACGAGTCGTCGTACTGGACTACGGATCAGGCAACCTCCGCTCCGTCGAGCGCGCCCTCCAGCGCGTCGGCGCCGACGTGGAGGTGACCGCCGACCGCACTGCCGTGCGCGAAGCGGACGGCCTGCTGGTCCCCGGCGTCGGTGCGTACGCGGCGTGCATGGACCAGCTCAACGCCATCCGCGGCGGCCGGATGATCGGCGAACGCCTGGCGGGCGGCCGTCCGGTGCTCGGCGTGTGCGTCGGGATGCAGATCCTGTTCGACCGCGGCATCGAGCACGGCGTGCTCACCGAGGGCTGCGGCGAGTGGCCGGGCACGGTCGAGCGGCTGGACGCGCCGATCGTTCCCCACATGGGGTGGAACACCGTCCGCCCGGTCGAGGGCACGAAGCTGTTCGCGGGCCTGCCCGCCGACACCCGGTACTACTTCGTGCACTCCTACGGCGTGCGCAAGTGGGAGCTGGAACCGTCCGACGTCATCCGGTCGCCGCTGGTCACGTGGGCTGAGCACGGCACCGACTTCGTGGCGGCGGTGGAGAACGGCCCGCTGTGGGCGACGCAGTTCCACCCGGAGAAGTCCGGCGACGCGGGCGCGCACCTGCTGGAGAACTGGCTGAGCACCTTCAACTAGGCTGAATGGCGTGACTTTCACGCTGCTCCCGGCCGTTGACGTGGTGGACGGCCGTGCCGTTCGGCTCGTCCAGGGCGAAGCCGGCACCGAGACCAACTACGGCGAACCGCTCGAGGCCGCCCTCGCGTGGCAGCGCGACGGCGCCGAGTGGGTGCATCTGGTCGACCTCGACGCCGCCTTCGGCCGCGGCGGCAACCGCGAACTGCTGGCCCGCGTCGTCGGCGAGCTGGACGTGAACGTCGAGCTGTCCGGCGGCATCCGTGACGACGAGTCGCTCGCCGCCGCCCTCTCGACCGGCTGCGCCAGGGTCAATCTCGGCACCGCCGCGATCGAGAACCCGGAGTGGTGCGCGAAGGTCGTCGCCGAGCACGGCGAGAAGATCGCCGTCGGACTGGACCTGCGGATCACCGAGCGCGGCCACCGGGTGTCCGGCCGCGGCTGGACCACCGACGGCGGCGACCTGTGGGAGGTGCTGGAGCGGCTGGACCGCGACGGCTGCGCCCGCTACGTCGTCACCGACGTCGGTCGCGACGGCATGCTCCAGGGCCCGAACATCGACCTGCTGCGCGAGGTCTGCGCGCGCACCGACGCGCCGGTCATCGCGTCCGGCGGGGTGTCCAGTGTGGACGACGTGGTCGCGCTCTCCGCGCTGTCGCGCGACGGCGTCGAAGGCGTGATCATCGGCAAGGCCTTGTACGCGGGCAACTTCACGCTGCCCGAGGCACTCGCCGCGGTGCGAGCGTCCGCCTGACCCCGTAGACGATCGGGCCCCCGCCCGAGTTGTCATCCCGCAGGATGGTCCGTGACCATCCTGCGGGATGTTGTCCGTTGACCTGCGGTCTCGCCACGGTGTGGACCATGCCGTTCCCCACTTGCGCGGTCCTCACCGCTGACCCGCTCCTGCCGTCGGACTCCCCGGATGGCGGCTTCGCCTGGTTCGGCCGACCCGAGCACGGCGGCGAACCCGTCGCAGACCACCAGGTGCCCGGCTCGACGGCGGGCGTGAGATGACCGACTGCTCAGGCTCCCGGAAGCGCCCGGTGCTGCGCGCGCACGATGGCCGCGTTGATCTCCCCGACGATGTGGATCTCCGCCGCCTGGCGCTGGACCCCGGTACCGGCCAGCACCTCGGCCGCGGTTCCCGCGCCCTCGGCCAGCACGCCGAGCAGCAGGTGTTCGGTCCCGACGAAGGTGTGCCCGAGCCGTAGCGCCTCCCGCACCGCCAGTTCCAGCACCTTCTTGCAGTGCGTCGTGAACGGCTGCTGCTCCGGCGGCTGGCGGCTGGCGGTGTCGAGCTCCAGCAGCAGGCGCATCCGGGTGCTGCCCTCGGACGCCTCCAGGTAGTGGATCGTCTTCGCGGCCAGCCCGCCCGACTCGTCCAGCAGGCCGAGCAGCAGGTGCTCGGTGCCGATGGTCTCGCTGAACCGCGCGTGGTGCTTCGCCAGCACCACGACCCGCCGCGCCCGTTCGGTGTACCGGTCGAACGACGGCTTCGACAGCGCCTCGACCTCGGGCGACTCCCGCGGCACGAACCGCTTCTGCGCCGCCTGCTTGCTCACCCCGATGCTCTCGCCGATGTCGGTCCACGACGCCCCCGACCGCCGGGCCTCGTCGACGAAGTGCCCGATCAGGTGATCACCGAGCTCGTCCAGGTGCCGACTCAGCCCAACGGCCGCGGCAAGTCTGTCCAGCACCGCCGTGTGCTCGGACGCGACGGTGACGATGAGGTCCGTGAGCTGGACCGGCGAGGTGATCACGCGTCAACTGTAGGTTGACGAATTCCTCGCCGTCAACCGCCGGTTGACGGCCTGATCACAATCCCGATCGACCCGTTCCGCCCCCGCCGGAGCTTGCTGCCCCACAGCGTCAGCTTCCCGGTGATCCCGTACTTCTTCGCGATCAACGCCCGAACCCGATCACTGCCGCTCTCGTCCAACAGCTCGGCTTGCCCGTGAACCGACTCCCCGGTCGGCTTCCCCTTGATGTCGCACGGCCCGACGTCGACCTTCCCGTCCCGCCGAATCCGCTTCACCTTGCCGCTGTCCGTCGCCGACCACGCGAACAGCGTCCCGCCATCGGCCACCACCCACACCGGCGTGGGCACCGCCCGCCCGTCCTTGCGGTAGGTCGTCAGCAGCAGGTACTTGCCTTCACCGAGTTGACTCGTCACGCCCCGGACCTTAGCCGCGCCGCGGCGCACCGACCTGTCGGACGGCGGCTGGATCGTGCTCCTCGATCCGTGCTGTTCGCCTGACCGTAGGCTGACCGCATGTCCGTCGCTGTCCGTGTGATCCCCTGCCTCGACGTCGACCGCGGTCGGGTGGTGAAGGGCGTCAACTTCACCAACCTGGTCGACGCGGGCGATCCCGTCGAGCTGGCCAGGGCGTACGACGCCGAAGGTGCGGACGAGCTGACGTTCCTGGACGTCACGGCGTCCTCTTCGGACCGTGAGACGACGTTCGACGTGGTCCGCCGCACCGCCGAGCAGGTCTTCATCCCGCTCACGGTCGGTGGCGGCGTCCGCGCCCCCGAAGACGTGGACAAGCTGCTCCGCGCGGGCGCGGACAAGGTCGGGGTGAACACGGCGGCGATCATGCGGCCGGAACTGCTCGGGGAGCTGTCGCAGCGGTTCGGGGCGCAGTGCATCGTGCTGTCGGTGGACGCGCGGCGTGTGCCGGCGGGCGAGAAGCCGACCCCCTCCGGGTTCGAGGTCACCACGCACGGCGGTCGCAAGGGGACCGGGATCGACGCGGTCGAGTGGGCCGCCCGCGGTCAGGAGTTGGGGGTCGGCGAGATCCTGCTGAACTCCATGGACGCCGACGGGACGAAGGTCGGGTTCGACCTCGAACTGCTGCGGCTGGTGCGCGCGGTGGTGGACGTGCCGTTGATCGCCAGCGGTGGCGCGGGCGCGGTGGAGCACTTCCCGCCCGCTGTCGCGGCGGGTGCGGACGCGGTGCTCGCGGCGAGCGTGTTCCACTTCGGCCAGCTGCGGATCTCCGAAGTCAAGGACGGGCTGCGCGCTGCCGGGGTGGAAGTCCGGTGATGGGGCCGCGGAAGACGGTGCCGCCCGAGGTGCTCATCGCGTCCGTGGTCGCGGCCGGTGGGGCGCTGCTGTTCCTGCTGGTCGGCGTCATCAGGTGGCAGGTCGACGGCGACGTGGGCTGGGTTCGGTTCCCGGTCATCGTCGCGGTGCTGGAACTGGTGGTCGCCGCGGGGCTGATGGTCGGGTTCCGGCCCGCGCGCATCACCGCGATCATCCTGTTCCTGCTGCTCTCCCTGCTGCACCTGCTCGCCACGCTCAACACCGGCCCGGTGTGGGTGCGCGTCGTCTCGGGGGTGCTGTCGGCCGCGCACGTCTACGGCGTGGTGCTGCTGAACACCGCCCCGGCGTTGACCTACCTCAAGCGCGGAGGAACCCGGTGACCCAGCTCGACCCCGCCATCGCCGCCCGGCTCAAGCGGACCGCCGACGGGCTGGTGTGCGCGGTCGTCCAGCAGCGCGGCACGGGTGAGGTGCTGATGGTGGCGTGGATGGACGACGCCGCACTGCACGAGACGCTCACCACCCGGCAGGCCACGTACTTCTCCCGCAGCAGGCAGCAGCGCTGGCGCAAGGGCGACACGTCCGGGCACACGCAGCACGTGCACGAGGTCCGCCTGGACTGCGACGGCGACGCGCTGCTGCTCGTGGTCGACCAGACCGGCGCGGCCTGCCACACCGGCGACCGCACCTGCTTCGACGCGGACGTGCTGCCGGCTGTCGTCGGGGCTCCCTCGTGAGGCTGGGGGAGACGTCCCCCTCCCGCGCCGGCTTCGACGCCCTCGACGCGCCTCTGCGTCCGGTCACCCGCCGGTTGCTCGCCGACGGTGAGACACCGGTCGGGGTCTATCGCAAG
>JBDSAJ010001075.1:0-8609 GCA_039922235.1 Umezawaea sp.
GACGACGTTGCCGCCGACGTTGCGGACCGCGCCCATCCCGAAGCGGATGTCGTTCCCGACGGCGGCGAACCGCAACGTCGACTCGTTGACGTCCGGCGGCAGCACCTTGATGCCGAGACGGCGGCACTCGGCGAGGTAGACCGCCGACTTGTCCTTGTTGTCCGCCACCGAGGTCAGCAGCGCGGCCATGTACTCCGCGCGGAAGTTCGCCTTGAGGTACGCGGTCCAGTACGAGATGAGGCCGTACGCGGCGGCGTGCGACTTGTTGAACGCGTAGCCGGCGAACGGGAGAATGGTGTCCCACAAGGCTTTGATGGCCTCGTCGGAGAACTTCAGCTCGTGGTTCCGCATGCCGTCGCGGAAACCCTCGAACTCCTTGGCCAGCACCTCGGCCTTCTTCTTGCCCATCGCCTTGCGGAGCACGTCCGCGCGGCCCATCGAGTAGTTGGCCACCTTCTGGGCGATGAACATGATCTGCTCTTGGTAGACGATCAGGCCGTACGTCTCACCCAGGATGTCCTTCAGCGGCTCCGCCAGCTCCGGGTGGATCGGCGTCACCTCCTGCCGCCCGTTCTTGCGGTCCGCGTAGTCGTTGTGCGCGTTCATGCCCATCGGACCGGGGCGGTACAGCGCGCCGACCGCGACGATGTCCTCGAACGACGTCGGCTGCATGCGGCGCAGCAGGTCGCGCATGGGACCGCCGTCCAGCTGGAACACGCCGAGCGTGTCACCACGGCTGAGCAGCGCGTACGTCTCGGGGTTGTCCAGCGGCAGGTTGTCGTTGTCGAAGTCCGGGACCTGTTCCTTGCCCCGGTTCGCCTCGATGTTGTCGATGGCGTCGCCCATGACCGTCAGGTTGCGCAGGCCGAGGAAGTCCATCTTCAACAGGCCGATGTTCTCGCAGGACGGGTAGTCCCAGCCGGTGATGATGGAGCCGTCGTCGCGCATCCACAGCGGCACGGAGTCCGACAGCGGGTCGCGCGACATGATCACCGCGCAGGCGTGGACGCCCGCGTTGCGGATCAGGCCCTCCAGGCCGCGAGCCGTGTCGAAGATCGTCTTGACCTGCTCGTCGGTCTCGACCAGCGCCCGGACCTCGGCGGCCTCGCCGTAGCGGGGGTGGCTCTTGTCGACGATGCCGTAGAGCGGGATGTCCTTCGCCATGATCGGCGGCGGCAGCGCCTTGGAGATGCGGTCGGCGATGCCGAAGCCCGGCTGGCCGAAGTGCACGCGCGCCGAGTCCTTCAGCGCCGCCTTGGTCTTGATGGTGCCGAACGTGATCACCTGGGCCACGCGGTCGTTGCCGTACTTGTCCGACGCGTACCTGATCATCTCGCCTCGACGGCGGTCGTCGAAGTCGATGTCGATGTCGGGCATGGCCGTGCGCTCGGGGTTCAGGAACCGCTCGAACAGCAGGCCGTGCGGGATCGGGTCGATGTTCGTGATGCCCATCGCGTACGCGACCAGCGCGCCCGCCGCCGAACCACGGCCGGGGCCGACGCGGATGCCGATGTCCCGCGCGTGCCGGATGAGGTCGCCGACGATCAGGAAGTACGCGGGGAAGCCCTTGTCGATGATGACCTTGAGCTCGAAGTCCGCGCGCTCGACGTAGCCGTCCGGGATGCCGTTCGGGAACCGGCGCTCCAGGCCCGCCATGACCTCGTGGCGGAACCACGACTCCTGCGTCTCGCCCTCGGGCACGGCGAAGTTCGGGATGCGGTCGTGGTGGGCCCACACGTCGTCGTACGACTCGACCCGCTCGGCGATCACCAGCGTCGAGTCGGTCGCGCCCGGCACCTCGGCGTCCCAGATCTCGCGCATCTCGGCGGCCGACTTCAGGTAGTAACCGTCGCCGTCGAACTTGAAGCGCGCGGGGTCGGAGAGCATCTTGCCGGACTGCACGCAGAGCAGCGCCTCGTGCGTGCTCGCCTGCTCCTTGCTCACGTAGTGGCTGTCGTTCGTCGCCAGCGGCGGGATGCCGAGCTTCTTGCCGATCATCAGCAGGCCCTCGCGGACCCGGCGCTCGATGCTCAGGCCGTGGTCCATCAGTTCGAGGTAGAAGTTCTCCGCCCCGAAGATGTCCCGGTAGTCCGAGGCCGCCTGGATCGCCTCGGCCTCGTGGCCGAGCCGCAGCCGCGTCTGCACCTCGCCCGACGGGCAGCCGGTCGTCGCGATGATGCCCTCGGCGTGCTCGGCGATCAGCTCGCGGTCCATCCGGGGCTTGCGGTAGTAGCCCTCCATGCTGGCCCGCGTGTGCAGCTTGAACAGGTTCCGCAGCCCGGTCGCGTTGCCCGCGAGCATCGTCATGTGGGTGTACGCGCCCGCACCCGCGAGGTCGTCGCTGCGCTGGCCGGGATCACCCCAGAACACCGGCTTCTTGTGCAGCCGGTTGTGCGGCGCCACGTAGGCCTCGATGCCGATGATCGGCTTGATCCCGAACTTGGTCGCCGTCTGGTAGAACTCGTCGGCCCCGTACATGTTGCCGTGGTCCGTCATGCCCACCGCGGACATCTCCAGCCGCTGGGCCTCCTCGAACAGGGGAGCGACCTTCGCCGCACCATCGAGCATCGAGTACTCGGTGTGGACGTGCAGGTGGACGAACGACTCGCCGGACAAGGTGAGGACCTCCCGAGTTCTTGGTCATCCAGTGCGCGGGCTCAGCACGGACGCACTCACCCTAGTAGCCGAACGTTCGGCCGAACGGGTCGGGCGCACCTCGGTCCGATCCTCTCGCGGGGCACGCTCCACAGCGGGGAGAAATGCCGTGCCCGCCGCGAATTTCCCGGCGGTGCGCGCACTGTGACCGACGACTCGCTCAGGGTGGGTGAACGGTTCGACCGGCCGATCTTCCCGTACTACCGGGCTCCAGCCATGCGGTCGTGAGATGCTTCGCCCACGTGAGGACCGGTCAGGGCGAGAGGCGACAAACACGGTGACCACCTGGACCGAAGTGATCAACTACGTTCGGCTGCGGTACGAGGTCCTGGAGGAGACGGACAGCTGGCTGCGCTTCCGCCTCGACCTGGAGGACGACCGCACCCAGCAGGTTTCGGTGCACCACGTGCCCGAGGCCGACGGCGGCGCATGGCTGGAGATCTCCTCCCCGGTCGGCTGGGCCGACAAGGTCGACCTGCGCCGACTGCTGGACCTGGCGGGTGAGGCGCTCGTCGGTGGCGCCGCCGTCGTCGACGGCGTGGCGCTGCTCAAGCACACCGTGCCGCTGGAGGACCTGAGCGTTCGCGAGGAGTTCGAACGACCGTTGCGGCTGGTCGTGGCGAAGGCGGACGCGTTCGAACGCGAGCTGACCGAGGCCGACCACTTCTGACGGGCCCTTCCCTGTCCACTACCTTTCCGGGGTGGACAGGGAAGCGTTCGAGGCCCGTTTCGCCGCCGCGACCGACCGGGCCGTGGAGATCGCCGCCCGGCAGGTGGTGGAGCCGCTTCCCCCGGACCGGGTGTTCCGGGTGCGGCTGAACAGCTCGTACGACGGTCACCCGCTGCTGCCCGGTGAGGTGGTCCACCCCGAGGACAGCACCGACGCGATCGCCTTCGCCCTGCACGCCGTGGACGCGGACACCGTCGTCGGCGCGCTCTGGCGCGACGGGATGGTCCCCGAGTGGATCAACCTCTCGGTGATCGACGAGACCGACGACCGGACCGTGGTCGAAGTGGTCGCCGCGGGTCGCTTCGCCGCCGACGAACGGCTGTTCTACACCTCGAACCCCGAGCTGTCGCCGTTCCACCCCGTCAGCCCGGTCCTGCCACCCGAGGGTGGCCCACCGTTCAGCATCCACCACCGCGTCGAGTGCTGGACGCGGGCGGACGTCGACCGGCTGACGTCGTTCCGGGACCAAGTGATCTTCCTGGACCTGATGACCTCGGACCTCGACGCCGCCGTTCTCGACCACCTGCCGCCACTGCCCGCGCTCACCCTCGTCGAGCACTACGACTGCGCGTTCGGCTCCGACGCTCTGGCCCCGTTCGCGCGGATGCCCGCGCTGCGGACCCTGCGGCTGCACGTCACACCCGGAGCGGCGTTCAGCGTGGCGGGCGAGACGACGTGTGCCCAGCTCAGCAGCCTGAGCCTGACCGGCCTGCCCGCGACCCCGTGGGGGTTCGAGCAGTTGCCGCAGCGAGTTCCGAACCTGGCTGAACTGGTACTGGCCGCTGAGGTGCTGGTCCTCGACGGCTCGTTCAGCGCAGGCCTCGACCGCGCCAAGGTCACCGCGCAGCGGATCGTCGGCCGCGCGGTGGTCCCAGCCGGTGTCCGGTTCAACGCCGAGGTGGGCCCGACCACCGCGCCATTCGTGGTCTCAGGTGCCGACGACCTCCAGCCACGCGTGGTGGGCGGCGGCCCTGGTGAACTCGCGGACGTGCACGCCCGCCCGTAGCCAGGCGAACGGGAAGGCGTCGCCCGCGTCGCGGACCACGCGGCCGAACGCGTCGCGTTCCCGGTCGCGCGAGGTGGTCGCCAGGTCGGCCAGCAGGCCTGCCGTGGTGGTCAGGCCGGTGCGGGTCAGGGTGGCGACGTCGCGGTTCGCCGAGGCGATGGCGGCGACGGCTCGGCCGCCCAGCGCGACCCGGTGCAGCACGTTCTCCAGCGGGCGCACCGGTTGCGGGACTCGGCCGGTCGGGGTCGGTCTCGCGGGGAGTTCTCGGGTGCCGTCGCCCGCCACGTGCGAGTGCTGCAGCCGGTCGAGGCCCAGGTCGACGTGGTGGCGGAGGTCCGAGGGGAGCGCCAGGTCGGCACCGGACACCGCCAGCGCCACCGCCGTGCCCGGCCGGTCCGGCAGGAGCCGCGCGACGACCTGGATCCGCAGACCGCCCGCGCCCGCGAGCACCCGCAGGTTCTCCCGTGCGCGGCTGCCTTTGCCGACGAGGTCCAGGTGGGTGTTGCCGCTGGTGACGCGCAGCGCGCCTGCCGCGGCACCCAGCACGGCGCCGTCGAGGAACACCAGGTCGGCGCCCGCCGGGCGGTGGGTGGCGGGTCGGGTGTCGGCGTGGAACGCGCGGGCCACCTGGTCGGGGAGGGGTTGCGCCCACAGGTCCGCCAGCGGCGGACTCGTCCACGGTGTGCCGGACGCGGCCACCGCGCGCACGCCCTTGCCCGCGCCGAGCCGGTGGTCCGGGGACGCCGTGCCGCCGGACAGCAGGAGCCCTGCCCGGCCGAGGTCGCGCTGGGTGAGGCCGGACTCGCCGATCGCCACGGGTCCGCTCGCGGCGGTGGCGATCCGTTCCGCGCCGCCCGGCATGATCGCCGGGACGGTCCAGAGCTTCCCCGAGTCGTCCACGAGGTGCGTGACGACACCGCTGTAGCCCGACTTGGTCAGCACGGTTTCGGTGCACAGGCCGTAGAGGCGCAGCGCCCCGATCGGCGAGTACTCGCGGCGGGCCGTGCCGCGGAGTTCCGCTGTGCCTGTGCCTGTGCTTGTGCGCAGGTCGTGGCACAACAGGAGCAGGTCGACCAGTTCCGCGGTGAGCACCTCGCGGTCGAACGAGGAGTCGCCGGTGCGCGCCGCCGCGAGCGCGGCCGCGATGCGCAGCCCACCCGCTGCAGCGCGGTGCAGGCCCGCGACGCGCGCGATGTGCACGGCCCGCAGCAGTTCGGCCCGCACCACCGCGCCGCTGCCGGTCGCCCCGGACCGCAGCACGGTCGCGCACGCCTCCCACAGCGCGGTCGCGGCGGCGCGTTCGTCCTCGCGCACCTCGGCCGCCGGTGCGGCCGTGGCTTCGGCTTTCACCTCCGCCTCAGCTTCGGGAGTTGGCCCGGCACCTACGTCGGCCACCTCGGCCGCGGCGACGGCGATGCCGCGGTGCAGGCACTTCGGGGCCAGCAGACAGCTGCACACCAGGTCGTCGGCCGCCGTGAGGACACCGTCGTGCAGGGTCCAGGTGAGCGTGGTGTCGGCGTCCAGCACGGCGCTGGCCGTGCCGCCGTCGACGGTGACGACCCACTCGGCCGCCCGGTCCAGCGCCGTGTCGACCCGTTTGCGCAGCCGTGGCGGGAGCGCGTCGAGCACATCCGCGAGGACCGCGGGCGCGACGGGGATCATCCGCGCACCTTTTCGCCCACCCAGCGGGCCAGTGCCTGCGGGCTGAGCGCCGCGACCGGCATCCCGGCCGCGACCAGCGCGCCCGCGACCGACGTCGAGTAGCGGGCGTTGCCGCTGTCGTCCAGGCTCGCGCAGCCCAGCACGGTCACCCCCGACGTCACCAGCTCCCGGACCTGCCCGATGAGCGGAGCCAGCGGACCGCCCTCCTCGAAGTCGCTGACCAGCACCACCATCGTCCTTTCCGGAACAGTCACCAGGGAACGGGCGTGCCGCAGCGCGCCCGCGATGTGCGTGCCTCCGCCGACCCGCACTTCCAGCAACAGCGACAGCGGGTCCGACACCCGGTCGGTCAGGTCGACCACCTCGGTGGAGAACGCGAGGAAGTGCGTCGACAGCGACGGCACCCCGGCGAACACCGACGCGGTGAGCGCCGACCACACGGTCGACGCCTCCATCGAGCCGGACACGTCCACCACGAGCACCAGCCGCCAGTCACTGGACTTGCGGCCGCGCGTGCGGAACACCGGCCGCTCCGGCACCACCAGCACCCGACCGGTGGAGTCCCTGCGAGCGGTCGCGAGATTCGCCCGCAACGTGCGCGGGAGGTCGAGCTTCCCGCCCGGCCTGCGGGTCGGGACGGGCAACTGCATCCCGGTCAGCGCCGGCCGCACCCGGTTGGCCAGTTGCGCGGTCAGCTCCCGCACGAGCCGCGCCACGAGCGGCCGCAGCCGGGCCAACGCGGACTCGGACAGACCGCCCGCCAGCGAGAGGACGCTGCGCAGCAAGTCCACGGACGGCCGCACCGAGCTGGGATCGATCTCCAGCGCGGCCTCCAACCTGCCGCTTTCCGCCGCCGACGCCAGCACCTCTTCGCGGACGTGGTCACCGAACAACTCGCGCAACTCTTCGGACCACTCGCGCACGTCGGGGAACGGATCGGACCGGTCAGCTCCCGCGTCACCGCGCAGAGCACCCTCGCCACGGTCCGCGCCGTACAGCTCGTCCAGCGCGGCCGCGTACCGAGCCCCACCCTGCGGCCGCTCACCTCGCGCACCCAGCACCAGCCGCCACCGGATCGCGGCGGGCAGGGTGCCGGATTTGGGGTCCTGGTTGGGGATGGGCACCGGGTCGGTGGGCGTGGGCGCTGCTGGTGGTGGGGTGTGGTCGGGGTGGAGGCCGGCAGGCAGGGTGCTGGGTTCGGTGGTGTGCGTTGTCCTCATCGGGGTCGCCGGTCGGGTGGCCGTTGTCTGTTGCGGTGGGGTGCTGGGTGCCCCGGTGCCCGTTGTTCCTGGCACTGGCGCTGGTTCGGTGGGTGTGGTCGCGGTGTGAGCGGGTGTCGTGAGTCCGTCGGCCAGTCCGTGGGCGCGCAGTGTGGTGAGTGCGGCCAGTTCGGCGTTCAGCCAGTGGGCGAGCAGTTCGGGGTCGGGGGCGCCTGCGGTGTCGATGCGGTCGCCGGTGCGCTGCTCGACCACGGCTAGGACGCGGGAGCGGGCGGTGGGGCCGATGGAGGTGAACGCGCCGCGCAGGGCGGGCAGCCGGTCGAGGAAGTCGCGGTCTCCCAGGTCTTCCACGCGGTTCAGCAGAGGGGTGAGGGTTTCCGGGGTTTCCAGCAGTGAGGCCGCGGCGGCGAGCACGCCGGTGAGGGCTTGGCGCAGGACGCCCCGCCGCTCGGGTGTGGTGGCGCTGTCGATCCACGACGCCACGCGTTCGCCGAGTGCCTCCGGTGGGGTGAGGCCGAGCAGGACGCGGGTGGCTCCCGCGGCGCCCGCGATCAGCGGTGAGGCGTCGTCGGCCAGCCGTCGCAGCGTCGCGGCCAGTCGCAGGCCGGTGCCGTGCTGGTCATGGCGCTGGCCGAGTTCGACCAGCGCGTGCGCGTCCGCGACGTCCTCGGAGCCCGCGAGGCCGTCGAGCTGGCTGACCGCGGCGGTCTCCAAGTCCTGTGCCAGCAGGGGATGCGCGTCCAGGACGTCGCCCGGTGTGCCGGGCAGGTGGCCCGCGCGCAGGCGGTCGAGCAGGTCCAGCGCGGCCAGCAGTACCGGCAGGGTGCCGGAGGCCGGGAGGACGGTCGCGGCGTCGGTCAGGAGGTCGTCGACCAGGTCCGGCAACGCGCAGGTGGCCGCTGCCGCGAGATCGGTCAGCACGTCGGCGGGCGTGTGGCCGCCCTTCTGCTCCCGGTCCGCGCGGCGGGCCCGCAGGCGGCCGTTGGCGGCCAGCGGCAGGGTCGCGCCCCACAGCCCGGCGACCGGCAGGGTGGCGGCGGTCGTCGGGGTCCACGTCGCGGTCCAGCGGGTGGTGAGCGCGTCACCGCCGCCGACCCCGGTCGTGGCCATCGGCTCGGCGTAGGTCACGCCGAGCACGGACAGCCGGCGTAGAGCGACCTCCCGTCGCGCGTCCAAAGTGGACCGCAGCGGGTCGAGTCGCAGGACTGCGGGTTCGCGGGAACCTGGGCCGGGCAGGCGCAGGTCGGCGAGCAGGGCTTCCACGGCGGGCGCCAGGCCCGACCGGGGTGTGCCGGGTGCGAGCAGCCCGGTGCGATGCCCCACCAGCACGTCGCCC
>JBDSAJ010001076.1:0-5098 GCA_039922235.1 Umezawaea sp.
GGTTCGCCTTCCAGCAGGCCGGGATCGTGCCCGACGTCTTCACCCTGGCCAAGGGCCTCGGCGGCGGGCTGCCGCTCGGCGCGTGCATCGCCGTCGGCGACACGGCCGCACTGCTCGAACCCGGCCAGCACGGCACGACGTTCGGCGGCAACCCGATCAGCTGCGCCGCCGCGCTCGCCGTGCTGGACACCATCGTGTCCGACGGCCTGCTCGAACACGTCTCGTCGGTGGGCAAGGAGATCGCCACCGGCATCGAGGAGCTGAACCACCCGCTCGTCTCCGGTGTCCGGGGAGCGGGGCTGCTGCTCGGCATCACGCTGCGCGAGGCGGTCTCGGCGAAGGCCGCGGCGGCCGCGCAGCGGGCGGGCTACCTGATCAACGCCGTCCAGCCCGACGTCATCCGACTCGCCCCGCCGCTCGTGCTCGACGAGGTGGACGCCCATCGGCTCATCGCCGACTTCCCGACGTTCCTGGAGCTGTGATGACCCCGAGGCACTTCCTGCGCGACGACGACCTGGCACCCGGCGAGCAGCTCGCGGTGCTCGACCTGGCGGACGCCTACAAGGCCGACCGCTTCACCGCGAAACCGCTGGCGGGCCCCAAGGCCGTCGCGGTGATCTTCGAGAAGAACTCCACCCGCACGCGGCTCTCGTTCGAGGTCGGCATCGCGCAGCTGGGGGGCAACCCGGTCATCATCGACGGCCGCTCCATGCAGCTCGGCCGCGAGGAGACCATCGAGGACACGTCCCGCATCCTGTCCGGGTACGTGGACGCCGTGGTGTGGCGGACGTTCGCGCAGAAGCGCATGGAGGCCATGGCCTCGGTGTCGCGGGTGCCGGTCGTCAACGCCCTGACCGACGAGTTCCACCCGTGCCAGGTGCTCGCGGACCTCCAGACCATCCGCAGCAGGCACGGGAAGCTCGCAGGCCTCACCGTCACCTACCTCGGCGACGGCGCGAACAACATGTCCCACTCGATGCTGCTCGGCGGCGCCACGGCCGGGATGCACGTCCGCATCGCCGCGCCCCCGTCGTTCGTGCCGCTGCCGTGGATCCTGGACGACGCCAAGAAGCGCGCGGCCGAGACCGGCGGCTCGGTCGAGCTGGTCACCGACCCGCTCGCGGCGGTCGACGGCGCGGACGTGCTCGTCACCGACACCTGGACGTCGATGGGACAGGAGAACGACGGGCTCGACCGGGTCAGCCCGTTCCGGCCGTACCAGGTGAACGCCGCTCTGGTGGCCGCGACCGGCGTCAAGACCACGGTCCTGCACTGCCTTCCCGCGCACCGCGGCTGGGAGATCACCGACGAGGTGCTCGACGGCCCGGACAGCGCCGTGTGGGACGAAGCCGAGAACCGCCTGCACGCCCAGAAGGCACTGCTCGTCTGGTTGCTGGAAAACTCGGGGTCATGACCAGGACCGCGCGCCAGGGGCGCATCGTCGAACTCGTCTCGCAGCGGGCCATCCGCAGCCAGTCGGAGCTGGCGAAAACCCTGGCCATGGAAGGCATTGACGTCACCCAGGCGACGCTGTCGCGCGATCTCGACGAGCTGGGCGCGGTGAAGCTGCGCGGGGCCGACGGGGGAGCGCCGGTCTACGTGATCCCCGAGGACGGCAGCCCGGTCCGGGGCGTCCAGGGCGGTACGTCGCGGCTGGCCCGCGTCCTCGGTGAGCTGCTGGTCTCCGTGGACCACTCGGCCAACCTGGCCGTGCTGCGCACACCTCCCGGTGCGGCCCAGTTCCTGGCCAGCGCGTTGGACCGGGCTGCGCTCAACGACATCGTCGGCACGATCGCCGGTGACGACACGATCATCGTCGTGGCGCGGGAACCGCTCACCGGGGCGGACCTCGCCGAACGGATCTCGTCGCTGGCCGAAGGTTCTCAGCAGGAGGATGGCCATGAGTGAGCGGGTGGTGCTCGCCTACTCCGGTGGCCTGCGCTCGTCGGTCGCCATCGGCAGGCTCGCCGAGGAGACCGGGGCCCAGGTGGTGGCCGTCGCCGTCGACTTCGGGCAGCGCGGCGTCGACCCGGAGGTGGTCCGGCGGCGGGCGCTGGCCTGCGGGGCCGTGGACGCCGTGGTGGTGGACGCGCGCGACGAGTTCGCGACCGACCACTGCCTCGTCGCCCTGCGGGCGAACGCCCTCGGCCAGGCAGGCGAGGCGCTGGCCCGTCCGGTGGTCGTCAAGCACCTCGTCCGGGCCGTGGAGCGCCACGGGGCGACGGCCGTCGCCTGCCCTGCGGGGTTCGAGGCGGGTTTCGGCGCGCTCGCCTCTGACTTGCCAATCCACGGCTTCGGCTGGACGCGCGAGCAGGCGGTCCGCTGGGCCGAGGAGCACGCGCTGCCGGTCGACGTCACCGGGAACTCGTCCTACTCCCTCGACCGAACCGCGTGGGGCCGGGCGGTCGAGACCGCGTTCGGGCTGGGCCAACCCGATCCGTACGACCCGGACGAGGTCGTGGTGACCTTCGACCGCGGCGTCCCGGTCGCGCTCGACGGCGAGACCGTCACCGCGCTCCAACTGGTCGACGAGCTGAACCGGCGGGCGGGTGAGCACGGCGTCGGCAGGCTGGTGGGTTTCGACGCGCCCGCCGCCGTCACGCTGATCACCGCGCACCGGGCGCTGGAGGACGTCACCCTGGACCGCGACACGGCCCGCTTCAAGCGGACCGCCGACCGGCGGTGGGCCGACCTGGTGCACGACGGGCTGTGGTCCTCCCCGCTCAAGGACGCGCTGGACGCGTTCATCGAGACCACCCAGGAGCACGTGTCCGGGGAAGTCCGGATGCTCCTGCACGACGGCCGGGCGGTGGTCGTCGGCTGCCGCGTCGACGACCCGCCGCACGACTTCACCCTGACCCCGCGCACCGAGGGCGATACCGTCTTCTGGCTGAGGGGCTTGCCGAGCAAGATCGCTGCGAAGAGGATTTGAACAAGTGAGCGCACTGTGGGGCGGAAGGTTCGCATCGGGGCCGGCGGAGGCGATGGCGCTGCTGTCGGCGTCCACGCACTTCGACTGGAGGCTGGCCCCGTACGACATCGCGGGGTCGCGGGCTCACGCGCGCGTCCTGCGCGCCGCCGGTCTGCTGACCGATGACGAGCTGACGCGGATGATCGGGGCGCTGGACCTGCTGGAGGCCGACGCCGCTTCGGGGGCGTTCGAGCCGACGCTGGCGGACGAGGACGTGCACACCGCCCTTGAGCGCGGGCTGATCGAACGCGCTGGCCCTGAGCTGGGCGGCAAGCTCCGCGCCGGCCGGTCGCGCAACGACCAGGTGGCCACGCTGTTCAAGATGTGGCTGCGGGATGCCGCTCGTCGCGTGGGAGACGGTGTACTGGATGTTGTAGACAGTCTGGTGGGTCAGGCGCAGGCGCACCCGAACGCGGTCATGCCCGGCCGCACGCACCTCCAGGCCGCGCAACCCGTGCTGCTCGCCCACCACCTGCTCGCCCACGCGCAGTCGCTGCTGCGCGACATCGACCGGCTGCAGGACTGGGACAAGCGCACCGCGCTGTCCCCCTACGGCTCCGGCGCGCTGGCCGGGTCGTCGCTCGGCCTCGACCCGGCGGCCGTCGCGGCCGAACTCGGCTTCGACGGGCCGGTGGAGAACTCCATCGACGGCACGGCTTCGCGCGACTTCGCGGCGGAGATCGCGTTCGCGCTGGCCATGATCGGCGTGAACCTGTCCCGGATCGCCGAAGAGGTCATCATCTGGACCACGTCGGAGTTCGGCTTCGCCGTGCTCGACGACGCGTGGGCCACCGGCAGCTCGATCATGCCGCAGAAGAAGAACCCCGACGTCGCGGAACTGACCCGCGGCAAGTCGGGACGGCTGATCGGCAACTTGACCGGCCTGCTGGCCACGCTCAAGGCGCAGCCGCTCGCCTACAACCGGGACCTGCAGGAGGACAAGGAACCGCTGTTCGACTCCGTCGAGCAGCTGGAACTGCTGCTGCCCGCGATCGCCGGGATGCTGTCGACGATCCGCTACAACACCGACCGGATGGCCGAGGTGGCGCCACTGGGCTTCACCCTGGCGACCGACATCGCCGAGTGGCTGGTCCGCCAAGGCGTGCCGTTCCGGATCGCGCACGAGGCCGCGGGCGAGTGCGTCCGCGTCGCCGAGGGCCGCGGCGTCGGCCTGGACGAGCTGACCGACCAGGAGTTCGCCGACGTGTCGGCGCACCTGACCCCCGAGGTCCGCGACGTGCTGACCGTGCACGGCTCCATCGCCTCCCGCAACGGCCACGGAGGCACCGCGCCCGACCGGGTGGCGGAGCAGCTCAAGCGACTGGTCGACCGCGTGTCGGTCGCACGGGGGTTCACCGCTGCCCGTGTCAAGTAGACAGCTCACCGAGCAGGAGCTCGCCGTCGAGCCAGTCGACGCGGCGCGGCTCCTGCTCGGCTGCGTCTTGGAGAGCACGACGCCCGAGGGTGTCGTGGGGGTCCGGATCGTGGAGGTGGAGGCGTACCGGGGTTTCGACGACCCGGCGTCGCACTGCCACCGCGGCAAGACCCCGCGCAACGAGGTCATGTTCGGCCCGGCAGGCCACCTGTACGTGTACTTCGTCTACGGTATGCACTTCTGCTGCAACGTCGTGTCGTTGACCGAGGGCGAACCAGGCGCGGTCCTGATTCGCGCGGGTGAGGTCGTGAAGGGCTCGGACCTCGCCCACGTCCGCCGCCCATCCGCTCGTGGCCAAGCCGAACTGGCCAAGGGACCGGCGCGGCTCACCAGCGTGCTGGGCTTGGACCGGTCGCACAACGGCGTGGACCTCACGCTGCCGGAGGCATCGGTGAAGCTGTTCGCCGGGGACCCCGTGGCGGACCAGGACGTGATCACCGGCCCTCGGGTGGGGATCTCGGTGGCGATGGAGGTGCCCTGGCGCTTCTGGATAGCCGACTCGCCCGCCGTGAGCACGTTCCGCAAGGGGACGAAGCGCCGCCCGCCTGTGGGGTGAGAACTCCGACCGCGGACTCGGCCGGCGTCGCGAGCTTGGTTCAGGGGCGGTTGGCTTGCCGCATGTGGCGGGCGCTCAGCCAGTGGCGGTCGCCGCGCACTTGGTTCACCCGTTCGTCCCGAGCCCGACAGCGGGT
>JBDSAJ010001077.1:0-9089 GCA_039922235.1 Umezawaea sp.
CGTGAATTCAAAGTTTCGTACGTCCGCTGACACACCCGTAGGCAGAGCGCCCGCCTTGCGAATCAACCCCATCGTGAGGTTATCGTACTTCTTTACGTTCCCTCTCTTGCCGCTGTAGCGTCCAACCGTATCGAATTGGACATTAATCCGCCTGATACTCGTTGGTCGTCCGGGCCGGAACGACTCATACTTGAGTTTGAATCGCTCGCAAAACACGCTCGCGGCGTGATGCGCGTCGCCGCCGATGGGCAGGGCGCGAGGAGCCGGACCGGCCCGCCCGCGTGGTCGCCGTGGCCCAGGAGCTGGCCGAACGGCTGCGCGCGGCCGGGCTGCGCGCCAGCACCCCGGCCGCCGCGGTCGTGTCCGTGCAGGCGCCGTCGGCCGAAGCGGCGTTCGGGTGGGCGGAGGCGTGCCGCACCAGCGGCGTCGTCGTCGGCTGCTTCCGGCCGCCGTCGGTACCGGACGGCGTGTCGCGGCTGCGGCTCACCGCGCGGGCCGACCTGTCCGACGCGGACATCGACCGCGCGGTGCGGGTGATCAGCGAGACCGGCGCATCCGCAGGTGCGGTATCCCGTCCTCGATGAACTCCTCGCCCTCGGGCTCGAAGCCGAACGTGCCGTAGAAGTCGGCGATGTAGGTCTGCGCGTCCAGCACGCAGTCCACCTTGCCGACCTCGCCGAGCGCCGCCTCCACCAGCCTGCGGCTGTAGCCGCGGCCCCGTGCGACACGTCCGGTGACGACGCGGCCGATCCGGAACGTGGCGTCGGGTTCCTCCAGCAGCCGGAGGTATGCGACCGGCTCGGGTGTGCCGTCGACCTCCAGCCAGAAGTGCCGCGTGCTCTCGTCGAGGTCACGGCCGTCCAGGTCGGGGTAGAGGCAGGACTGCTCTATCACGAAGACCTCGTTGCGCAGCCGCAGGAATGCGTAGAGCTGCGAGGTGGTCAGGTCGGCCGCCCACTGCCTGCGCAGCGTGGCGTGGAACTGTGATGTGCGCACGAGGGTCTGGATATCACAGCGGACCGGTTCAGATATGTGACCGGTACGCCGCCAGGCGCGTGTAGACACCCGGCTCACCCGGCCGGGCACAGCCCTTGCCGTACGACACGACGCCGACGAGCCTGCCGCGGACGATCATCGGACCGCCCGAGTCGCCCTCGCACGCGTCCTTGCCGCCTTGCGGATAACCCGCGCACACCATGCCGTCCGGGCGGAAATTCGGGATGGCACGGGCACAATCGGCGTTCGACTCGATCGGTAGGCTCACCTGGCGCAGCGTCGGCGACGGGACGGCGCCCTCCGCCGTGCGACCCCAGCCCAGCACGGTCGCCTCGGTGCCCGGCGCGTAGCTCGCGGTGTCGCCCGCCTCGACCAGCGGCACGGTGGCCTGCGCCAGCGGCTCGCTCAACGTGAGCACCGCCACGTCGTCGCCCGTGGCCACGCCGCGGAAATCGGGGTGCCTCCACGTGCTCGCGACCTTCACCGGGGTGGCCCCGCGGAGGTCGGACTGGCCCGCGATCACGCGGATCGACCCCGGCGCGCGGTCCCGCGCGGTGATCGCCAGCCGTTCGGTGAGGCAGTGCGCGGCCGTGACCACTCGGTCCGGGGCGACCAGCGCGCCGCCGCAGAAGAACTGGCCGTTCGCGTCCGTGAGGGCGACGGCCCACGGGGTGTCGGGCGCGTCCGTTCCGCCGACGATCGCCTGCGCCGGGGTGGCGGACGCGAGCACGGCGGTGATGGCTGCGACTAGCGACACGGTGGTCCGCACGGAGCACTCCTCTACGGCAGGTGGACGAACGACTACCCACCGTAGCGGCAGCAGTTCTTCTCGCCGCACCGGGATTAGACCGACAGATTCTCCTGTTATCGTCCCTGACGGCCGTTGATTCAACTGCCTATCGCACAGATCACAGTGTTCTGTCCGGAAATATGGGAGGTCTACGCGTGTTCCTCGACTTCGGTCAACTACCGGCCTTCCTGATCGCCTGCGTGGTCGTGGTCCTCACGCCGGGCGTGGACGCGTTCCTGCTGCTGCGCACCTCGATGCGCTCCGGCACGCGCGCCGGGCTGTGGGCGCTGGCGGGCATCCACTCGGCGAGCGCCGTCCAGGTCGGCGTGGTGATCTCCGGTCTCGGTGTCGTGCTCGCCCGCTACCCCGTGGTGCTCGTGGCGCTGCGCTGGGTCGGCGCCGCCTACCTGCTGTGGCTCGCGCTGTCGATCGCGCGGAGCCTGCTGCGGCGGACCGCCGCCGACGAGCCGCTGGAAGCCGTGGCCGACCGGCCGTTCCGGCGCGGCTTCCTGACCAACATCACCAACCCGAAGATGCTGCTGTTCTCGCTGGCGTTCCTGCCGCAGTTCATCGGCGCCGGCCAGCCGACCGCCCAACTGGCGATGCTCGCCGTGGTCTTCCTCGGCCTCGCGGCCGTGTGGGAGCTGCTGATCGTGGTCGCCGCGAGCCGCGTCGCGGGCAAGTTGCGACGCCCCGGCGTGACCACCGCGCTGGACGCGGTGTGCGCGGCGGTGTTCCTGACCATGTCCGTCGGCCTGGTGCTCTAGGACAGCCTGCGGATCGACGGCCACAACTCCGACCACGACTTGTCGAGGCCCCGGCAAACCCGGACCGGCGTGCCCTGCTCGTCGTTGTCGATCCCATGGCCGTTGTCGATGACGGCGGCGTCGGTGAGCTGTTCGCACGCCGAGGTCCACGCGCCGTCGCCGACGACGATGGCCACGTCCGCGGTGTCCGGCGGGATTTCCCAGTAGCCGTAGGCGTTCTGGCCGCTGTACACGGCGGGCAACCCCCTGGCGGGTCCGTAGACCAGCACCGCGCCCGCCTGGCCGTAGTTGCTCGTGACGACCACTGCCCGCGCGCGCTCGTCCGGGGTCAGGCCGCGGTGGACCTCCGCGACGGTGTCGGCCAGCCGCGGCCAGCCGACCTGTTCGCCGGCCTCGTGGTAGATGTCGGTGATCGGTGTCTCCGCGAGGTGCTCGACGGGCACGATCGGCAAGCCCAGCAAGGCGTTGAACACGGCGGAGAACGCGGCGACGGCCGCCACCGCGACGGTCTGCCAGGTGCGGCTCAACCGCTGGTCGACCACCGCCGCACCCGCCGCGATCAGCGCCGGGTAGGCGCCGACGAGGTAGTACGCCGCGCCGCCGCCGACCAGGAGCAGAGCGGCCATCACCAGGTAGGCGACGCCGAACGCGCGGAAGTCCTGGTACCGCAGCAGGACGTAGAGCCCGGCCAGCCACACCGGGGCCAGCAGCGGACCGAGCAGCAGGAACTGGAACGGCACGAACCCCGCCCTACCGCCGAGGTTCGCCTCCTCGCTGAGCAGACCGACCATGTCGAGCTGCGGCCAGCCGTTCTGCGCCTGCCAGACCAGGTTCGGCAGCCACAGCAGCACCGCGATGCCCACCCCGACCGCGAGCCACCTGCCGCGCAGGACCTCCCTAGGGCCGGCCACCAGCAGGCCGACCAGCACCGCCGCCGCGAGCAGCGCCAGCAGCGTCTTGTTCAGCAGACCGAGCCCGATCGCCGCGCCCAGCACCGCCAGCAGCCGCTGGTCCCGCGTGCGGATCAGCCGGGCCGTGAGCCAGATGACCAGCGCGGAGAAGAACAGGTCCGTGGTCACGGTGTAGAGCATGTGGCCGAACACCAGCACGAAGCCGGACACCGCCGTCGTCACCGCCGCCAGCAACTGCCCCCTGGCCGTGGCGCCCATCTCCTTGGCCGTGCGGGCCACCAGGTAGGCCGTCCCCGCCGAGGCCAGCGTGGCCGGAACCCTCAACGCCCACAACGATCCCGGCGCGACCAAGTCCGCCAGGCGGGCCAGCAGCGGCGTCAGCGGGGGCTGGTCCGGATACCCCCAGGCCAGATGCCGCCCCGCGGCCAGGAAGTACAGCTCGTCGCGGTGGAAGCCATACCCGAAGCTCGCCGCGGTGAGGACCAGGACCACCGCGACGACGACCACCCACACCTGCTTGGTCACGCCCGGAGAGTAGCGACGACTCCCCGCCCAGCGACCCGGTTTCACCACATCCCACCCGCACGCCACCCCCACGCCACCCGACGACGTCACCTCGTTCCGGTGCCGCAGTGGTGGTGATGCTGGTGGTGAGCCGTGGCAGGCGCGGCCATCTCGACGGCCAAGGCGAACCGAGGGTCCCCCAGACGTGAGAACCCCCCGACACACACGCTAGAGCAGGGGTCCGACAATTTCGGCAGACCAAGATCAATAGCCAGGACGTTCGACGGCTGCGCCGGCCTGCGGGACACGCGGGTCTGCGGGGTCGGTGCACGCACCTACCCCGCAGACCCTTCCCGTTCATCGCCCACCAGGCCGCGGTTTGTGGCCGCCGTAGGGGTGGACGCGCTGATGCAGTGGCCGCTAGCGGGATTCATGCCGTTCACGTGGTGCCGTCTCCCCACGCCCGCTGGCGAAGAGGCACCTTCCTCGTACCTGGCAGGCGGTGCCGCGAGGAATCCACCTGGGGCCGCGCGAAGCCGTGAGGACTGCGGTCACCGCGCTAGCTCTCGGTCTCCCCCGGCAGCGCGTCCGACTCCGTCGACAGCGGCCCCACCAGTACCGACTCGAAAGCCGACACGCGGGCGTAGACGCCGGGCTTCCCGGCGCGCGCACAGCCCTCGCCCCAGGACGTCACGCCGATCAGCTTCCCGCCCGCCACGAGCGGACCGCCGGAGTCGCCCTGGCAGGTGTCCACGCCGCCCGCCGGGAACCCCGCGCACACCATCTCGGCGGCGTCGTACTGCGGGTACGCCGTGCCGCAGCTGTCGTCCGAGGTCAGCGGCACCGTCGCCCCGAGCAGGTACCGGGACGTCGACCCCTGCTCGCTGACCCGCCCCCAGCCGTACGCGGCGGCCGACGTGCCCTCGGCGTAGAGCTCGGTGTCGCCCGCGACCGCCAGGGGCAGCGGTGCGTACGCCACGGACTTCCGCAGGGTCAGCACGGCCACGTCGTGGCCACGATCCGCCGACACGTAGTCCGGGTGCACCCAGACCTTCGACACGCCGCTGACCACGCCTTCGCTGCTCTTCTTGTCCTCGCGGCCAACGACCACCCGGAACGCGGTCGCCGAGCGGCCCACCGAGCAGTGGGCAGCAGTGAGGACCTTGGTCGGGGCGACGAGGGTGCCGCCGCAGAACTGGAAGCCGTTCGTGTCGGTCAGGTACACCACCCACGGGTGGGTGGTTATCGAAGCGCGGTCGCCGCCGACGATCTGCACCTCCGCGGCCGCGGGCAGGGCGGCGGCCGCCAGTGCCGCCGCCATGACCACGAGTACGGCGAAACGTCGCTTGATCTCCCCCACGGGGCCTCCTCTGTGCGTTCCAGTGCTACCGAGGAGGAGGTTAGGCCAGACGTCCGACAAAACTGGGCCATTCAGCCCAACATCAGTTGTTCGGGGAGTTCCCGAACTTGCTCCAGACCTTGCCCGCCGTGTTCCCGATGACCTCGCCGAACTCGTTGAACACCTTCATGAGCGGGTCCTCCGACGTGTTCATCGAGTCCTTGTAGGACTTCGCGGCGGACTTGATGTCGTCGGTGAACGTGCTGGTCGGGCGGTCGTCCTCGCGGCGCTGGTACTCGCCGGTCAGGATCGCCCGGTACTCCTCCCCCGCGGCCCACTTCTGCAGCTCGGCGGCGCGCACGACGGCCAGCGGGTGCGTCAGCGGCCACGTCTTCACCAGCTTGAGGACGCTGTCGCGGATGTCCTCGACCTGCTCGTACTCCTTGGCCTGCTTGAGGAACTCCGCCGTGTCGATCTGCGAGGTGTCCATGCCGCCCGCCATCGCGACGTGGACGCGCAGCGCGGCGGCCGGGTCCTGCACGCACAGCAGGCCCGCGCGGTCGCAGGACAGCTCGGTCTTGCGGTACCACTCGTGCAGCGCGGCGATGACGGCGCGGATCGCCCAGTAGCCCGCGGGCATCCAGCCGAGGCTGTACTGCAGCTGCATCAGCCGTTGCAGGATGGTCTGGTAGAGCGCGTGGCCGGACAGGACGTGACCCATCTCGTGCCCGATGGCGAACCGCAGGCCCTCGGCGTCGAGCAGCTCGACCAGGCCCGTGGTCAGCACGATGAACGGCTTGTCGATGCCCAGCGTCAGCGCGTTAGGCACCGGGTTGCGCTGCACGAACACCTCGGGCACCGGGTCGATGTCCAGCGTCGCGGCCGTCTCCAGCCTGATCCGGTCGATGTTCGGGTACTGCTTCGGTCCCACCCTGATGGACGACGCCAGGTAGACGAGGCGCTCACCGCGCTCGGTGAACGCGCCCGCCACCGCCTGGAGCACCGGGCCGATACCCGGCACGGCGCGCAGCAGCGCCAGCGCGCCCCGGTCGGCCGGATGCTCGTACGCCCGCGGGCTGATCCCCGGAAAGCGCACCATGGCCGTCGAACGTTCGATCTCCTCGGTCATCACCCCAGGTTAGACACGATTCGCGCGACGGCCTGCCGGAACGGACCAATCAGCGGGCACACTGCTCCGATGACCGCTGACGTTCTGGGTGCCGACTTCGAAACCCGCGCACTGCCGCTGACCGGCGGCGCGACCGCGACCCTCGTGCGGCACCGCGCGGCCGACGCGAGCCGCGGCGCCCTGCTGTACGTGCACGGCTGGGCCGACTACTTCTTCCAGCGGCACGTGGCCGAGCACTACGCGGCGCTCGGCTACGACTTCTACGCCGTCGACCTGCGCGCGTACGGCCGGTCGCTGCGGCCGGGCGAGACGCCGAACTTCATCCTCGACCTGGCGTCGTACTACGAGGAGCTGGACGAGGCCGTGCTCGCCATCCGCGAGGAGCACTCGCGGGTGGTCGTCATGGGCCACTCGACCGGCGGGCTGGTCGCCAGCCTGTGGGCGCACGAACGCCGCGCCGACCAGGCACTCGACGCGCTCGTGCTGAACAGCCCGTGGTTCGACCTCGCCGAGCCGCGGATCATGCAGACGGTCGGCACGTCCGTCATCCACCGCGTGGGCCGCTTCTCGCCGAAGCTCGTCATCAGGTCGGACAACGGCCCGGTGTACGGCGAGAGCATCCACCGCGACCACCACGGCGAGTGGGACTTCGACCTCGCGTGGAAGCCGCTCAAGGCGTTCCCGGTGTACGCGGGCTGGCTGCGCGCGATCCGACTCGGCCACGCCCGCCTGCACGCGGGCCTCGACGTCCGCGTTCCCACGCTCGTGCTGCACTCCGACGCCAGCCACCTGCACGCGAAGGCGTGGTCGGAGCGGGCCATGGTCACCGACACGGTGCTGGACGTCGAGCACATCGCCCGCTGGACGCCGAAGGTCGGCGGACAGGTCACGTCGCTGGCCGTCGACGGCGGTATGCACGACCTGTTCCTGTCCGCAGAACCCGTGCGCGACAAGGCGTTCGCTGCGGTCGACGAGTTCCTGGACCGCTAGGACTCGTGCGGCTGCGGCCGGTGGTGCACGTACTCCACGATCGTCCCGTCCGGGTGCCGAGCGGTCAGCCCGGCCCCGGTCGGCACGTCGATCCGCGGGTCGAGGATTTCCGCACCATCGGCGACCAGCCGGTCCTCGTACTCGCCGAGGTCGGAGACCAGCAGCGTCCCGTGCGTGGCCCGGAAGGGTTCGACCACCTCGACCGTGCCTTCCACCAGCAGGAACGCGCCGACCGTCGCGATGCTCAACCCCTTCTCGGGGTACGGGGTGCGCAGGTCGACCTCCACCCCCTGGAGGCGTTCGTAGAAGGCGATCGCCTCGTCCAGCCCGCCGGGCGGGACGAACGCGCGGATGTACGGGCGCGGCGTGGTGCGGGTGGACGAGTCGGGGTCGCGGCGCCAGAGCTGATCGGTCATGCCCCGATCCTGCGGGCCGCGCGTCCACGGGACGAGACAGGCGTTCATGGGATTACCGGCGGTCATAGGCTCGGGGTGTGTCGACCAAACAGGAGTTGGGCGCGTTCCTCCGCGCCCACCGCGAACGCCTGACCCCGTCCGACGTCGGCCTGGCGGGCGGCGGCCGACGGCGCACGCCCGGCCTGCGGCGGGAGGAGGTCGCGGCGCTGTCCGGCGTCGGCCTCGCCTGGTACACGTGGCTCGAACAGGGCCGCGTCGACACCTCGCGGCAGGTGCTGGACGCGGTGTCGCGGGCGCTGCGCCTGGACCCCGACGCCCACGGGCACGTGCTGTCGCTGGCGGGCCTGCTCCCGGCCCCGGCCGACACCGGCGCCGTCGCCGCGCTGAGCCCCCTGCTCCGCACCTGGCCGGGTCCGGCGGCGGTGGTGGACCGGCACCTGGACGTCGTCGCGGCCAACACCGCCCACCACGACTTCTGGGGCCTGCCGGAGCGCAACCTGGTGCTGCTGCTCACCGATCCCGCGCTGCGCCAGCGGATGCCGGAGTGGGAACCGTTGGCGCAGAACGCGTTCCGCCAGTTCCGCCGACACGCCGACCACCACCCGGACGAGCCGCGGACCCGTGAGCTGCTCGCCCGGTTCGCCGCGTCCCGACCGGAACTCGCGTGCTGGTGGGAATGCCGCTCGGTCGGCGAGTTCCGCACCACGTCCACGCCGGTCGACGGTCGCGTCTGGACGTTCTCGCTGCTGCGCCCGAGCGACGCCCCGGAGTCGGGCGTGCTGCTGCTCAGCGCCGCCGGACCGAACTAGGCCGCGGCAGCAGGATGTGCACGGCGAAGCCCGCGAGCGTGGCCAGCAGGACCTGGTAGGCGATCGACAGCTCCCGCTGGGACCCGAGGAGGAACGCGGCGTCCAGGTCCGTGGTCACCAGGCCCGCCATGGTGACCAGGCCGGTGACGTGCCAGCCGAAGAAACCCGCGGTCCAGAGGACGAGCGGCCAGCGGTTGCGGTCGGGGCGCCGCAGCAGCAGGAACGTGGACAGGCCCGCGGCCGCGTTGAAGAGCACAGCGGTGATGACGAGTTCCGACGCGAGCGGGGACAGCAGGGTCGTGATCGTCTGCACCGCGGCGACGGCGGCGACCAGCCAGCACCCGAATCGTGTTTTGTCCACGGCACGATAGTAGCTGCGGCGGGCGCGGCCCGATCGACCGCGCCCGCCGTTTCCCGAATTGGCGACCTAGCGCCAGA
>JBDSAJ010001078.1:0-6399 GCA_039922235.1 Umezawaea sp.
CGAGTTCGTCGCGCAGGAGGTCCGGGAACACCTGGCAGCGTTGGGTTTCCGCACGATCGACGAGGCCGTCGGCCACGCCGAGCTGCTGAACACCGATCCCGCCATGAACCACTGGAAGGCCGGCGGGCTCGACCTGTCGCCGGTGTTCGCGGTGCCGGAAACCCGGTACCCGTCGGCGAAGCGCAAGGTCCGCGACCAGGACCACGGCCTGGAGCACGCACTGGACCGCACGCTGCTCCAGCTCGCCGAAGGCGCGCTGGAGGACGCGATCCCGGTGCGGCTGGAACTGCCGGTGCGCAACGTGAACCGCACCGTCGGCACGCTGCTGGGCGCGGAGGTCACCCGCCGCTTCGGCGGCGACGGCCTGCCTGACGACACGATCCACGTGACCCTGACCGGGTCCGCGGGCCAGTCGCTCGGCGCGTTCCTGCCCGCGGGCGTGACGCTCGAAATGGTCGGCGACGCCAACGACTACGTCGGCAAGGGCCTCTCCGGCGGGCGCATCGTCGTCCGCCCGCACGAGACCTCGACGTTCGCCGCCGAACTCCAGGTGATCGCGGGCAACGTGATCGGCTACGGCGCGACCAGCGGCGAGATCTTCCTGCGCGGCCGGGTCGGCGAGCGCTTCTGCGTCCGCAACTCCGGCGCGGTCGCGGTGTCCGAGGGCGTGGGCGACCACGCGTTCGAGTACATGACCGGTGGCCGCGCGGTCGTGCTCGGCCCGACCGGCCGAAACCTCGCCGCGGGCATGTCCGGCGGCATCGCGTACCTGCTGGACCTCGACGCCGCCAACGTGAACAAGGCGATGGTCGAACTCCAGCGCCCGTCACCCGACGACCTCCGCTGGCTCAAGGAGATCGTCACCCGGCACCACCAGCTCACCGGTTCGGCCGTGGCCGCGTCGCTGCTCGGCGACTGGCCCCGGCGTTCCGCGTCGTTCACGAAGGTCATGCCCCGCGACTACCAGCGCGTGCTCGAAGCGATGAGGCTCGCACGCGCCGAAGGCCGGGACGTGGACACGGCGATCATGGAGGCCTCCCGTGGCTGACCCGCAGGGTTTTCTCAAGCACGACCGGGTCGACGCCAAGAAGCGGCCCGTCGAAGAGCGCGTCGAGGACTGGCGCGAGGTCTACCTGACCCCGGAGCCCGAGGTCCGCGACAAGCAGGTCCGCACCCAGGCGAGCAGGTGCATGGACTGCGGCATCCCGTTCTGCCACTCCGGCACCGCGGGTTGCCCACTGGGCAACCTCATCCCGGAGTGGAACGACCTGGTCCGCCGCGGCGACTGGGAGTTGGCGTCGGACCGCCTGCACGCGACCAACAACTTCCCCGAGTTCACCGGCAGGCTCTGCCCCGCCCCGTGCGAGGCGGCCTGCGTACTGGCCATCACCCCGGACGCCGGTGGAGCGGTCGCGATCAAGCGCGTCGAGCAGGCCATCGCCGACGTCTCCTGGGAACAGGGCCTCGTGCAGGCCAGCCAGTCCACCGTGTCGTCCGGCAAGAAGGTCGCCGTCGTCGGCTCCGGCCCAGCCGGTCTCGCCGCCGCCCAGCAGCTCACCCGCGCGGGCCACCACGTCACCGTCTACGAACGCGACGACCGCCTGGGCGGCCTGCTCCGCTACGGCATCCCCGAGTTCAAGATGGAGAAGAAGGTCCTCGACCGGCGGCTGGCGCAACTCCGCAAGGAGGACACCAAGTTCATCACCGGCGTCGAGGTCGGCGTCGACCTGACCGTTGACCAGCTGCGCGCCAAGTTCGACGCGGTGGTGCTCGCCGTCGGCGCACTGCGCGGCCGCGACGACACCGCGACACCAGGCCGCGAACTCGCGGGCGTGCACCTGGCGATGGACCACCTCGTCCCGGCGAACCGCGCCGTGGAAGGCGACGGCCCGTCCCCGCTGTCCGCGGCCGGCAAGCACGTGATCATCATCGGCGGCGGCGACACCGGGGCCGACTGCTACGGCACGGCGATCCGCGAAGGCGCGGCCTCCGTGCTCCAGCTGGACCAGTACCCCATGCCGCCGTCGCAGCGCGACGACGAGCGCTCCCCGTGGCCCGTGTGGCCGTGGATCCTGCGCACCTACGCTGCCCACGAGGAGGCGGGGGAACGCAAGTTCGCCGTCGCCGTCGAGAGCTTCGTCGGCGACGCCGAGGGCCACGTGCGGGAGATCAAGCTCCGCAAGGTCCGGGTGGAGAAGGACGCGAACGGCCGCCGCCAGGTGGTCCCCCAGTCCGAAGAGGTGGAAACCCTCCCCGCCGACATGGTCCTGCTGGCCATCGGCTTCGAGGGCGTGGAGCACATGCGGCTCCTCGACGACCTCGACATCACCCTGACCCCGCGCGGCACCATCTCCTGCGGCGCGGACTGGCAGACCACCGCCCCAGGCGTCTTCGTCTGCGGCGACGCCCACCGAGGCGCTTCCCTGGTCGTCTGGGCGATCGCCGAGGGCCGCTCGGTCGCCAACGCGGTCGACAAGTTCCTCACCGGCTCCTCCGACCTGCCGTCCCCGGTGATCCCGAACCTGATCCCGCTGGCGGTCGTCTGATCCGCCGCTGTTCTTGCCGGACCGCCTGATCACCAATCGTTGATCAGGCGATCCAGCAGTTGCCCGCACGTGAGACCGGGGGTTCCGGTCTAGCTCGCGAGTCTTCGGACCTCGTTGCGCAGTGGTCTGCGTTGCGGGTCCATGAACGCTGGTGGGTGGAAGTGCGGGAATCCGTCGGTCATTCTGATTTCCCATTCACTGCGGTGAATGAGCGTGTGGTGACGCCGGCAGAGCAGCACGAGATTATCCAGCGCGGTGACCCCACCGTGCTGCCATTCCCGAATGTGGTGCGCGTCGGTCCAGTTCGGCGGCCGGTCGCACATCGGAAAGGCGCATCCACCATCCCGTTGCCGCAGCACCCGCCGCAGGTGCGGGGTGAGACGGCGGGACATGCGGCCGATGTCGAGGACCTCGCTGCGCTCGCCCAACACCATCGGGATGATCCCGGCGGTGCAGGCGATCCGGCGGGCCTCGGCGGCGCTGATCACGGTCGCATCGCCCAGGGTCGCGGTGCCGATCCCGGACACCAGCGTCTGATAGTCCAGGATCACGGTGACGTGCGGACGTTCCCCGGCCTCGACCGGCAGGTGACTCGACCGGGACGCCAGGTCCAGCAGGTCCATCAGCGCGTCACCCTGGCGTT
This sequence comes from Umezawaea sp., assembly GCA_039922235.1. Lineage (GTDB taxonomy): Bacteria > Actinomycetota > Actinomycetes > Mycobacteriales > Pseudonocardiaceae > Umezawaea. Next base: position 3,190 of record JBDSAJ010001078.1, read on the forward strand.
CGGGCAGGGTCCGGGTGTCCGGACCGGCCGCGTCGGGACTGTGCGGCTTGGCCAACGGCCCGATCAACGCCCGGAACAGTTCACCCTGCTCGGCACCGAGTCGGCCGCTGAATTCCAGCCGCCCGTCGGTCTTGGTCCGCAGGTGCAGCAGGTTCGGGGCCGGGGTGGGCTCGCGGTCGGTGGGTTCGGGACCGTCCTGATCGAGCCGCGCCCGAATCCCGGCCGCTACCGCCCGTACCCCGGCAGGCTCGGCTGAGCGGGCCACGTCGAGCAGGATCTGCTCGGCCTCGGCGGGCAGCGACGCCATCGCCCCGACCAGCACGTCCAGATGCGCCGGCGACAACACGCCCTTCGCCACCGCGTCGGCCACCAGCGGCAGCGGGGCGTCCACGACGGCACCGGTCGGTGTCACCGACGGAAACAGCACGGAGGCCTGGGCCACCCACCGTTTCGCTTCATTCGTGTCGACCCGTACGACGTGTTTGAGCAATTCGGCCAGGCTGCGGTATCCGGCCCGCGTTTCCAATCCCCGCGCGCGGGCTTCGGCTATCACGGCCAGTATCGACGCGTGGGCCGATCGGGCGCGCTCCACCTGCGTGCGCAGGGCGTCCATCAGCCCTGCGTCGTCGAGGAGCACCAGATCGGTCATATCACGAGCATATAACAGACCTCCGACAAGGTCCCAGTCGAAAAGCCATGATCGACTGTTCTATCGGGTGATTCTACCCAGCGTGACCGGCGGTGAGGCAGCTACTCGCGGAATTCATGCATAATCGCGAAATCCTGCGCTCAAGAGGGAGCCGCACGCCATCGCCTGCGTCCTACCGGCAGCTCAGCGCTGCGGTGGGAGTCCTCGTGCGGCTGACGTTCGCGAGGACTCCCACCAAAACGTCTCAGCCGTTCTTGACGGCCGTGAGGAACGCGGTGAACGCCTGGGCCTCGAAGGTGAGGTGTTCACCGGTGGGGGACTTGCTGTCGCGGATTCCGGTGTGACCGAGGTGGCGGTCGAGTTCGACGCAGTCGTTGGCGTTGCCGCCGCTGTAGCTGCTCTTGCGCCACCTGGTGTCGTTGGTCGTCACTCCTTGAGCACTCCTAGCTGTGAGCGGATCAGTGCGGCTGACGCGTCCGGTTCCAACGCTGCCTCGACGGTGTCGTCGTACATGGCGAGGAACCGCTGCACGTCAGCCTCATCTTCCACCCACGCGCCGCCAGCGGAGTGCTCCACGTACACGGCGGGCGTGTACTCCTTCTCCCGGTAGCCGATGATCGAGCAGCCGCCGGACATGGTGCCGTAAGCACCCGCACCGAACGGGATCACCCGGAGCGTGATGTTGTCGCGCTCGCTCAAGGTCAGCAGGTGTCGCAGTTGCTCCGCCATCACCTCGGGGCCACCGACCGCGCGCCGGATCACCGATTCGTCCAGCAAGGCGTGGACTTGGAGTGCTTCAGGACCTTCCAAGCGCTTCTGCCTGCTCAACCTCGCGGACACATATCGCTCGACCTCGCCTTCGGGATCGCGGAACCGATGTGCGCTGTCGTGGATCGCTCGTGCGTAGGCCGGAGTCTGCAACAGGCCGTGAACGACCAGCGGTGCCAGCACCCGCATGTTGTCGGCTTCCGATTCGGCGCGCAGGAACGCGCGGAACTCCTTCGAGGACCCGGCGGGCACGGTCAAGCGGGTGGCTCGCTGGCCTGCGTCTTCCCACAGTTCCAGCGCGCGGGCGCGGTCCTCGTCGGTGCCGCCGTACATCTGGAGCATCGCCTGCACGGCGGGCCAGGACGGGCGCAGGTAGCCGGTTTCGTAGCGGCTGACCGTGGCAGCGTCGACGCGCAGCAGTTCGGCCACGGTCTCGGCGAGCGTCGTCGAGCGCTCCCTGGCCACCTTGAGGTGCTGGCCGAGACGCTTCTTGCGAGGAGTTGGAGTAACCGCCATATGAGCAGGCTAGTGCGGGTCATCCCATGGCAACATCACTCGATCGGGGAATGTCTTTAAAGAGCAAGTGTCACTTACGGTCTTGGTGTGAGCCGTGGTCTCTTCGCGGATTCCGGTGCGGCTCACCGCCGGCGGGGGCTGGTTGGCCCCCGCCGGTCGAACTCGCACCGAGGAGGTCGCCGATGTTCAGCTGGCACGACGCCGAGGGGCTTCGGCACGCGATCAGCCGCGTCGACTACCCGCTGCCGCCGAGACCGGGCGAGTCGATCACGAGCCTGTGCGGCCAGGACCTCGCACTGACCCGTGAGGACTTTCCCCAACTCGCCCAGTACCGCCCGCACAAGAAGACCTGCTTCGGCTGCGACGCGGTCTGGCGGCAGCGGTGCGGGATGAAGCCCAACCCCGTGCCCGTCCGGTGATCGACGGCGACCTGGAGCACTGGCTGACCCTGTTGCGGCACCGGCGGTGGGTGCTGCACGTCGGCGGCGACCCGCGCGGTCCGGAGTGGATCGCCGCGCACAAGCAGTGGGACGCGTGCACCGACGTGGTGATCATCCGGGACGAGCGCAGCGCCACCGCGTGCCGCGTTCCCGGCGACGAGTTCACCGACGTGCTGGAGCCGCAGTGGGTGACGTGGGTGTACTCGGCGAGTCCGGTGTGGACGTTGCGCGCGGTGCTCACGTTGGCGGAGCCCGGTTCGCCGGACGAGCCGGTCTGCCTCATCCCGGCGCCGTCGCCCTGCCGGATCCCGCGCGTGGGCCGTCGGCCGGTGACCGTGCGGCCACTGGGCTGACCCGTCAGCTCACGGCGCGCACTGACCGGATATCGCTGATCGGGAACTCCCGAGGCCCGCCGTCGGTGGTGGTCGTCAGGTTCCCCTCGGAGTGCCCGACCGGCGTCACCACGTGCTCCGCCGTCTGCCGTGGCCCGCTGGCCACCGCGATCTCCACCGACGTCCGGGTGACCAGCGCCTCGGCCAGCAGGATCACCTCGGCGTCCGGCAGGAACAGCGACTGGTCCCGCAACATCCGGGCCGTGCTGATCCGGGGCGACTCGGCGGGTTTCGGCGGGGGCGGTGGCTCGGGCTGCTCCCGGAGCACCAGGTCCGTCGCCATCCGCGCGATCTCACCCCGTGACAGCGGCACCCGCCACTGCTGCCGGACGGGCCGGGGCCGGTTCGGCGCGATCCGCCGCCGCTCGACCCGTTCCACGATCGGCGCACCCGCCAGGTCGGACGCGGTAGGCGCGTACCCGGCCGCCCGCAACGCTTCCAACGT
>JBDSAJ010001079.1:0-17161 GCA_039922235.1 Umezawaea sp.
ATGCTCATCGCGCCCAGACCCAGCGCGGACACCGTCGGGCCGGTGCTGCCGAGGGTTCGAGTGTGCATCGTGGCTCTCCTTCGTCGTGGATCTGCCACCACCCTGCGCCCGCACCGGGACGTGCGGGAGCGGAGCGTTCATCGTGGGAGAGCCGCTCCCTGGCTCGGACCGCCTGCCGGGAGCACCATGGGGAACATGCAGCGCGACCAGCTCGCCGACTTCCTGCGCAGGCGCCGCGAGACGATCCGCCCGGCCGAGGTGGGCTTGCCCGACGGCCTTCGCCGCCGCACCGCGGGCCTGCGCCGCGAGGAGGTGGCGATGCTCGCGGGCATGTCGGTCGACTACGTCGTGCGCCTCGAACAGGGCCGCAGCAGCCAGCCGTCGACCCAGCTGCTCGCCTCGCTGGCACGGGCACTGCGCCTGTCCGACGACGAGCGCGCCCACCTGTTCCACCTGGCCGGTCACCCGCCCCCGGCCGCCGACGGGGTGGCCCGCCTGGCCCGTGCGGGCCTGATCCGCCTGCTGGACCTGCTCGGCGGCGCGCCCGCCATGGTGCTGTCCGACTTGGGGGAGGTCCTGGCCCAGAACCGGGCGTCCGTGCTGCTCGTGGGCGACCAGACCGGCTTCTCCGGCGACCGGCGCTACCTCGTGCACCGCTCTGGTTCACTGACCCCGCCTTCCGCGCCGAGCACGTGCCCGAGGAGCGGGAGGAGCACGCCCGCCGGATCGTGGCCGACCTGCGCGCGGCCGTCGGCCGCCGGTCCGGCGACCCCGTGGTGACGGGACTCGTCGACCGGCTGAGCGCCGCGAGCGCTGACTTCCGCCGTCTGTGGGCCGAGCACGAGGTCGCGGTGCGGCGGGCCGACCGCAAGACGTTCGCGCACCCTCGGGTCGGCACGCTGGTGATGGACTGCGAGACCCTCGTCACCCCGGACCAGGGTCAGCAGCTGGTGGTGCTCACCCCGGCGGACACCGAGGCCCGCGAACGGCTGGAACTGCTGCGGGTGCTCGGTGTGGAGGAGTTCCCGGCTGAGGCGCGGTCACGTGGTGGTGGGTGAGGACCACCGCCCGCGGTGCACGACCTCGTCCAGCGACTTGCGCCGCCGGGTGATCGCGTAGGTGTGTTCAGTGCCGCAGGTGGCAGGCGTGAGGACGAGATCGCGGCAGCGCGCGCCGACTGAGAACTGGTCAACGCCGGTACCGGCGCATCGCCCTGCCGACCGGCGACAACGCCGCGGTGATCACCGCGCCCAACCACAGCGCCAGCGCCACGACGGGAAGGACGAGGAACGCGCCCGCGTCGTTGATCGCGAGCCGCACCACGGCGTAGAGGTAGCAGGCGATCACCAGGACGCCGAGTGCCACGCAGATCCATCGTGCGAAACCCAACCGTGCGAACATCAGCCCGGCGAGCAGACGATCGTCGGGTCACCGTTGTCGACGACGTCGCGCGGCAGTGCCGGTCGGATCAGCGCGACCGCGGCCTCCGGAGTCTGCCGAACACCCTTGCCGTACGCGGAGTTGAGCGCGGCAAGCACGGAAGCAGAGGATCGACACCAGGGCGAACGGTCCACCTGCGACGAACGTGGGCGCGGTGCTCGGTGGACGCGGCGGACCCCATCCAGGGGCGGGCCGAAGCGGTGACTGTCTGAGGCGCGCTCGGCGTTGTCGTTCTCGCCGCGTCCAGCCGCACCCAGGGTGAACCCGGCTGGACCTCGAAGCACGCCGACATTCCCGCCAGGCGAGTATTCCGGAGGCGTGAGCAGGGAGGAACCGTCGCCGCGAGGTGTCGGTGTCACACCTGAGTGAGGGTCGCGTCGTCGCGCAGTCCTGCCAGCACAGCCAGGCGGTTCTCCTCGATGATCCGGGTCGTGGTGATCCGGTCCGGGTAGCAGCGCATGAACATGGTCGTGAAGTGGGTTCCGTAGTGGATCCGCTCATCGCCCGTCGGGTCGTCCATCGGGTGCACGGTCGCCTGGAAGTTGGGCTCGTGGAAGTACGCCATCGTGAACCGCTCACGGGTGTTGAGGCGCACCTTGTGCGGCGTCGAGAGCAGCGCTCCGCCGGTCAGGAACTGCAGGATGTCACCGGGGAACACGGTCAGCACGTTGGGCACCGGTTCGACGAACGCCCACGGCTCCTCGTCCTCGTACTTGCCCGCCATGCTTTCGGACTCCAGCCAGTTCCGGCCGCGTACCTCCCCTTCGACCGGCGGCCGGATGTAGAGGCCGCCGACGTCGTCCTGCGCGGCGATCACCAGCAGGCCGTAGTCGGTGTGCGAGCCGATGCCGCGGGAGGTGTGCTCGGAGCGGGCTGGGAATCGGAGCACCCGCATGTGGTGCCAGCCACCGACGGTGAGCTTGGTGAACGCGCCGATGTCGGGCAGGTCGAAGCCGAGCGCGAGCAACCTGAGCAGCTTTTCGCCGTGTGAACCGAGTTCGTCCATGAACGCCTTCATCGCCCGCTGGAAGTCCGGGTCCGGCCAGGGCACGGGTCCGTGACACGGCCACTGGGCCCGCACCCTGGGGTCTTCCAGCGCCCTGCCCGCGTCGTCAACCGGATGCGGTCATTGCCGTGTGCCCGCATAACGCGGACGCGGTACACCGCAGGTCCAGCGGCTCACCACGGAACCGGGCCGCAGCACGCACCGCTGGCGAGCGCCGCACGACAGCTGTCAGGTCCAGTCGACCTCCTGGCCGATACCCTTGCCGTCCGCGAGTATCACGACGGCCTCGTGCGCATCGGTGATGCCGCGGGCCAGGGTTCGTACGTCGCCGTCGGAGCTAAGGATTTCCCCGGAGCAGATCGAACCGGTTCGTCTACAGCGGACAGTTGCCGTGGTGCGTGGGTCCCATTCGCCTCAGCAGTCGGGTGGCGAGTACCTCGGACGCGACGTTGCGGCCGATGGCAAGACCCGCCTGGTTGCTGAATTCGAAGTGCAGTCCGCCGAACACCCGCGACCGGCCGGCCTCGGCGGCGGCTGCGGAGAAACTCGGGTAGGTGCGCGCCTGACCGCCCGGTGCGGTGTCCGTGGTGTGCGTGAAGCGAACGTCGTCCGCGCAGAAGAACCCAGCCAGCACGGCAGCCGCCGCACCGCTGTAGGAGCTGTGCCCGGACGGGTATTCCGGTGTTCCACCCGTGCTGCCTGCCCGCGGAGCCCAGTTCGGGTTCGGCTGCGTCAAGGGGGTTCCGTCGGTTTCCGCCTCGCGGATCGCCGTGGTGGGACGCCAATGACGGTAGTTGACCTTGGTGCCGACGGTGGGAATCGTGGTGTCGGCCAGCGCCATCGTCAGCAAGGCCATGAGGCGCGCCTTGGCGGGCAGAGGCAGGCCGTGGGACACAGTCAGCGTGATCTTCACCCACTCGCCTGCGGGTTGGCCGGTGCCGGCGGGCAAGGACCAGAACTGGAAGGTGGCGAGCTTGTCGGGGGTGGGTATCCCGGCGTCGCCGAGCAGTGCGACTTCGGCGAAAGCGGCGGCGTAGTCCAGGCTGTTCAAGGCAGGTGGCGGACCCGGTACGTACCCGGCGGGATCGATGACGGCGAACGGACGAACGTTGCGGTACTGCACGCCGGACCACTCGGCTCGGAACACACCTGGGCCTGAGCCGGCGGGCTGACTCCGCACCGGGGTCGAGCCGTCGTCGGCGCGGGAGGCCACCACGCGCTCGGCGACCTCACGTCCCCAGCGCACCCCGGCGTCGCGGTGCCGGCCGGGACGCAGGTCTGCCAAGTCGGCGCGCAGTCGCGTGTCGTAGTCGGCGGCTCGGTCGGGGTCCAACCGGACAAGGATGGCGTGTGCCGCGGCGACAGCCGCGGCGTGGGGATCGGCGCCGCGCGGGCCGGGGCCAGGTATCAGCGCGTGGGCGCGTGCCGGTCCGGCGAGTCCGTTGACCGCGTCGTAGATGGCCACGTTGAGCATCGCGTAGGTGCGGGCGGCGTCGGCGTCAGTGGCGCGGGTAGCGCGCACCGCGGCCAACGCGAATTCGTTCCACACCCGCACGCTGTCCAACCGTGGCTCGGCGTCCGCAGGTGCGCTCAAACCAGCTGCGGCCAAGCCGAGCACCAGGGCCATGACGATCTTCTTCATGACCTCGCCTCCCCGGACGTCCATGAATCGCGGTCCCGACAGTCCCTCCCTATCGTGTCGTGGTTCTGGCAGCCCTGCGACGGCTACTTGAGGGTGACCTCGTTGGTACGAATGGCTCTCCGGACCTTCGGGTCAGGCCGTGGTCCGGGGTGTCGGACCGGACACCGATCAGGGGTGTGGCCGCGGCGCGGAAGGCGTCAGGGGCGATCGTCTCGTGACGACGTCCCGTCCGAGCCGGACGCCGAACGCCTCGGCAGGCCCCGGTCGCCGCCTGGTCCTGAGACCGAGCCGGCGAAGACGCCGCAGGACGACGTGTTCGCCGGCACGGACACCGCGGGGTCAGCCGACGGGTTCAGCCGACGGTTCGGTGTTGAGGTCGGCGGCGGACACCTCCAGGACGGTGGACAGGTCTGCTGTCGAGCTGCCTCCGACCCAGATGTCGAGCGTGGTGGCGTCCTGCACCCAGTCGCGGGTGGCGGCGCTCCAGTAGCGCAGTTCGGAGGGGCCGAGGCCGAAGGTGACCGTGCGGGTCTGGCCTGCGGCGAGGGTGATGCGGTGGAAGCCCTTGAGCTCGCGGACCGGGCGGGAGGAGGTTCCGTGCCGCTGGTGGGTTGAGGTTGTCCCCGAATGCCGGACACCGGATTTCATGCCACGAGGACGAGATCTTGACAATAGCCGACACGGACTTCATGCGGGGGGCCGATTGCCGATAGTCGATACAGTAACTCGGTGTCCACTGCGCGGGGTGAACCTCAGTCTGCCGTCGCAGCGCTGGAAAGCCCTGCTTGCACCCAGGATCTTCGAGGAACTCCACTGAGTCCGATCGGAACGTTCGACACTACTCGCAAACTGTCCTCGTTCTGGCCCACCAGCGTCATGGATTCAGCGCCTTTATGCGCACACGATGGCATAACCACCGCTGTGACGGAGGAATCCCGATCGCTCATCTGTGGCCCAGACGACGAACGGGCGAGACCGGGTCCCAAGCTGCCGCGCGGGACAACGCGAATCGCGGCCGGTCTCGAAGATTTGGAGCCGGGTGGGCGCCTGCGACAGGCACTCACCCGGCCTCGACATGTGCGCGCAGTCGATCCGCCACTGCTCGCGTCCGGCGCGTCCGGCCCCCCACCACCTATCGCCCGCTCCTCCTCAGCGACTTCCTGCTCCGCTCCATGACAGCCTCGCCTGTCGGCGACGTCGTCGTCGCGCGGATAAGGAATCGAATTGCGGGGCAGCGTCAGTGAAAGGGAAGGGCGCGCCGCGGTGGAATGCCGGTGGCGAATAGTTGCCGTCCTATTTGGAGCACCGTGCCATGTGGCGTGCCTAAGGTGGCTGTGTGGGCGGCGACCGCTGGCGGTCCCAATGCTGCGTGTGGAACAACTGGCGTTCCCCATCGCCGAAGCTGGGCTATACACCTGTTGACCTCTTGATGGATCGCACGTTTCCGTCGGTGAAATGGAGTTCGAATGCTGTTCAGTGACGGGAAAGTGCGCGCCGACTACGCGGATTTCGTGGACCGTCAGATTGCCGCTGTCCGCCGTGTCCACGCCGGTGAGGAGGATCTTCCCGCCCTGCACGCGGACAAGCTCATCCGGACGCTCGCCGCCGCCGCGCAGTCCCGGCAGTTCGGGAGCGTGCTCGCCGGTTGGCGCGACGAGGAGACCGCGGTGCGGGCGCGGGCGGACGAGCCGGAGGTCTTCATCGAGAAGATGCTGGCCGAACTCGCCGTCCTCAGCCGGGCGGAGTTCCGGTCCGGTTCGAGCGAGGTGTTCACCCGCCCGATGGGGGAGTTCCCGCACTACTACGAATCCTCCGGAACCACCGGCGATCCAGTGGCCGCGCCCAAGGCGCTGGACGACCTCACCGCGAACACGATCAACATCGGCGAGATGTGGGGTCGGGTGCTCACGCCGTCGGACTCCGCGCTGATCCTGATCAACGGCCCGTTCGCGCCTGCCGGGTACCAGTTCGAAAAGGTGATGGAGTACCTGGGCGTGCTCTCGGTCCGCCTCTGGGTCGACAACGTCACCGGCGACTACACCCGGATCCTGCGGCTGCTCCGTGAACTCTCGATCAGCACCTACGTGGGCTCCCCGTCACGTCTGCTGGAGATGCTGCACTTCGCGTACCGGCACGGAGAGCCCCCGCCCCGATTCCGCCGGTTGCTGCTCCTGGCCGAGCAGACCGGACCGTCGTTGCTGCGGCACCTGGAGCGGCTGACCGGGGCGAAAGCATTCGTTGGCAGCTTCGGCTCGTCGGAGACAGGCACGACGGCGGCCACCTGCGAGCAGGGCAGTCTGCACCTCCAGGTGCAGAGCTACCTGTTCGAACTGGCCGACGCCCAGGGGATCCGGCCGGTCCGCGGTGGTCAGGACGAAGGTGAACTGGTGGTCACCTGTCTCGACCTGCCCGCCCGTCCGCTGCTGCGGTACCAGACCGGCGACCTGGTCGAGGTGAGCGGGACGCCCTGCCCGTGCGGGACGGCACTCCCGGTGGTGCGGACGCTGGGGCGCGTGCACGACGTCATGCGCCTCGGTGGCGACGGCGTCCGCCAGGAGGACGTGGAATCGGTGCTGTGGGACGAGAACAGCTCCGAGGCAGGGAACTTCACCGTCCTCAACTACATGCTCGTGCTTCGTGGCCCCGATGTCGTGTGCCTGCTCACGACCGATCGCGAACCGGAATCGCCCGGCCTCGACGCGGTACGACGGCGGTTGGCAGGTCTGTTCGACGGCCACAACCTTTCCGTGCGGACGGTCCCGGCGCTGCCGCCGTTGGCTTCCCTCGGTTCGTACGTCGGCTGGAAACTCTCGCGGTTGGTCGACCTGGACGACCCCGCGATGACCGATCGGCTTCCCCCACCCATCGCGGAGGTCGTCCGCGTCTCGCTCGCCGAGATCGAAGCCACCACCGGTTTGCGCCCGTCGTCCCACCTGGCAGAAGGATCCTGATGAGCTCTCCCGAACCCCCCATGACCGATGCGGACAAGGCCCAGTTCGTCCTCGGCGTCTACTTCCGGACACAGGCGGCGATCGAGAAGTACCTCGGCGCCGACGGGCTGCCCGCGTGGACCGACAGGGTGGCCACCATCAACTCAGCGGCCATGCTCAAGCGCATTGACGACCCGGCTGACCGCGCGCGTGATCTCCTGACCGGGCTGGCCACCATGCTCGACGTCTACGGCTCCGACACGGTCCGGACCGACGAGCCGCGCAGCACGTCACTCGCCGTCCGCCGCTGCGGCATCTACGACTACCGCGAGCGCGCGCAGGCACAGGGCGTCGAGCTGACCCTGCGGCGCCCGTGCGAGTACTGCGTCGACCTGCACCACCGGACGGCGGACAAGCTCGGCGTCACCGTGGAGCACGAGCTGGGGGAGCGCAGCTGCCACTGGACCGTGCAGGTACCGGAAGCCGAACCGGGGAAGAACCTCCTGTGACCGCGGCCGACACGCTACCGCTGCCGTATCGGCGAGCCGCGGGATGCCCGTTCGACCCGGACCCCGAATTCGCCGAACTCCGCGCCACCCGGCCGGTGTCACGGGTGTCGATCAACGGTGGCGACGAGGTCTGGCTCATCACCCGGTTCGACGACGCGCGCCAAGTGCTCGGCGACGCCCGGTTCAGCAGCGAGCTGACACCGCTGGGGATCGTGCTGCCGAAGCCGGAGGACCGGACGCTGGCCGAGGAGCTGCGATCGCAGCAGCCGGGGACGTTCATCGAGTGCGATCCGCCGGAGCACACCCGGCTGCGGCGCATGATCGCGGGCGAGTTCACCGAACAGCGGATGCGCGCCCTGCGGCCGAGGTTCACCGAAATCGTCGAGGAGCGGCTCGACGCGATGGCCGCCGCCGGACCGCCGGTCGACCTGGTTTCCCTGTTCGCCCTCCCGGTGCCCTCGATGCTCATCTGCGAACTGCTCGGTCTCGACGCGGAGGGGTTCGACTTCGCCGCCCTGACCGCGATCATGACCGACGTGATGTCGAGCCTCGAGACGCTGATCCCGGCTCGGGACGCGCTGCGCGCCGGGATGCGCGCCCACGTGGTGGCCACCAGGGCCGCCCCCCGCGACAACCTGCTGGGGAGGGTAATTCGGCGGTATGGCTCGGAAGTGACCGACGAGGAACTCGTGGGGATCGGCAACCTGTTGCTGGTCGCCGGCCACGAGACCACCGCCAACATGCTCGGTATCGGCACGCTGGCCCTGCTGCGAAACCCCGCGCAGCTCGCCCGACTCCGCGATGATCCGGCGATCGTCGAGTCCGCTGTGGACGAACTCGTCCGGTACGTCTGCATCCCGCACCACGGCGAGATCCGCACGGCCACCGACGACGTGCTGGTGAGTGGGACGGTGATCCGTCGCGGCGAGCAGGTGCTCGTGTCGCTGCCTTCGGCGAACCGCGACCCGGACAGGTTCGTCCGGCCGGACGAGCTGGACTTCGACCGGCCGTCGCGGACCCACCTCGCCTACGGGTACGGCATCCACCACTGCGTGGGCCTGTCCCTCGCCAGGATGGAGATGCACGTGGCGTTTCCGGCTCTGCTCAAGAGGTTCCCGTCGCTGGAGTTGGCGATCGGCTTCGACGAGGTGTCCTACCGCCGGTCCAACGTGACCTACGGCGTCCATTCGCTGCCGGTGACCTGGTAGCGCGCTCACGATGACAGGAGCAGCAGTGTCCAACATCGCGAAGGTATTGGCGAGGGTCGTGGTGGACGACCTGGACAAGGCCATACCGCTCTACCAAGCGCTCTCTGGTGCCGAGCAGGTGCAGAAGTTCGGTCACGGGCCGGTGAAACTGGCCAGTGTCGGCCCTTTCCTCCTGCTGGAGGCGGAGGGGGCCGAGGGCTACACCAACCGGACCGCGACCATCCTCGTGTTCGACGTCGCAGCTGTGGTCCGGGAAGTCGAACTGGCGGACGGCGAGATCATCGAAGGGCCGTCGGCCGGGCCCAACGGGGAACGGCTGGTGGCCAGGCATCCGGACGGTTCCGTCTTCGAGTACATCGCCATCCCGGATGTATGAGCCAGGCCGCCGAGGAGCTGGTACCGGAACACCGTTGAGCCGAATTCCGTCAACTGGGGTGCTCGCGCCAATTGGTGACCGGGGGTCGTCAAAGGCGTTCAACGGGCTGGGGAATCGGCGGACCAGTGCGGTGGGTTGGTGAGAGGGACTCGGCATGAGCCGGGCGGTTCAGTAGGTTGGGTGCGGAGGGTCCAGGTGGCCGATGGGTGGCCCGGACTGGCGTGTGTTTGGGTGTCGGGACGCGCGTTGAGGTCCGGCGTTCACTCGGCTCGAAGGTAGCGGGCCCAGATCTGGGCTTTGCGGTACGGACCGTCCCCGTTGCTCTCGTATTGGGGAGCGTCGAACTGCACCCAGTAGTTCAGTTCGCCACTGGTTGCCCGGGGTGATCGACAGGTTCGGGTGCGCCGAGGGTGTCGATCGTGGCGGAGAACTCCTGCTGCCAGAGACCGTCCCAGTGCGGGTCGCGAATGACCGTGACTCGGCTGCCAGGGGCGAGGGCTTCCGCCGGCCACTGCGTGGGAAGTGGCCGACCGATGATGTGCTCAATCGCCTGTCGGTCTCGTTCTCCGTGTTCTCCGTGTGGCGCAGACTCCGAGTCGGTCATTCGGCTATGGTCCCATGTCCAAGATCGTCCATCATCCCGGATTCGATGGTCGTCGCATGGCCATTCGCTCGGTCTCAGACACCGAATACCTTCGACGGCACCTGATCGCTGCGATCGACGGCGGCAACAACGGCCGCCTAACCCGAATCGACGACTACGCGTTGGACATCCATCGCGCCTACGAGGTGACTCCCGCACTGCTCACGTTCACGGCCTCCGAAGCCCGATAGCCGGTGGAACACACGGCAAGCGCCCGTGCTGCCAGTTCGGCTTCGAGCCTGCGGGTCGCGCCGCTCGCGCCATGTCGATCTTGTGCGACGTGGGTGTGTCACAGTCGTCTCACGACGTACGACGTTTCGAGGTAGGTGACATCGGGTCGAGCTGTCTGGCACAGGCCGTAGTTCGCCGCGCCGGGAGCTGGCTCCCGGCGCTCCCCAGGCGGGGCATGATGGGCGCGTGCCTTCCGTTCCCATCGCGCCACGTCCGCTGAGCGACTCCGAGCGCGCCGTGCTGGAACACATCCTCTCGTGCGAGTTCGACGGGGCCTCGGAGCTGCGAAGCCAGCTCGACCACACAGAGGTCGTCGCCCTGTGGGCGCCCGAGTCCGTAAGCGTCGATCTGCATGTTCGCGAACCGCTGCGACGCGCTGCGATGGCATCGTGGCTGGTGCCGGTCGACGCTCGCGTCGTCGACCAGCCCGGCGAGTACATCGGCGAACTTCTGGTGTGGACTGATGAAGGCGCCACGCTGGCCGGCCTGGAGTACGCCTGGGTCACCGACCGGATGCCGACCTGCCTGCCGCCCGTCGAAAGAGTTCAGCTCGCCGTTGGCTGACCGCCCAACTACCGCAGCACGCCTCGGCGCGTGTCATCCGGGCCGAAAACTCCTAGCAGGTGCCAACAAAGCCGACCTTCTGGTCCCGGTGCCAGCGCAGCACCGTTTCCGGGCGTACCGGCAACTGGAACTGACGAAGCACTTTCGCCGGGAGCCGGTGCAGCAGTGCCGCGAGGAAGGCTCGATCAGCGGGGAGAACCGGTAGTTGAGCCTTGCCAGTTGGCGTTCCAGCACGGTGGTCTGGTGCCGCAGCACCACAATCTCGACGTCCTCGTCCCGGTCACTCATGGGCAGCAGACGCAGTAGGGCGAACGCGTTGGTCACGCTGAGGTAGGCCGGCCGAAGCAGCATGGCTGGTCATCATGCCGTGCTCATCGGCAGCAGCGTGATCACGACTGCATCCGCTCGATCTCACCCTTGCCGCATGGGCCGAGTCAGGCAACGAGGTCTCACAGCGTCGACCACGGTCAACACGCCGGACCTGCGGCGTATCCGGTCTGGTCACGGATGACCAGCGCCGCCTCGATGAACTGCCGGGCCTGGAGCGGCTCGCCGTGGTCGAGGTGGACGGTCGCGAGAGCTTCCAACGCCTGGCATTCCACGAGTCGGTAACCGAACTCCTTGGTGGTCGTGAGTGCGCGCCGTGCCATGAGCAGTGCCTGCTCGCCGTCGTGTCGGGTGATCAGGGCCAGGGCCAGGCCGACCTGTCCTTCGGCCTGGGCTCCGCGTTCGCCGATCTCGAGGGCCAGCGCGACCGCCTGCTCGTGCCGCGCGACGGCTTCGCGGTGGTCGCCCCTGGCACGGGTGACCTTGCCCAGCGCGTTGAGCGCGTTGACCTCCGTCTGCCGGTCGCCGCTCTCCTGGCTCATGGCCAGCGCCTGCCGGGCGTGCTCCTCCGCTCGGACCAGCTCGCCGCTGTCGCACAGCAGGACTGCCAGAACGGAACGGCCACCAGCAACAAACGGGTAGCCGGTCAAGTAACGACGAGTGGCCACCGATGCGTCTTCTGTAACCGAATCGTCGGTTCCGCGACCCGTCGCACGGCGCCGAGAAGCATGCTCACCGCGACCAGTCGGTTCTGCGTGCCGTCCTGCGGTGATCGCTCGATGCGGCGGAGTTCAGCGGCATGCGCATCGAGAGCGGCGGCGCGCGGGGCGGTCGCCCAGGCGTTCTCCGTCCTCCGGGCCTTGCCCGGCGCCCGCTGTTACTACGACGAACAGCGAGCCCTCGCGGCGGGCTGCAACGCCGCGCTTCGACAAGTCGGCAACCGCCTGGTCGGCATACTCCACGGCTGCCTCAAAACCCACACCCGCTACGACGAGACGACCGCCTGGTCACACCATGCCCAACCCCACACCACTTGACACCAAACGACACGGGATGTTTGACCAGCGCGGACGATATTTTCGGCAAGCACAACGTCGTGCCGGACTTCGGCGGTGTGCCGATCACGACGTCTCCGACGCGGAACCGGAAACCGGCCCACAAGACGCTGTCGGACACCACCGTTCGAAACTGCCGCAATTCGGCCTTTTCCGGGTTCCCGGCTGTTGCCGTCTTCGCTCACGCCGGATGCCGGAATGCCATGTCCGTCGGCAGGCGGGCTGTCCGCGTCCGGGGATCACCAGCCCAGCGTGAACTTCACCGGCAGTGCCGCCAGGCCGCGGAACAGCGGCGACGGCCGCCAGGTGAGCGTGTCGGCCTGCACCGCCAGGACCACGTCCGGGAGCCGGTCGAGCAGGACCTCGATCGCGGCCTCGGCGATGACCTTGGCGATCTCCTGGGCCGCGTACGGGCACCGGTGTTCGCCATGGCTGAACGACATGTACGCCTGGTTGCCGGTCGACGCCTGCGCGACCGGGTGGACGAGCGGGTCGTGGTTGGCCGCGGCGAGACCAAGGACGATCAGGTCGCCCTTGCGGATCTGACTGCCACCGAGCCAGACGTCGTGGACGGCGAACCGGCCAGGGAAGTTCTGGGTGGGCGTGTCCTCCCAGAGCACCTCGTTCAGCGCCTGGCCGACACTCCGGCGTCCGCCGGACAACGTCATC
Organism: Umezawaea sp.; assembly: GCA_039922235.1. GTDB lineage: Bacteria > Actinomycetota > Actinomycetes > Mycobacteriales > Pseudonocardiaceae > Umezawaea. The sequence goes on from JBDSAJ010001079.1 coordinate 12,601, forward strand.
GCGAAGCGGTCGTCGGTCAGCATCAGCCGCAGGGTGTTGCCGATCCAGTAGGCGGTCGGCAGCTGCCCGGCGTTCATCAGGTGGAGCAGATCCTCGGTGATCTCCTCGTCCGCGAGCGCGGCCGGGTGGGCCAGCAGCCGTGACGTGACGTCCGGCCCAGGGGCACGCCGTTTCGACTCGACCATTCGCCGCACCTTTTCCCGGACGCGCGCGTAGGCCGCGTTCGCGCCCTCGCCGGCGGCGTGCGTCTGGTAGACGTCACGGACCAGGTCGGCGGTTTCGGTGTCCGGCACGCCGATCATTCGGGCGACGACGGGCAGCGGTACGCCGTCGGCGTACTGGGTGATCAGATCCGCCTCGCCGGATCCGGCGAAGGCGTCGATGAGCTGATCGGCCACCTGCTGGGCCCGCGCGCTCAGCTCGAACTGGTCGACCGCGCCCAGTGCGTCGTCGAGCGCCCCGGCACGCCGCCGGTGCTCGGCGCCCTCGGTGAACATCATCGTCGGCTGGTAGCCGATGAGCGGTAGCAGCGGCCAGTCGGGCGGGACGCGGTCCCAGGCGTTCCAGCGCCGTGAGTCGCGTCCGAAGACCTCCGGATTGCTCACGACGTACTGCACTTCGCGGTAGCCCAGGACGAGCCACGCCGGCAAGCCCCCGTCGAGCAGGACCGGGGCCACCGGCCCGTGCGTCCGCCGCAGCTCCGCGTAGAGATCCGCGGACTTCTGCTGGAACTGCGGCCCGGACAACGGCGTGGCGTGCTGGTGGCCGGGGTCATGGGGGGCAGGCGGCGCGCCGGACGTCCCGGTGGTGGCGGGTGCGGGCTGGGGGGTGGTCATGGCGTGGTCTCCCGGACGGAGGACAGGGCGAAGAGGTGGTTGACGAGGGTGAGCAGGACGGTCTTGCTGGAGTCGCGGCGGCGGGCGTCGCAGTCGATCAGCGGGATGCCTGCGGGCAGGTCGAGTGCCTGCCGCACCTGGTCCAGGCTGTGTTCCGGCCGGCCGAAGTTGTTGCGTGCGACGATGAAGGGCGTCCCGTTGTGCTCGAGGCGGTCGATGGAGTACCAGGAGTCGGCCAGCCGGTGGGTGTCCACCAGCACGACGGCGCCCAGGGTCCCGGCGAACAGGCGGTCCCAGAGGAACCAGAACCGCTCTTGGCCCGGTGCACCGAACAGGTACAGCACCATGTGCTCGTTGAGGCTGATCCGCCCGAAGTCGAACGCGACCGTGGTGGTGGTCTTGCCGGGCGAGGCGCCGTCGTCGATCCCGACACCCGCCCGCGTCATGGTTTCCTCCGTGCTCAGCGGGCGAATCTCGCTGACGGACCGGACCATGGTCGTCTTGCCCACCCCGAACCCGCCGACGATCACGATCTTCAGCCCGTTCCTGGCGGTGCTCGGCAGGGGAGTACGGATGTCTTGCTCAGAGCTTCTGCAGTCCAACGAGCACCTGCTTCAGGGTTTCGAGATCGGGCAGACTGGTGCCGGCAGGAGCCGCGGACGGATGGCGGGCGGTGATCCGGCCGGTGTCGAGCAAATCGCACAACAGGATCTTCACGACGCTGACCGGAAGACCCAGCTCCGAGGAGACCTCCACCATCGCCGTCGGGCGACGGCACATCCGCAGGATCTTGACGTGCTCGGACTGCATGCCCGGCACCGGATCGCCTTCGCTCACGATCAGCGTCACCAGGTCCAGCGCGCTTTCGTGCGCGTGGCTGCGCCCGCCGGTGACGGTGTACAACCGGTCCGGGTCCTCGCGGTGAAGGTCTTCCCAGGTCATGTCATCCGGCCGCGGTGCCGCGGCCGAGCGCGGCGCCGCCGGAGCGGGCCGGGGCGGTCAGGTACGCGCCGAGCTGCTCGACCAGCTCGTTCATGTTGTGGCCGATGACGCCTACGTCCGCGTCGTCGGCGGCCACCACGGCGAAATGGGCTCCTTCGCCGGCCTCCACGATGAACAGCATCCCGCCGTGGAACTCCATCATGGACTGCCGGACGCCGCCGGTACCGTCGCCGAACTCGATGGACGTGCCGTAGGCCAGGCTCTGGATGCCCGAGGCGATGGCGGCCAGTTGGTCGGCTTGGTCGACCGTGAGCCCGCGGGTGTGGCAGAGCTTGAGGCCGTCCTTGGACAGCACCAAGGCGTGCCGGGTGCCCGGCGTCTTGCCCAGAAGGTTTTCCAGCAACCAGTCGAGGTCGTGATCTGTGGTGTTCATCGGGATCCCGAGGGGCGCGCCGCGGCGATCACGCCGTGGGGCATCCCCTCGCCTCCAATCTGCTGTCCGGTTCCTGCTTCGCGTCCAGGGGTGCTCATCGGCCGCCTTCATCCGGAGGAGCAGGAGGGCGATCGCCTCGGCTGCCGGCGCGGAAAGCACTGAATCTCGTGCCGGCGTCGGACCGGGCCGGGGCCGGATTCGCCGCCGGCGCCGCCACGGTCCTGGGCGCCGCCGCCAGCGTCTGCCCGCGACGCCGCTGCGGCAGCACGGACGAATCGCTCTTCACTTCGGACGCGGTCGCGGCGGGCGTGACGCCCACGGCGGGCACGGTGGCGGCGCGCACCCTGGACGGCGGAGCATCCACACCCGCCGGGCTCGGCGTGACCGGCGGGGCGTCCGGTCTGGACTGGGTGATCAACTGCCGCGGGATCATGACCACTACTCCGGTGCCTCCCCGCGCGGACGGCCGGAAGTGAACGCTCAGGCCGTGTTTGCGCGCCAGGCAGCCCACCACCGCCAGGCCCAGCCGGGTACCGGACAGCGTGGTCAGGTCCAGCGGCTCGGACGAAACCGCCCGCACGGCACGCTCCAGCGCCGCAGGGCTCATGACGAGGCCGCTGTCCTCGATCGTGACCACGACACCCGCGTGCACTTCCTCCACGTACACGTGCACGTCCTCGGACGGAGGGGAGAAGCTGGTGGCGTTGTCCATCAGCTCGGCCAGGGTGTGCATGACCCCTTCGGCGGCGTACCCGGCGACCGCGACGGTGCTGGTCGAGTGCGTCCGCACCCGCTGGTAGGCGCTGATGCGCCCCATCGCTCCGCGCAGGATGCTCTCCATCACGATCGGCTTCGTCCAGCGCCGGCCGGACCGTGCTCCGGTCAGGACCGCGATGCTGTCCGCCAGGCGGCCCGCCTGCGCGGTGCTGTGGTCCAGTTTGAGCAGGTCGCCGAGGACGTCTTCGTCATACCGGCCTTCCATCTCCCGCAGGTCGGCCAGCATACTGGTGGCCAGTGCCTGAACGCGGCCGGCGGCGTTGGCGCAGGCCGCCATCGTGGCCGCGCGCATGCGCTCTCCCCGGCTGATCTCCTCCGCGATGGTCCCCAGCAGACGCCGACGAGCACCCTCGACCGAACTCGGCACCTCGGCGAGCGCGGTGTCCGCCGACGCTCCGTCGCGCACCCGCCGGACCACGGCGGGCAGCGTGTCGTCGGCGAGCTGGACGACCTCCGCGTCCAGCACCGCGATCCGGCCACGGAGGTGACGCGTGGCCTGCAGGCAGTACGCGGCGACCGTGACCGCCGCACAGACCACAACGGCGGCTATCCCGCCGTACCAGGCCACGAACGTCCGTTCCGCCGCGGGCACCCCGGCCGTCATCCACCACCACACCCCGCCGGTGACGACGACGGCAGCCGGTAGGACGAACAGGGCTCGACCCACCGGCAGGCGCCCAGCCTGGCTGTGGGCGGGTGAGTGCACTGACATCGATCAGATCCTCGTGTGCGGTTGGAGACAGGGACTTCAGGCGTGCGGAGCCGAATCACACCACGCGGCGACACCCGATATCGAGCTGTGTGCCGCCGGAGCCGCGCCTGCGCGGGCTTGGACAGCGTAGGAGGCTCGCTCCGATAAATGCCACACGCCGAGTATCTATGACGCCACCTCGCTGGCCGTACGCTCGAAACAACCTTCGTCTCGCCTACGTCGGGATTTGCGCCGTGTTGGTTACAAGCGACGCTCTCCGCTTCGGTCATTCGGTGAGTGGCTAACGATTGTTTTGTGTGGTATGCCGACGATGCGGCCACGGCCGGAAAGATCGTTTGCCGGACGGCCCTGCACGCCGATGGCTGTGGGAAGACGTCCGAGGGCGGAAGCGGGGCGAAGTTCTCGGCGCGGTCGACGCTGATGTGAGCGCCCCACAGCCGGGCGAGGGTCTCGGTCATCGGCCCGAAGCGCTCGGTGACGGGCTGGGAGGCGTGCACGTCCAGGGCGCGTTGCTTGATGGCCCAGGTGGTGGTGTGGGCGGGGAACCTCGACGGGGTGGTGATCCCCACCGACCGGGTCGCGATCCCCGGCCCCAACGGCCATGACCTGTGGTGGAGCGGAAAACACAAGCATCACGGCGGCAACGTCCAGGTCATCTCCGCGCCGGACGGCTGGCCGATCTGGGTCTCCGCGGTGCGACCCGGCCGCGAGCACGACATCACCTGCGCCCGCCACCACGGCGTCATCGACGCCCTGACCGACGTGCGCGACGATCTGCCCGCCCTGGCCGACCTGGGCTACGAAGGCGCCCAGGACACCGTCCGGATCCCGATCAAGAAGCCGGTCATCGGCACGCTGACA
>JBDSAJ010001080.1:0-4645 GCA_039922235.1 Umezawaea sp.
ATCGCCACGGTGAACGGCAACCTCGCGCAGCCCGAGCTGTGGAAGGAGACCGCCGTCCTGCTCCAGGCGCTGCACAGCGCGCCCACGACCGCGCTGCGGGCGATGGGCGAGCCGTACATCACCAACCGCACCGAGTCGTTCAACGCGATCCAGTGCGTGGACAGCACCTTCCCGCGCGACAAGGCCACCTATACCCGCTACGGCGCCTCCGAGGACCAGCGCGTGCCGTACTGGGGCCGCATCGCGGTGTTCGACATGATGGCCTGCGCCACCTGGCGCCACCAGGACACCGACCGGTACACCGGCCCGTGGAACCGCTGGACCTCGGCCCCGATCCTGGTGATCAACAACCGCTTCGACCCGTCGACCCCGCTGCACGGGGCGCTCGACGGCGCAGCTGAACTGGCTCGCACCCGCGTCCTCACGGTCGAGGGCTCGGGCCACAGCACCATGTTCGTGCACAGCGCGTGCGCCGAGAAGGCGAAGCGCGACTACCTGATCGCGGGCACGCTGCCCGCCGTCGGCGCGACGTGCGGAATCGACCGCGCGCCATTCGCGGCCTGACCGGATAATCAGTGCGGCGGGGAGCGAGAAACTCCCCGCCGCACTCCCCCTTAGCGCATGCGCCTATCAGGCGCACGTTGTTTTTCGGGAATGCGCCGCCGACGACCCCAGACGCCGGCGACTCCCACTACGGGTGCCGGAACACCTGGCGCACCCTGTGACTGAGCCGCCTGACCTGGCGCGACAGCGCCGCCGCCGCCCGGCCCATCACCTCTTCCTCGGCACGAATCTGCGCCTTGCCCTTGTGGGTGATCACCCAGTGCATCGTGGTGGGATCGGACATCAACCCTCCTCTCGCGGAAAAGAAACACGGTTGCGCGATCGGATACCGAGTCTCCCGCACCGGACGACCGGAACGCATCCGATTAAATCTCACCCCCATTCGCGGAGCGTCCGAAATGGACTCGAATCTCGCACCGCACACGGGCTGTCGTGGCTTGGGACTGTCCCGACGGTCATCGGACGGCTACTATCCACGCACTGTTAGGAAAGTTCCCTAACAATCCCTGGTCCGGCCGCCGCCGTGTGCCCGAGGAGGCGCGCTAGTGAGCACCCGCCTGGTTCGACCCCGTGTCCCCCTGCGAATACTGATCGTCTCGGCCCTCGCATCGCTCGCGTGCGGGGCGCTCGTCGTGCCCGAAGCCACCGGCCAGGTGGCCGGGTCGGCGGCGTTCACCGTCGCCGACGCCCCGGCGACCGCCGTTCCGAGCTACCTGATCCAGACCTCGACGGGGATCAGCGACGACTCGGCTATCACCAAGCCGGGCTTCTCCACGAACGGCTGGTACCCCGCGCAGGCCCGCTCGACGGTCTACGCCGCGCTGGTTCAGGACAACGTCTACCCCGACCCCTTCTACTCGACCAGGATGCGGGACGTCCCGAAGGCGAACTTCACCGTCCCGTGGTGGTACCGCACGGAGATCACCCTCGACGCCTCCCAGCAGCGCACCTACCTGGACTTCAGCGGCGTCCTGTCGAAGGCCGACGTCTGGGTCAACGGGACGAGGGTCGCCACGAAGGACCAGGTCAACGGCGCGTACACCCGGCACGACCTGGACGTCACCGCCCAGGTCCACGAGGGTGTCAACGCCGTGGCGTTCAAGGTCTACCCGAACGACCCGCTCAAGGACCTCTCGATGGGCTGGATCGACTGGGCGCAGACCCCGCCGGACCAGAACATGGGCATCGTGCGGGACGTGCTGGTCCGCCGCAGCGGCCCGGTCGCGCTCCGCGGCGCCCACGTGATCACCAAGCTGACCGTCCCGAGCCTCGACCACGTGGACCTCACCGTGAAGGCCGACGTGCGGAACGACTCGGCCGCGGCGGTGTCCGCCGTCGTGTCAGGCACGGTCGCGGGCCGCGCGATCTCCCAGACCGTCTCGCTGGCGGCGAAAGAGAAGAAGACCGTCACGTTCGGGGTGGTCGGCGTCGACGGCCCGAACGTCTGGTGGCCCCACGACATGGGCGCCCAGCCGCTCTACGACCTCGACCTCACGGCGTCGGTCGGCGGCACGCGGACGGACACCGCGCACTCGCGGTTCGGCGTCCGCGACGTGAAGGCGACGCTGAACTCCAGCGGTGGCAGGCAGTACACCGTCAACGGCCGCAATCTGCTCATCCGCGGCGGCGGCTACTCCCCCGACCTGCTGCTGCGGTGGAACACGACCTACGCGTCCGACAAGCTGAAGTACGTCAAGGACCTCGGCCTGAACACGGTGCGCCTGGAGGGGCACATCGAGCCGGACGAGTTCTTCGACCTCGCGGACGAGTACGGCGTGCTGACGATGCCGGGCTGGGAGTGCTGCGACAAGTGGGAGGGCCAGGTGAACGGCGGTGAGGCCGGTGACGCCTGGACCGCGGCGGACTACCCGATCGCCAAGGCGTCGATGACCGGCGAGGCCGAGCGGCTGCGCAACCACCCGAGCGTGATCTCGTTCCACATCGGCAGCGACTTCGCGCCGGACGCGACCATCGAGAAGGGCTACCTGGACGCACTCGCGGCGGCCGACTGGCCCGCGCCGGTGATCGCGGCGGCGTCGGCGAAGTCGTCGCCGCAGCTGGGCAAGTCGGGCATGAAGATGAACGGCCCGTACGACTACGTGCCGCCGAACTACTGGTACGACAAGGCGCACACCGACAGCGGCGGCGCGTGGAACTTCAACTCCGAGACCAGCGCCGGGCCGAGCATCCCCACGACCGACACGCTCACCCGGATGATGTCGGCGAGCGAGCTGAACACGCTGTGGACCAGCCCGTCCACGGCTCAGTACCACCGGTCGTCGTCCTCGACGTTCGGCAACCTGAAGCTGTTCGGCGACGCGCTCGCCAAGCGCTACGGCCCGACGACGAGCCTGGCGGACTTCACCCGCAAGTCCCAACTCGCGCAGTACGAGAACGTGCGCGCGGAGTTCGAGTCGCACGCCCGCAACTACACCGACTCGTCGAACCCGTCGACGGGCCTCATCCACTGGATGCTCAACAGCGGCTGGACCTCGCTGCACTGGCAGCTGTTCGACACCTACCTCGACCAGAACGGCGCGTACTACGGCGCCAAGAAGGCCAACGAGCCGGTGCACATCCAGTACTCCTACGACACCAGGTCCGTCGTCGTGGTCAACCGCAACCGCACGGCGGTCAGCGGGCTCACGGCGAACGTCAAGCTGTTCAACCTCGACGGCACCGAGAAGTACGCGCAGACGTCGACCGGCGTCTCCGTCGGCGCCGACGGTGCGAAGACCAGCGTGGTGACCATCCCGGCGGTGACCGGGCTGTCCACCACGTACCTGGCGAAGCTGGTCCTCACCGACTCGGCGGGCAAGGAGGTCAGCCGCAACGTGTACTGGCTGTCCACCAAGGCCGACACGATGGACTGGGCCAACACCGACTGGTACTACACGCCCACGACGGCGTCCGCCGACCTGACCGGCCTGACCGGGCTCGGCGCGGTGCCCGTGAGCACGAACGCCAGTTCCACCACCGGGTCCGACGGCACCACGACCACGACGGTCGTGCTGAAGAACACCTCGACCGGCAAGGTCCCGGCGTTCTACGTCGACACCCACGTGGTCGACTCGGCGGGCAAACCCGTGCTCCCGGTGCGGTGGAACGACAACGCGGTCAGCCTGTGGCCCGGTGAGACGACCACGCTCGTCGCGAAGTACCGCACCGCCGACCTCAAGGGCTCGGCCCCGTCCGTCCGGGTCTCCGGCTGGAACACCGGCACGCAGACGGTGCCCGCCGGTGGGGGCACCGGCACGCCGGTGGACTACCAGGCGGAGGACGCCGTGATCAGCCAGGGCGTGGTCGAGTCGAACCACGCGGGCTACACCGGCACCGGGTTCGTCAACTACGACAACGCGGTGGGCAGCTCGGTGGAGTGGACGGTCACCAGCGCCGTCGCGGGTCCGGTCGACGTGGTCGTCCGGTACGCCAACGGCACCACGGCGAACCGGCCGATGACGTTCAGCGTCAACGGGACCACCGGTCCGACGGGTGTCGCGTTCACCGGCACCGGGGCGTGGCCGACGTGGGCCACGGCCACCGTGCGGCTGACGCTGGTCGCGGGCACGAACAAGGTCAAGGCCACCGCGACCACGGCGAACGGCGGCCCGAACGTGGACAAGATCACCTTGTAGGAGGACGGCGAAGAGGGCTGTTGCCCAGCAGCCCGAACGCATCGGGTCCCCTGTCGCGCGGCGCGGCAGGGGATCCGGTGCGTTGGCGCTCTGCCCATGGCGCCGCATCGACGAGCCGCCGTGTTGTACGTCGGCACGTCCAAGCGCTGGTTGCGGGATCACCCGCCAGAAGCCAGTCAGACATGTGATGTCTCGGCTCAAAATCTGCCGGTATTGCCCCTGTTAACGTGAACATCTGGACTTTTTTAGGCCGATTGCGTACTCATACATGTGATGTCTCGCTCGTTCAGCAGGTGAGTGAGAGTCCTTCCACCCCCTGGAGATGCAGTGGCGCATCGTGCTGACGGTCCTCTTTCCCGACGGCGGTTCGGCGCGCTCGCCGCGGCCGGACTCGCGGTGACGGCATTGCCCAGCATGCTGCCGGGCTCGGCGGCCGCGTCCTCCGC
>JBDSAJ010001081.1:0-5666 GCA_039922235.1 Umezawaea sp.
TGATCAGGGTGCGCATAGAGGTGCTCCTTGGTTGTTCCGACGTGCAGTCATCACTGCGTCGAACGGGCGCCGCCGAGATCGACACGTCGCGCCAAGAAAGATTGTCCGATGTGATGATCATGCCGCATGGAACCGTGGACCAGTCTGACTGATCGTCACCTGGTTGTTCGGAGTCGGGTTGCTGGACGCTCCGCTGACGTTTCGGTCGGTACGCCTGCACAACGCCGCACGAATGCCCGCTCACCAGCGTAAGGCGTTCTGCGTCAAGCAGATGGTCGGTGCCTCGTCCGTCGTCGGTCCCTGCAAAGCGGTCATGGGGTGGTGATCCCAGCAGCGGGTATTCGGGTTGATTCGACGACGGATGGGGCTACCCATGATGAGCGCCGGGATCACGATGTGCCGTAGTGAAGGCTGGGCAGGCGTTCGGTCTGCATGCCGAGGTCGGTGTGGCGGGCCAAGCTGGGTGAGGGGGTCTTTACGCCGCGGCAACGGCTTGGTAATTCTGGTCGTCGACTCTGGACGAGGTGAGTGTCGCGACGCAGACGCATTGCCCTTACTGCTCGCTGCAGTGCGGTATCCGGCTCACCCCGCAGCCCAGTGGCACGCTTGAGCTCGCCGGGCGCGAGGACTTTCCCGTCAACCGCGGTGGGCTCTGCATCAAGGGCGCGCACGCCGCGGAGCTGATCAGTCATCCCGAGCGGCTCACCACCCCGCTGGCCCGTGAGCGGCCGGGCCTGCCGCTGCGACCCGTGACCTGGGATGACGCGCTCGACCGCGTCGCCGAGGCCATCACCCGCGCCCAGGGCGTGTACGGCCGGGACGCCGTGGGTTGTTTCGGCGGGGGCGGGTTGACCAACGAGAAGGCCTATCAGTTCGGCAAGTTCGCCAGGGTTGCGCTGCGCACGGCGATGATCGACTACAACGGTCGGTTCTGCATGAGTTCGGCGGCGGCGGCGGCCAACCGGTCCTTCGGAATCGACCGCGGCCTGCCGTTCCCGTTGTCGGACGTGGCCGATGCCGAGGTGGTGCTGCTCGTCGGTAGTAATCCAGCGGACACGATGCCGCCTGCGATGCAGTGGTTCGAGGCGGCCCGTGATCGTGGGGCGCGCCATGTGGTGGTCGACCCGCGTGAGACATCGACGGCGAAGTTGGCGCGGCGGCACCTGCGGCCGGTGCCGGGCACCGACCTCGCGCTGGCCAACGGGATGCTCCACATCGCGATCCGTGACGGACTGGTCGACCACGCCTACATCGCGGCCCGTACCACCGGCTGGGACGCCGTGCGCCGGGCGGTGCGCGCCGACTGGCCCGACCGCACCGAGCGGATCACGGGCGTCTCGATCGCCGACATGACGGCTACTGTGCACGACCTTGGTACTGCTCGGACGGCCATGATCCTGACCGCACGGGGCACCGAGCAGCACGCCGACGGCACCGCCACCGCCACGGCCTGGATCAACCTCGCGCTGGCACTCGGGTTGCCGGGGCGCGGGCAGGGGTCCGGGTGGGCCACCGTCACCGGCCAGGGCAATGGGCAGGGCGGGCGCGAGCACGGGCAGAAGGCCGACCAGCTGCCCGGCTATCGCAAGCTCGCCGACCCGGCCGACCGCGCGTTCGTCGCCGACGTGTGGGGTGTCGACCCGGACGAGCTGCCCGGCCCTGGTGTTTCGGCCTACGAGATGCTCGATCGCCTCGGCACCGACGGGGGTGTGCGGGTGCTGCTTCTCGCCGCGTCCAACCCGGTGGTGTCGGCACCCAACGCCACGCACGTCGCGGAACGTTTCGGCGCGCTCGACTTCCTCGTCGTCACCGACTTCTTCCTGTCCGAGTCCGCCCGCTATGCCGACGTCGTGCTGCCCACCACGCAGTTCGCTGAAGAGGACGGCACGCTGACCAATCTTGAGGGCCGGGTCATCCGGCGACGCCGCGCGGTGGCTCCTCCCGCGGGGGTGCGCACGGAGCTGGAGATCTGGCACGAGCTCGCCTCCCGGCTGGGTCGCGGCTCGGGTGCACGGGGTGAGCACTTCCCGACCGACCCGCGGGTGGTCTACGACGAGCTGCGCCGGGCCAGCGCGGGCGGGATCGCCGACTACAACGGCGTCACCTGGGAGCGCCTCGACGCGGGCGAGGAGCTGTTTTGGCCGTGTCCCGACGAGGCCCACCCCGGATCGCCGCGGCTGTTCGCCGAGCGCTTCCCGACACCGGATGGGCGGGCCCGCTTCGTTGCCGTGACCTACCGCAGCGTCACCGAGCGGCCCGACGACCGGTTTCCCTATCTGCTCACCACCGGTCGCTCCCGCAGCCACTACCAGTCCGGCGTCCAGACGCGCCGCAACGCCGCGCTGCTGGAGGCCGAGCCCGTCGCATACGCGGAGCTGCATCCGCGGCTCGCGGGCGAGATCGGGGTCGCTGACGGCGAGGCCGTCCGCCTCACCACCCGGCGCGGGAGCGTGGTCGTCACTGCCCGCTACACCGACGGGATCCGTCCCGACACCGTGTTCGTGCCCTTCCACTGGGCCCGCGTCAACGACCTGACCAGCGCCCGGCTCGACCCGACGTCGCGGATGCCGGAGTTCAAGTCCTGCGCGGTGGCCGTCGCCGCCGTCAGGACCCGCCGTCCCGTCCACCACCACCCTGATCCCCATCCCGAGGAGCTGCACCGATGATCAGCAAGCCGGTTTTTCTGCAGGGCATCTACGCCTTCGAAGGGTCGGGCGTGGACAAGCCGGCGCCGCTGCATGCCGACCTCACCTACACGGTGCCAGGGGGTGTCACGACCCAGCCGCTGTATTTCCGCGGTGGCAACGACACTGACGAGCTGGTGACGGTCGTGCTGGTCCGCGATGGCACGCCGATGCGCTACTTCCCGATCGGTGCCCGCGCGAGCACTCACGTCGCGCTCACCGTGGTCGAAAACATCGAGGACGGCACGACGTTGGAGCTGCAGCTCGCCGCGCGGGAAGGACTCGCCGGCACGATGGTCGTCGACCTCGGACTGGTGGAGGTCTGACGTGGAGACGCTCGACCTGGTGGTGATCGGCAACGGTATGGCCGGGGCCCGCGCGGTGGAGGAGATCCTTGCCCGCGCCGGCGGGGAGCAGTTCCGGATCACGATGTTCGGCGACGAGCCCTACGGCAACTACAACCGGATCATGCTCTCCCACGTGCTGGCCGGTGAGGGAGCCGATGAGATCTACCTCAACCCACTGCAGTGGTACCAGGACAACGACATCACCCTGCACGCCGGGGTCCGGGTCGTGCGGGTGGACCGGTTCGCGCGCAAGGTCCTGGCCGATGACGGCACGGTGCTGTCCTACGACAAGCTGATCATCGCAACAGGCAGCCGCACGTTCTTCCCGCCGATGGACGGCATGTGGGTCGATGACCGCACCCTCACGCCAGGGGTGTTCGGTTTCCGCACGATGGACGACACCACGGCGATGGTCGACTACGCCCGTGACCGGCACAGCGCGGTCGTGATCGGCGGCGGACTGCTCGGGCTGGAGGCGGCCTACGGGCTGCAGCAGCACGGCCTGGACGTGCACGTGGTGCAGGGCGGCCCGATCCTGATGAACCAGCAGCTCGACGAAGAGGCCGCCGCGATCCTGCGCCGCGTTCTGGAGCGCAAGCTCGGTATCGCGGTGCACACCGGCCAGCGCCCCACCGCGATCCGCAGCATCGGGTCGGTGGCCGGCGTGGTGCTCGGCGACGGCACCACGATCGACACCGACATGGTCGTGGTCACCGCTGGGATTCGGCCCAACATCGGCCTGGGTGTCGTGTCCGGGCTGACCGTGGAGCGCGCGATCGTGGTCGACGACCAGATGCGCAGCGTCGACGACGGCGACATCTACGTGGTCGGCGAGTGCGCTCAGCACCGCGGGCAGGTTTACGGGCTGGTCGCACCGCTGTGGGAGCAGGCGGCCGTCCTGGCGGATCACCTCACCGGCGCCGACCCGCAGGCCGCCTACCACGGCTCGCGCAACGCGACCAAGCTCAAAGTCGCCGGCGTCGATGTCGCGTCGATGGGGATCATGCGCCCCGAGCACGACGACGACGAGTTCGTCCGGTTTTCCGAACCCACGCGCGGCGTCTACAAGTCGGTGGTGGTGCGCGACGGCAGGCTCGTGGGCGCCACCCTGCTCGGGGACATCGAGAAGGTCGCGTTCCTGACGCAGAGCTTTGACCGCGGCCTGCCGCTGCCCGCGGAACGCGTGGAGCTGCTGTTCTCACTCGCCGGGCCGACCGAGGCCGAGGGCGCCGCCGAGATGGACGACACCGTCGCTGTCTGCAACTGCAATGGCGTCTCCAAGGGCGCTCTCACCGCGTGTGTCGCGGGCGGCACCACGAGCGTCAGCGGTGTGATGGCCGCGACCAGGGCTGGCAAGGGTTGCGGGTCGTGCAAATCGCTCGTCGCGCAGATCGTCGAGTGGGCCGTGAAGCAGGGCGGCGGCGAGGTCAGCGTTGCGGAGAGCGAGGCCTGGTACGTGCCTTCGATTCCGCTCAGCAAGCCCGCGTTGATCGAGGCGGTCCGTTCACAGGGGCTTCGCTCGGTGTCGCAGGTCTTCTCCGCACTCGCCCCCGACGGCGAGCACGCTCTGTCGAAGATGCCGCTGGCATCGCTGCTCAAGGTGGTGTGGGCGGGGGAGTTCGTTGAGGAGAAGGACGCCCGATTCATCAACGACCGGGTGCACGCCAACATCCAGCGTGACGGCACGTTCTCCGTGGTCCCGCGGATGGCCGGCGGCGTCACGACGTCCGACGAGCTGCGCCGCATCGCCGACGTGGCCGACAAGTTCGCCATCCCGCTGATCAAGGTGACAGGTGGGCAGCGGATCGACCTGCTCGGTGTGCGCAAGGAGGACCTGCCCGCCGTTTGGGCCGACCTCGACATGCCCTCGGGGTACGCCTACGGCAAGTCGATGCGCACGGTGAAGACGTGCGTGGGCACCGACTTCTGCCGGTTCGGTCTCGGCGACTCCACCCAACTCGGTATCGATATCGAGGAGCGCTTCTCGGGCCTGGAGAGCCCCGCGAAGATGAAGCTGGCGGTCTCGGGCTGCCCGCGCAACTGCGCCGAGTCGATGGTCAAGGACATCGGGATCGTCGCGGTGGGCGAGGACCGCTGGGAGGTGTACGTCGGCGGCGCGGCCGGTGCGTCGGTCCGCAAGGGCGACCTGCTGGCCACCGTCGCGGGCCGTGTCGAGGCGATCCGGACTACCGGTGTGTTCATGCAGTACTACCGCGAGAACGCCACATGGCTCGAGCGCACCTACGACTTCGTGCCGCGGGTGGGCCTCGACGAGTTGAAAGCGCTGCTGGTGCACGACCGTGACGGGATCGTCACGGGCCTGCAGGAGCGAATGCAGACCGCCGTCGACGCCTACGTCGATCCATGGACGGAAGGCCGCGCACCGGCCACCACCGGCCAGTTCCGCGATGCGCTGCCACTCATCCCGCTGCCTCAGGTGCCGGTGCGCGACGGGTCGTCGTCCCCGGCCGGCACGAAGCCCACCGGGACGATGGCGTGACGGCGTCGCAGGTGGGTTCCACACACCGGCTGGGCCCGGTCGACGCCATCCCGCTCGGGGAAGGGCGCGCGTACGCGGTCGGAGGACAGCAGGTGGCCGTGTTCCGCCTGCGCGACGGCGACCTGCGCGCCACTC
>JBDSAJ010001082.1:0-5723 GCA_039922235.1 Umezawaea sp.
TGATCAGGGTGCGCATAGAGGTGCTCCTTGGTTGTTCCGACGTGCAGTCATCACTGCGTCGAACGGGCGCCGCCGAGATCGACACGTCGCGCCAAGAAAGATTGTCCGATGTGATGATCATGCCGCACAGAACCGTGGACCAGCCTGACGGCATCATCGGGACCTGCTCGAGCAGGTCGGGTACCCGCAGCCCGAGCTGCGAGCGGACCCAGCAGCTCCCCTGAACATCCGCACATGCCGCCGTGCGGTCGCGCTGTCATGCCGATGACAGCGCGGTCCGAACAGCTACCTCGTCGAGGCCCGGTCACTCGGCCGGCGATGGCTCGCACCTGCGCGGGCCGAACCCGACCGCGCCGGTTCAGGCCGGGTCCGGCAGTTGGACCGAGGCGAGCTTGGCCGGGTCGATGACGATGTGGATGGCGGTGATCCGGCCTTCGGCGACCGTGAAGGCGATGACGGAGAGAGGGGTTCCGTCGGGACGCCAGGCCATGTGGCCGGGGACGCCGTTGACCAGCACGGGCCGCTGCCGGGTGACCTCACCGGCGAACATGCGGGCACCGGCGGCGACCTCGGTGGCGCCGAGTCGGACGACCACGCCGCCGGGAGTGTCGACGGTCAGCTTCACGTTCGGGTCGAGGACGCGGAGGATCGCGTCGAAGTCACCGCCGAGAGCGGCGTCGCGGAAGGCTTGGACGACCTCCCGGTGCTCGCGGCCGGTGCCCGCCGGCCGGTCCGTGGCTTGGACCTTCCGGCGGGCGCGGCTGGCGATCATCTTGGTGGCGTCGGCTGATTTGCCGAGGATGTGGCCGATCTCCTGGAACGGGACCGCGAACATGTCGTGCAGCACGAACGCCAGGCGCTCGCCCGGGGTGAGCGAATCGAGCACCACGAGCAGGGCGAAGCCGACCGAATCGGCGAGCGCCACCTGCTCATCCGGCGCTGGTTCGTCGGCGGGCACCACCACGAAATCAGCGAACTCGTGCCCGTAGGCGGTTTCGGGGTGTGCCCGGCGGGACCGCAGGAGGTCCAGGCTGAGCCGGCCGACCACGGTGGTCAGCCAGCCCGCCAGGTTGCCGATGGTCGACGAGTCCTGGCGGACGAGGCGCATCCAGGCTTCCTACACCACGTCCTCGGCGTCCGCGTGCGAGCCCAACACGCGGTACGCGACCGCGCGCAGCCGATCGCGGTGGGCTTCGAACGCCTTGGTCGCGAGGCTGGACGAGTGGGTCACGACTTCTGCTGCTGGCGCAGCGAGACCCGGTTGCCGTCCGGGTCCACCGCCTCGACGCGGATACCGAACGGGTAGTCCACGGGTTCGGGCTGTTCGAAGGTGACGCCACGCCCGCAGAAGACCTCGAAATCGGCTCGCAGATCGTCCGATTCGAGGATGAGCGGACCGGGCGCGGCTTGCCGGCCCTCATCGCCCGGCTGTCCCGCGGCTGCCGCGTGCGACCACAGGATGATCTGTAGCGGGCTGTCGGGAACGCCGACGGCGAGGAACCGCCCGTCGGGCCCCGAGAAGTCGATCCGCTTCTCCAGGCCGAGTCCATCGGTGTAGAACCCCAGCGCGCGGTCCTGATCGGTGACGTAGACCGTCACGTACATGATGTTGGTAAGCATCCTGCTCCACCTCGCTCGTCGGTGCGACGACCTTCCGTGTTCGGTCGTCCCCCCTATGACGAGCACCGCCGGGGGAAGGTAACAGGACCCGGTCTGCGGAGCGGCTACCAGGCGTTTCCGGTGCGGCTCGGCAACACGCGTCCAGGCCCGGTACGTGATTCGGATGGTCGAAACCGGGCTGTCGCCGATCGGGGTCCGGGCCGGTGCTGCCCAACCGGCGGCGACGCCGCCGCGTAACGGCAGGGTTCTCAGGACTCACACCACCCAGGCAAGCAAGTGATCAAGTGGTACGGACACCGGCCGCTTCCAGAGCGATCAAGTCGCAAGGAAACCCCTGGTCATGCGTTCACATTTGCTCATGTTCGTGCGGAACGTACAGCGGTGTAGCTTCCGCGGACGCATGGCCACTTCCGCGCGCACATGACCGCTGAATGACCACCTGACCATTTGCCGCGAACAGTTCTCTCACCGAAACGCGCTCTCATGCCGATGAGCGGACACCTGGGCTGGCGCGGAAAGCCGCAGCTTGCAGGGTGGATCGAACAACGGTATTTTCGATACGAAACGGTAGCGTAGCGGAAGTGAGGTGCGGGGTGGGTACTTCGGAGTCCAGCGGCATGACTCAGCCCTCGGCGATGGGACGGCCGCGAGATTCCAGCCGTGACCTGGCCATTCTCGACGCGACACTGGCACTGCTGACCGAGGTCGGATACGAGCAGCTCTCGATGGAAGCGGTGGCCGGGCGTTCCGGAGCAGCGAAGACGACCATCTACCGCCGGTACCGCGACAAGGCGGCGCTGGTCGCCGCAGCGGTCGAGCGCCGCGCACCCGCGAAGCCCCCACAGCCTGCGGGAGAGAGTCTCCGGGAGGACGTGCGTTCCCTGGCTGCATGGCTCGCGCGGAGCATCTCCGAACAGGACGTGGGTCTGCTCGGGGCCCTGTTCGCCGGCATGCGCAACGACGCGCGGCTCGCCCAGGCGATGCGGCGGATCCTGCGGCGGGACGAGACCGCGATGACGGACGGACTTGTTCACCAAGCGGCCGAGCGACTGGCACCTGGGGCGGCAACGCTCTTCGTCGAGGTCGCACCCGCGGTGATCGTGCATCGCATCGTGGTCGTGGGCGAGCCGTGCGACGCCGCCTTCGTCGAGCATCTCGTCGACGACATCCTCCTGCCACTCCTGCGCCGTACCTGAGCGTCATCTCCCGCGATCCGGCCGATTCGAATCACTCGCACACCAGGAGGCATGATGAAAGCGGTGCGCTACGACCGTTTTTCCGGCATCGACGGGATCTATCTCGCGGACGTCCCCGAGCCCGTGGCCGGCCAAGGCGAAGTGGTCGTGCGGGTCGAAGCCGGTGCGCTCAACCCCGGAGCGCTACCAGCGCTGCACGGCAGTTCGTACACGCCGGGCCGCGATCTCGCCGGTGAAGTCGTGGCGGTCGGTGCCGACGTGCTCGGCTTCACCGCCGGTGACGCGGTGCTGGGCAGGCTCCAGAGCTGGGACGCCCACGCCCAGTTCGTCGCCATGCCCGCAGACCAACTGGTGGGCAAGCCCCACGCCCTCTCCTGGGACGTGGCGGGCGCGCTCTACACCACACCGATGGCGGGCCTCGGTGCCATCCGGGCGGTTGAACCCCGGACGGGCGAGACCATCGTGATCTCGGGCGCATCGGGCGGTGTCGGGTTCACCGCCGCCCAGCTCGCACTCCGTGCCGGAGCGACGGTGATCGGTCTGACCAGCGACGCACATGTCGACCTGCTCCGGCACCATGGCATCCAGCCCGTCCGATACGGCGACGGCGAACAGGAACGGATCCTCGCCACGACCGACCGAGTCGATGCCTTCATCGACGCCGTCGGCGGCGGCTACATCGACCTCGCCATCAACCTCGGCGTTCCGCTAGACCGCATCGACACCGTCGTCGACTATCGCGGAGCGAAGGGGAAGGGCGTCAAATCTCTCGGAACGGCCGATGCCGGTGGTCTCCCGGCGCTGGCCGAACTGGCCGCCCTCGCCGCTACCGGCGACCTGCACATCCCCATCGCCGCAACGTACCCACTCACCGCCGTGCGCGACGCCTATCAGGCCTTGGCCGACCGCAAGACCCACGGGCGCATCGTGTTGCACCCCCAAGATCTCGTCTGAACCACCCCACGGTCATGCCGATGAGCGTGAGAGCCAGGTGGCCGGCCGTCAGCCGGGGCGTTCTGCCCGCTCGATGATCGTGGGCAGCACTCGGCCGAACGAGCCCAGGCTCTTGAACGGCTCACCGGACAGAACCCGCTCGGCGATGCCGAAGGGGATCGCCGTAGTCCCGCTCACCACCACGACGAAGGCGCCGGGCGTCTGCTCGTGCGTGCTCCACTGTCCACCGTAGGCACGGACGAGCACTTCGCCGGTGTAGGCCCCGATCAACTTCCACCACAGGTCGAAGCGCTGCTCTTCCAGCGGTCCCTCGGCCAGCAGTTCGGCGCACACACCGTCGAGTTCGTCCAGGCTGGCCACGCTCCAGTCCAGCTTGCGGCCGAACTGGGTCGCAACCAAGCTGACGCACTCCGCAGCGATGGTGCGCAAGCCGATGGCCGGGTCTGTGGTCATGCCGGTGATCTTGCCATCGGCGGGCACCTCGGACGACTGACTTTCGCCGGCTGCGTCGCCGACATCCGGTCATGCCGCTGATCGTCTGTCGACGCATGCTTCGGTCTCTGCCAGCGCGCTTGGTCAGCTCGCTTCGAGCCAGGTGGCAATTGTGTCGATGTCATCGTCCACGAGACATTGGCCGCAGGTGAACTCGCGGTGACGGCCATGACTTCGCTACAAAACATCACTCACAAAGGGCGGAACACCCACGCCTGACTGAACAAGTACACGCACCTCGGGAAGGCCCCACAGGATTGCTATAAGGCGATGAGGCGGCTACTGAAAGCACGACCATTCCCCCGTTACGGCGACGAGGTACCCAGCTGGGACGCGCTTCGACGACGGCTCATCCGAGCAACGTACAGTCCGGAAGGCGTCGCAGCCGTTGGGCTGGATAGACAAGGCAGAGCGGATGCTCGGCCCGGTCGTGGCCAGGTCGTCAGTTCGAGCGCAAGGGCTGGTGGCCCGGCGAGTTCAACCTGTTGATGTTCCACGCCGCGGCGCTGTGCGTAAAGTTGCCCTGGGTTCGGGGTGAGGACACAGGAGACGGGCACGTTTATGGGCATCATGGATACGATTCGCGGCGAATTCATCGACATCATCGAGTGGACGGATGACAGCCGCGACACCATCGTGTGGCGCTTCCCCCGCCACGAGAACGAGATCAAGATGGGCGCCAAGCTCACGGTGCGCGAGTCGCAGGTGGCCGTCTTCGTCAACGAGGGTCAGGTCACCGACGCCTTCCCGCCCGGCATGTACACGCTGCAGACGCAGAACATGCCGATCCTGTCCAAGCTGAAGGGCTGGAAGTACGGCTTCGAATCACCGTTCAAGGCCGAGGTGTACTTCGTCAACACCCGGCAGTTCACCGACCTCAAGTGGGGAACGCAGAACCCGGTCATCGTGCGCGACCCCGAGTTCGGCATGGTGCGGTTGCGTGCGTTCGGCGCGTTCGCCATCCGCGTCACCGAACCAGTGGCGCTGCTGAGCGAGCTCGCGGGCACGGACCCGCAGTTCCGCACCGACGAGGTCTCCGAGTATCTCCGCCAGATCATCGTCGGCAGGCTGGGTAGCGCGCTCGCGACGGCCGGGGTGCCGATGCTCGACCTCGCCACCCAGCAGGGGCAGATCGGCGACAAACTGGCTGGCGCGCTGAGCGCGGAACTCGCCTCGGTCGGCATCACGATCCCGAAGTTCGTCATCGAGAACATCTCACTGCCGCCGGAGGTCGAAGCCGCGATCGACAAGCGCAGCCAAATGGGCATCGTCGGCAACATGGACCAGTACACGCAGTTCCAGTCGGCGCAGGCCATCGAGGCGGCAGCGCACAACCAAGGCGCCGCGGGCGAAGGCCTCGGCATCGGCCTCGGCATGGCGCTCGGCCAGCGCGCGGCGGGTGCTGGCCAGCAGCAACAGCCCCAGCAGCAGAACCAGCCAACGTCCCCGCCGCCGCTGCCG
>JBDSAJ010001083.1:0-2962 GCA_039922235.1 Umezawaea sp.
TCAGCCAGGCCGGTCGGGTAGCGGGGTCGTGTGGACGGCGGGCGTGCCGGACCGACAGCACGGCCAGCAGCAACAGCACCGGAACGGCGGCCAGTGCGCTCATCTTGGTGGCCAGGGCCGCACCGAGGGCGAGGCCCGCGAGGGGCAGGTAGAGGGCGGGGCGGTTCCGGGCCCGCCACACCAGCCAGGCCGAGGTCAGCAGGAAACCGGCCGTGGGCACGTCGAGCGTGGCCAGCGAGCCGTGCGCGATGACGTCGGGCGAGAACGCGTACAGGGCCAGCGCCACCAGCCCGCCGAGTGGGCCGACCAGGTCCCTGGCGAACGCGAGGACGACCAGCCCGAACAGCAGGGTCAGCACGATCATCGGCAACCGCGCCAACAGCAGCAGTCGTCCGGGGTCGTAACCCGACTCGTAGAGCACGTGCCTGCCGAGCTGGGTCTGGTCGCCGACGAAGGCGGGATCGAGGCGCACGTCGGCGAAGGCGAGCCCGGCCGCCATGATCAGCTTGCCGAGCGGCGGGTGCTCCGGGTTGTACCGCAGGCTGTGCTGCTCCAGGTAGACCACCGCCGTGCCCACGTAGACCGGCTCGTCGATGGTGGGGGTCTGCTGCACGGCGGTCGTGACCATCGCGACCGCCATCCCGGCCAGGAGCGCGACCACGACCAGCGCGAACGACCACCGCCGATACCGGCCGAACCTGTTCGGCGGACGACCGTCCGCCACCGCCGACAGGTGCTCCGGGGCTGCCTCGCCCGTGCTCGGAGAGATCGACAACCCGGAAATCCTTAGTGCTGGGGAACAAGTCGGCCGTCAGGGCTTGGCCAGTGGTTCAGTCCACTGGCCAAGCCCTGACCTGCGCCCCGACCGTACCCGGTCGATCTCGCGGGCTGCTCATCCCCTCCCGACCCGGCAATCGCGGTGTCAGTTCGCCGCGACCTCGAACAGCTTGTTCAGCTGGTCGTTGACGCCGCTCAGGGTCGAGACCGGTTTGCTGCCGATGTACACCGCGTCCAGGCCCGGCTGCAACAGCGCGGTGATGTCGGCGGCGTTCGTGGTCACCGGGAACAGGAACGTGGTGCCGTCCTTGATCTGGTCGGTGAACGCCGAGACGTCGAGGTTGCGCTCCTTGTTGTTGTAGGCCACGGCCAGGTCGGTCGCGGCCGGGCGCGCGGGGAACACGACGCCGGACTCACCGATGATCTCCTGGCACTGCTCGCCGGAGAGGAACTTGACCCACTTGGCGGCGCTCTCCGGCTGCGGGGAGAACGTGGTGACCGAGTCTGCGAGGCCGTTGTACATCGACGCCCGCTTGCCCGAGGGTCCGATCGGCGTCGGCGCGATGCCGATGTCGAGCTTGGCGCCCTGTGCGTCGGTCAGCTTGCTGAACGTCGAGATCATCCAGGAGCCTTCGAGACCCATGGCGGCGTTGCCGGACTGGATCTGCTTGTCGGAACCGACCGCGTTGCTGCCGCCGATCTCGTCGTAGCTGGGCATGTAGCCCTTCTCCACGAGACCGAAGTACCACGCGAGCGTGTCCTGCAGGACCGGCTGGTCGAGGTTGAAGTGCTTGCCCCAGGGGTTCTTGTCGGTGGCCTGCCACCCGGCGCTCCCGGTGAAGGCAGACCACTGGGTCTGGCCCCAGCCGGATCCACCGGAACCCGAGGAGGTGAACCCGTGGGTCTTGACCTTGGTCTTGTCGAACCCCGGCTCGTCACCGCGCTTGCCGTTGGCGTCGACGGTGAGGTGCGCGATCATCTTCTCGAAGGTGCCGCCGTCACGCGGGTTCCAGCTCAGGTCCTTCAACTCGGCGGGATCGACCCCCGCCGCCTTCACGACGTCGGCGTCGTAGAACATGGCGATCGTGTCCCAGTCCTTCGGCGCGCCATAGCGCTTGCCGTCCTGCCCCTTCCACAGCTCGGCCAGGCCCGGCTGGAACTCGTCGTCGGAGATGTCGGCCGTCGGGGCGAGGTCGTCGAGCGGGCGCAACACCTTGAGGTCGACGAACTGCGCGTACTTCGCCAGGTGGTCGGTGAACACGTCCGGGGCGGTGCCCGCGATCATGCCCGAGGTGAGCTTCTGCCAGTAGTCGTTCCAGCCGAACTGCGAGATGTTGATCTTGAGGCCGGGGTTCTGCTCGGCGAAGACGTCCGCGCACTTCTGGTAGCCCGGCTGCTGCCCGGAGTCCCACAGCCAGTACTCGATCGTGCCGATGGTGCTGGTGCCGCCGCTGCCACAGGCGGTGGCGGCGAACACGGTCAGCGCACCGAGCAGGGCTCCCGTGCGACGTCGAAGTCGGCGCCCGCGGAAAATCGTGGTGGTCATGGTCGGCGCCTCACTTGATTCCGCTGAATCCGATGGAGTTGACGATGCGCTTGGCCGAGGCCAGGAACAGCAGCAGCATCGGCAGCGCGGCGACGAGCGTGGCGGCCATCAGCCCCGCCCAGTCCGGGCCGGTCTGGGGCGTCTGGGACTTGAACACGCCGAGGGCGACGGTCAGCGTGCGGGAACTGTCGGTGTAGCTGACCATGAGCGGCCAGAAGTAGTCGTTCCACGCCGTGATGTAGGTCAGGATCGCCAGCGTCGCCAGCGGCGCCGCGGACATCGGCAGGATCAACCGGAAGAACACCCGGACCTTCGACGCCCCGTCGATGAGCGCGGCCTCCTCGACCTCGCGGGAGATGCCGAGGAAGAACTGCCGGAGGAAGAACACCGCGAACGGGGTCATCAGCATGGTCGGCAGGGAGATGCCGAGCAGGGAGTCGACCAGTCCCAACTGCTTGATGATGACGAAGTTCGGCAGGAACGTGAAGATCGCCGGGATCATCAGTCCCGTGAGGAAGAACGCGAACACCGGGCCTCGCCACCGCCAGCGCAGGCGCGCGAAGGCGTAGGCGGCCATCGCGGAGAACAGCAACTGGCCGACGGTCACCAGCGTCGCCACGGTGACGGAGTTGAGCAGGT
>JBDSAJ010001084.1:0-12936 GCA_039922235.1 Umezawaea sp.
GCGCTGCTGCCGCCCGCGGGCACGGTGGAGTGGGGTGGCGTGACGTACTCGACGCCCGACCCGACGGGCACGGCGAACAACTTCGTCGAAACCCGCGGCCAGGCGGTCCTGCTGCCGCAGGGGAACTACAGCGCGATCAAGCTCGTCTCGGCCGCCCACAACGGGCCGGTGACGGGTGCGGTGACGCTGCGGTACGCGGACGGCACCAGCGCGCAGGTGTCGGTGACGGTTGGCGACTGGGCGGGCTCGACCCCGTCGGGCAGCACGGTCGTGCTCGATCTGCCGCACCGGATCAAGGCGGGTCAGGGCGTGGACGGACCGCCGGTGCGGCTGTTCGGCTCGTCGCTCGCGGTCGACCCGGCCAAGGTGCTCCAGTCGGTCACGCTGCCCGACGACCCCCGTGTGGAGGTGTACGCGGTCACCCTGGTCTGATGGGGCGGTTCCCCCCGATGCGAAGAGGTGGACGAGCGTGGACCTGCACGTGAGCCTGGACGGTCGACGTGATCTGACCGCCCAGATCTACCTGCAGGTCCGCGCCGCCATCCTGGACGGGCGGCTGCGGCCCGGCGAGGCGCTGCCGCCCACCAGGGAACTGGCGGCGGCGCTCCAGGTGTCCCGCAACACGGCCAACGCGGCGTACGAGAAGCTGGCCGCGGAAGGGTTCCTCAACAGCCGGGTCGGGGTCGGCACCTTCGTCAGCGACCTGCCGTTCCGCGGCGCCGTGGAACCCGACGTGCCCGCGTCACCGCTGCGGCCGAGGGCGCTGTGGGACGGCTTGCCGGACCCGCCGGACCTGTCTGCGCAGACCGGCGAGTTCGACTTCCGGCCGGGGATGCCGGACGCGCGGCACTTCCCGTTCGCCACCTGGCGGGCGCTGATGGTCAACCAGTTGCGCGACTCGGCGACGAAGCTCGCGATGTACGGCGAACCCATGGGCCACGCGGGTTTGCGGTCCGCCATCGCCCGGCACATCGGCGTGTCCCGTGCCGTGCGGGCGACCGCGGCGGACGTCATGGTCACCGCGGGCGTGCAGCAGGCCGTGGACATCATCGCGCGGGTGATGCTCGCGCCCGGTGACGTGGTCGCGATGGAGGACCCGTGCTACCCGCCGATCAAGCGCCTGTTCCAGGCGATGGACGTGCGCCTGGTCGGCGTCCCCGTCGACGCGGAAGGCCTGGTCGTCGACCAGCTCCCGGAGGACGCGAAGCTCGTGTACCTCAGCCCGTCGCACCAGTTCCCGCTCGGCTACGCCCTGTCGCTGTCCCGGCGGCTGGCGCTGCTGGCGTGGGCGGACCGGGTGGACGCGGTGATCGTGGAGGACGACTACGACAGCGAGTTCCGCTGGACCGGCCGACCGGTGGAGCCGCTGCACGCGCTCGACCGCACCGGCCGCGTCGTCTACGTCAGCTCGTTCTCGAAAGTGCTGCTGCCCGCGTTGCGCGTCGGGTTCTGCGTCGCTCCCCCACCGCTGCACTCCGCGCTGCGCAAGGCCAAGCACCTCGCGGACTGGCACTCGGCGTCCCCCGTCCAGGGCGCACTGGCCGAGTTCATCGACACGGGCCTGCTGGCCGGGCACCTGCGTCGGATGCGCCGCGTCTACCGGGCGAGGCGCGACCACCTGGCGATGGCGTTCGACCAGGACTTCACCGACCATCTGGAGCCGATCACGAGCGCGGCCGGGCTGCACATGACGGCGTGGCTGCGCTCGGACGAACCCGGTGAGGACGCCGCCATCACGGCCAGGGCACGTGACCAGGGCGTCGTGCTGCACTCGATGGAGCTCTGCGGCGTCGAACGGCCACCTCGCCAGGGCTTCGTCTTCGGCTACGGCCTGATCGCCACCGACCGGTTGGACGAGGGACTACGCCGATTGCGCCGGGCCTTCACGTGACCGCGTTGTCATTGGCCCAGTCCGCTAGGGCCATTTCTGGTACTTCCACCGCGCACTGACCGTTCCTAGGCTCGACCCGTGTCGGGCACGAGGAGGGACCCCCGCGCCCGACCGGCGATCGGGGCACTAGTTCAACTGCGACTTGACCTGGGCGATCGAGGGGTTCGTCAAGGTCGCGCCGTTGGGGAAGTGCAGCGTGGGCACGGTCTGGTTCCCGCCGTTGACGCTCATCACGAAGTCGGCGGCACCGGGGGTCTGCTCGATGTCCACCTCGACGTACTCGATGCCTTCACGCCTCAGCTGGTTCTTCAGGCTGTAGCAGAACCCGCACCAGGAGGTCGAGTACATCGTCAAGGTCGCGGGCGCAGCTGACATCGGGTTAACGCTCCTCGGGTAGGGGGAGATCCGGTTCGGCAGGTGCAACGCGCGGACACCCCGCTTCGTTCCCCCAGACGACGGGGTGATCCGCGCGTCACCAGCCCGGACGCGCTAGTTCCGGATGATCGTGAACGTGGACGTCGTGTTCCTGATGTCCTGCGCGTTGCCGCTCAGCCGCAGGTTGTTGAACGTCACCGACCCCACGGCGGGCCCTTGGTCCTGCTCGGCCGACTCGTTGGCCCAGATCCCGAACCCGGACCTGGCGTCGAAGGCGTCCCCGCTCTTCCGCGCCCCGCTGACCGACACGTTGGTGAACACCGTGTCCTTCACCGGGAACTGGGCGGTCTTCCCGACGTAGTTCGTCTGGAACATGATCCCGTGGTAGGTCGGGTCCACGATGTCCACATCGCTGACCCGGATCCCCTGGAACACCTTCGACGCCGAGAACACCCAGATACCGGGGAACGTCTGACCGTTCCAGAAGTGCCCACCTGCCCGCACGACCGAGATGTTCTCGAACCGCGTGGGCGGGTCGGCGCCGAAGCCGTTCATCGGGTAGCCGAAGTCGAGCGAGCTGATCGTGATGCCCGAGTACACCAGCGTGTCCGCGATGTAGATGTTGCGGAACGTGTTGGCATAGCCGCCGTAGACCGCGACACCGGCCGCGCGCCAGGTCAACGTCGTGGACAGGTTCTCGTAGACGTTGTCCTTCATGTCCGCGCCGCCCGCGTCGATGGCGGAGAACAACGCGAAGGCGTCGTCGCCGGTGGCGCGCGCGTCGTTGTTGACGACGTGGTTGTTGGTGCTGCCGTTGGTCATGTTGATGCCGTCGGCGAACAGGTCGCGGATGCGGGAGTTCTTGATCGTCACGTAGTCGGTGTTGGCGCCCCAGTAGAGGCAGATCATGTGCTCGACCCAGATGTTGTCGATCACCATGTTCGCCACGTTCGCGAAGTCGAAGACCTTGCCCGGCCCGTCGATGCGCGACGTGTAGTTGCCGAGGTAGGTGAAGTTCGCGAACGTCGACCCGTTCGCCGTCCCGTCGGCGCGGAAGCCGACATCGGTGTTGTCCTGTGTGGACGGTGCGAGGAACCTGGTGTACCAGGGGCCCGCGCCGACGACCTTGACGGCCTTGCCGTACACCTGGAACTTGCTCGCGGTCTGGTAGTCGCCCGCGGGCAAGTAGACGCCGACGAGGGTGCCGGTGGTGTCCATCCGGACCCGGTCCAGCGCGTTCTGCACGTCCTGGTGGCCGAGCCCGGTCGGCACGGCGTACTTGGCCGGGTCCGGGTTCGCGATCGGCGCCACCTGCTCGGTGTTGACGAAGTCGATCGCGTAGTCGGTGGTGTTGGCCGCGTCCTTCTGCAGCTTGATCTTGGAGCCCGGCGGGAACGTCGAGTTGAGCATGGTGCTCGCCTCGTCGTAGATGTGCCTGGCCTCGCCGCCGGGCGAGTTGCCGGGACCGGCCTCGGGGCCGTAGAGCCACGCGTACTTGGACGTCAGCGGCAGCGCCTTGTGGAAGGTGCCGTTGACGTACACGTCGATCGTCGCGTTGATGCCGCCGCCGCCCGAGGAGTCCGGGATGGAGAAGCGGGTGACGAGCGTGTTGGTGCTCGCCCTGGTGGTGAACTCGACGTAGCTGCCGGTGGAGTTCAGCGTGACGGCCCTGCGGCCGGACGCCTCGCCCGCGAGGTCGCCGATCCTGCGGTTCGGGCCGACGACCGCCGCGCCGCCGCCGACGGCCGCGTCTTCGGCCTCCAGCACGTCGTACGGCATGTTCGCGCCGCGGCCGACGAAGAACGGCTGCTCGCTGGTGTTGTTGGGCTGCTTGACCGGCAGCTCGTTGGCGTCGTTGGCCAGCACCACCTTCACGGTGTACTTGCCGTTGGCCGCCGTCCAGGTGCCGAGGTTCACCGGCGCCGTCGTGGCCCCGGCGGCGATGGCTCCGCCGGAGGAGCCGGTCAGGGTCTGCACGACCGCACCCGTGGTGGAGTCGACCACCTGGAGGGTGATGCCGTGCGCACCGGCCGCCGAGGCGACCGTGCCCTGGTTCCTGATGGCCACCGAGAAGGTGACCGGGTTGCCGTTGGCCGGGTTGTTCGGCGTCCAGTTGACCGAGGCGACCAGGTCCGAGCTGGCGACCGGGGTCACGACCAGCGGGCTGGAGCCCGCGAAGCCGTTGTTCGTCTCGTCGGATTCGAGGACGGCGTTGCCCTCGTCGACCTTGGCGCTCAACGGGTAGCTGCCCGCGGTGCGCGGGCCGACGTTGACCGACACGGTCGCCGAGGCGCCCGCGGCCAGCGCGCCGACGGTGGCGGTGCCCGCCTTCGCCGTGCCGAGGTAGAAGGTGGCGGTCGTCGCGCCGGACGCGACCGCGCCCGCGTTGCGGACCACCGCGGACAGCGTGACGGCGTCGGTCTCGACCGGGGCGTTCGGCGACCAGGACGCGCCGGTGATGGTGAGGTCCGGGTTCGGGGCGGGGACGCCGATCACCTGGAACTCGGCGACCTGGCCCGCGGGCGCACCGGTGTTGGAGGTGATCCGGAGCTGGACGTCGACCAGTGCCGCGCCGCCGACCGGGATCGTCACGATGTTGCTGGACGAAGGGGTGAACGCGTAGTTCGCCGCCGGCACCACGGTGCCGAAGCCGGACGCGCTCTGCTCACGGCCCAGCACCTGGATGTTCTGCGTGCGGGTGCCCCACGCGCTGTCCGGGTTGAGCTTCAGCACGACCGAGTCGACGGCGGCGTTCGCGCCGAGGCCCACGGTGAGGGTGTTCGGGTACGCGCCGCCCGCGCCTTCCCAGTAGGTGGCGGTGTTGTTGTCGTTCGCGTTGGTCGCGACGAACGTGAACACCGACGAGGACGCCGTGATCGGCTTGCCGATGGCCAGGTTCGTGCCGCCGGAACCGTTTCGGGTCACCGTGTTGCTGTTGGGTGACTGGTTGCCCACCGCGTCCTTGGCCCGCACGAAGTAGGTGACCGCGGCGGTGCCCGGCTGGGTGTCGGTGTAGGTCAGGACGTTGCCCGCCACACTGGTGCGCAGCGTGTTGTTGGCGTAGACGTCGTAGCCCGTCACGCCGACGTTGTCGCTGGAGGCGTTCCACGCCAACCGGATCTGCCCGGTGCCCGGCTCGGTCAACGAGAGGTTCGACGGGGCGCTCGGTGCCTGCGTGTCACCACCGGTCGGCCCGTAGACCTCGAACTCGGACAGCTGCCCCGCGGGCCAGCCGGTGTTCGCCGTGATGGTCAGGCGCACGTACCGGATCGTGGTCGCGGCGATGTCGATCGTCACCGCGTTCCCGCTGGTGGGGGTGAAGACGTACCCCTTGGACGGGGCGAGGTCGGAGAAGGCGGTGCCGTTGGTACCGCCCTGCACGGTGAGGGTCTGCGTCCTGGCGTCCCAGCCCGCGGGGAGCTTGAGCACGACCTTGTCGGTGGCGACCGAGGAACCGAGGTCGGCCTGGATCCACTGCGGGAACGCGTTGTTCGCGCTCTCCCAGTAGGTGGCCTGGTTGCCGTCGTTGGCGTTCGACGCCGGGTACTCGCCGTGCGCGCTGCCGGCGGACATGGAAACGGCGGTCGCGGCGAGCCGTGCGCCGTCCTTGGCGGGCGCCGCGTTCGCCGGGAGGCCCGGCCCGGCGAGCAGCACGAGGCTGCCCGCGAGCGACGCGGCGGTGAGCCGCGTGATCAGGCTGGTGGTTCTCATTGCGTTCCTCTCAGCAGGGGGAGGGGACATGGCGAGGAGACCTCCGGACGCCGGTCGAAGGGCTGCAGGAGGATGACCGGTCGTCGACGGTGGGTGGCAGTCCGGTGGAATTACGCGTCTCTGCGAGTAATTTTCTCGATCATGCGACTTTTTTGCGGATAGTTGAGCAACAGTTACAGACGCGCTACGGCGGCGTCAACGGTTCCGCGATCGCGGTGCTACTCCTCGCGCGCGGACAGACCGTTCGGCCCAGTGAAAGCGGGCGAACGGCGGTGGAGGGCGGCGAGGTTCACCGCAGGTCGATCCCGCGTCCCGATCCCGTGCCGGACGCTCGCGCAGGCTCTTTCGCCGCAACACTTCCAGGCCGTTCGGCGCAGCGCCTGGACCGGTCCAGGGACTTGGTTCCGCGCCAACAGGTCTGCCGGGTCCTCGTTGAGGCCTGCCAGACGGGCTCGTCGGCCGACCACGCCGCGAACCCGACATCGCTGCACGACGTGTTGATCCGCGCCGGCGGCACGGGAACGCTCGGGCGGGCCTCGATCACCTTGCGGGTCAACAGCGACGACGAGCTGCTCAACGACGAGGCGATCTCCCTCGGACCGTGCCGCCGATCGACGGCTGAGCCAGGTCTGGACCTGTTCGGGCGGTTGGGCGGCTCAGGTGCCCGTTGGATCGTGGCTGACCTGGGTGGCGCGGAGCCGTCGCAGGTGCTGCTGTACGGCGTTCCGGCTGAAGCTGAGGCACTTGACCTGGCTGTCGAGCCGGGCAAATTCGGCGGCGAACAGTGCGACCAGGTCGTCGTCTCCGTCGTCTGCCTCGTCCCCGTCCACCGGGTTCAGTTGTTTGTCGCGGAGCAGCGGCAGGATCAGTCTGGTCGGCAGCCCTGATCTGACCAGGCTGCTCACCAGCGTTGCCTGGTCGACGTCCGCCTCCTGGTAGTGCCGGTAGCCGCTCGGTGCGCGCTGCGGTGTCAGCAGCCCCCGCTCCTCGTAGTACCGCAGCATCCGGATCGGAATCCGGGTACGCCTGGACAGCTCGCCAATCCGCACAAACCGCTCCTTGACTCTCACATGAATGAGAGACTTTACGGTACTGGCCATGACCCCTCAACCCTCCGGGCCCACAGCAGAAGCGCTGCCCTGGCGAGCACTGCTCCTCCTCTCCGGCGCGGCCTTCGCCACCGTCACCACCGAACTGCTGCCCGCGAGCCTGCTGCTGCAACTCAGCGACGGCCTGGACATCACGCCCGCGTCAGCTGGCGGACTCGTCGGCGCCTGGGCACTGACGATCGCCGTCGCCAGCGTCCCGCTGACCCGGCTGACCGCACGGGTACCGCGCAGGCTGCTCTTCCCCGTCATCCTGCTGCTGATCGCCCTGGCGACCACCGGCACCGCCCTCGCCACCTCGTACGGATGGGCGCTCACCAGCCGGATCACCGCCGCCGCCGCGCACGGCCTCTTCTGGTCCCTGCTCGTGCCGACGGTGGCCACGCTCGTCCCGCCCGCGCGGATCGGCCGGGCGGTCTCGGTAGTGCT
This sequence comes from Umezawaea sp., assembly GCA_039922235.1. Taxonomy (GTDB): domain Bacteria; phylum Actinomycetota; class Actinomycetes; order Mycobacteriales; family Pseudonocardiaceae; genus Umezawaea. Next base: position 7,513 of record JBDSAJ010001084.1, read on the forward strand.
TGCCGGGCCCGCAATGGCCGGCATCGTCGGCATTCCGCTCGGCGCCACCGTCGGCGCCGCGCTCGGCTGGCGGGTCTCCTTCGCCGCGTTGGCGGCGCTGCTCGCACTGGCGGCCCTGGGCATCCGCACCCTGCCGCTGTCGGACGCGCCCCAGCGGGCAGTACGGCAGGAAGGCCGCGACCCAGCGCTGTGGACCGCGCTCGGCGTCGCGCTGGCCGGAGGTCTCGTCATCACCGGCCACTTCCTGCTCTACACCTACATCGCGCCGCTGCTCCAACAGTTCGGCGGGTACGACAACGCCACCAGCGGCATACTGCTGTTCGTCTTCGGGGCGGCCGGGGTGGTCGGCACCCTCGGGGCCGGATCGCTCTCCGACCGGTTTCCACGGCAGGCGCTCGGCTGGGTCAGTGCGGCCTTCGCCGGTAGCGCCGCCTCACTGCTGCTGCTCGATCTCCATCTCGCCGTGGCAGTCGCGGTGATCGCCGGCTGGGGTGTGCTCATCGGGTTGCTGCCACCGGTCTTCCAAATGCACCTGCTGCGGATCGCCTCCCCCGGTCGGGAGGCCACCTCCGGGGCGATCGGCATCACCGTGCTCAACCTCGGGATCGCCACCGGGGCGACGCTCGGCGGGGCGGTACTCGACACCTGGCAGGCCGGTGCCCTACCCGCCGTCGCGGCCATCGTCATCGCCATCGCCACCGTCGGGCTGGTGGTCAACGGTCTCCGGGGCCGGCGCACCGCCGGTGGTGCCGGAGCCGAGGCTGTCCTGGACGGTGACGACCCCGGAAGCGCAGCGGCGCCGGATCGCAGTGCCGCCGAAGCCGGCGTGGTGCGGTCGTGACGACCGCCGGACCAGGGAGCGCGGCCGACCTCGCCAACCAGGTCAGCTACGTGGTCGCCTACCCGTAGCGCTCGGGGACTGCTACTCGCAGCCGATGCCGTCGTGGTCGTTGTCGAGCTTGTAGATGTCGCTGCCGATCACCTGCACGGGACCGCGGACGTAGGCGGGCCCGTTGCCGCTGCCGCCCTCGCAGTCGACGTCGCTGGCGATGGGGACGCAGCCGGAGTAGTTCGGGTCGCAGTCCGACGCGGGCGCGGGTTCCGGGACCGGCGCGGGCTCAGGGGCCGGTGCGGGTGGCACGACGGGCGGAACCGGTGCGGGAGCGGGCTTCTCCACCGTCGTCGTCGGCTGCGTCGTGGTGGTGGTAGTCGTCGTGGTGGTGGTCGGGGCCTGGGTCGTGGTGGTCAGCCGCGTGGTGGTCTTCGTCGTGGTCACGGCGGTGGTCGACGACGAGGCTGCGACCTGAGCGGCGGTGGACGTCTTCGGTGACTTGTTCCCGCTGTTGGCCAAGCCGATGATCACCAGCAGGCCGACCACGGCCGCGACGATCCACACCGGCCGGTGCTTCGCGAACGGCCCGGTGCGCTGCGGCGGCATCGGGATCACCGGGGCCATCGGTGCGCCGACGGGCGCGTAGGTCGCGGTGGCGGGGGCGGGCACCGGGAGCGGGAGGACGCCGTCGCCGTGCCGGGGCAGGCGGAGCACGACTTCGAGCCCCCTGGCACCGAGCTGGACGGCCGCCGTGCAGCCGGGACGGCCACCGAGGGCGGTCACCTGCGCGACCAGCGGGGCGTAGCGCCGGGACATCAGGTAGGTCAGTTCGCCCACCCGCTGACCGTCGAGCCGGACCTCGATGCCGCGTTCGCCGCGGTACTTGCCCGAATCGATGGTGCACCAGGCCAGTTCGACGGCGACGTGCCGTTCCTGCCCCTCCGTGACGGTGTAGCGGGCCAGCGCGGGCTGGTGGTGTTCTTCCCTGGTGACCGAGACGGACACCTCGGCATCCAACTTCACCAGGCCCGCCGACGAATTCTCGATCACCATGCACTCCAGTGGCTGAACGGATGTGTGCCTGGACCATCGGTGGGTGCGGCAAGCCGTTACCGTGCGCTACGAACGAGTCACGGTTGCCCCGGAGCGGTAACGGCGGGCGGTGATGTCCCGATCCCGCGTTCGCCCGGTGCTCGCGCACCCGCCGCCTTACCCTCCTCGGGTGGACCTGCCCGTCATGCCGCCGGTGAAGCCGATGCTCGCGCGATCCGTGCCCGAGGTGCCCGAGGCACCGGGGATGTCCTACGAGCCGAAGTGGGACGGGTTCCGCTGCGTCGTGTTCCGCGACGGCGACGAGGTCGAGCTGGGCTCGCGCAACGACCGGCCCCTCACGCGCTACTTCCCCGAACTGGTCGAACTGCTGCGGACGGTGCTGCCCGAGCGGTGCGTGGTGGACGGCGAGATCGTCATGGTGACCGGGGCGGGGCTGGACTTCGACACGCTCCAGCTCCGCCTGCACCCCGCCGCGTCCCGCGTGCGCAAGCTCGCCGAGGAGACGCCTGCCAGCTTCGTCGCGTTCGACCTCCTCGCGCTCGGCGAGCGCGACCTGACCGGTGAGCCGTTCTCGGTGCGGCGCGCCCTGCTCGCGGGCGTCGTCGACGGCGCGTTGGCCCGTGTGCACCTGACCCCGCTGACCGACGACCCCGCAGTGGCGCGGGACTGGTTCACCCGGTTCGAGGGCGCGGGCTTCGACGGCGTGATGGCGAAGCCGGACCTGCCCTACGAGCAGGACAAGCGGGTCATGTGGAAGGTCAAGCACGAGCGCACGGCCGACTGCGTCCTGGCCGGGTTCCGGTGGCACAAGGACGGCGTCGGCGTCGGCTCGCTGCTGCTCGGCCTGTTCGACGACGAGGGCGTCCTGCACCACGTCGGTGTCGCGAGCAGCTTCACCGCGGCCCGCAGGCGTGAGCTGGTGGACGAGCTGGAACCGTTGCGGCACAACGCTCTCGAAGGCCACCCGTGGCGGCCATGGGCCGAGGCGCAGAGCCAGGAGACCGGCCGGGTGCCCGGCGGGCAGAGCCGGTGGAGCGCGGGCAAGGACCTGTCGTGGGAGCCGCTGCGGCCCGAGCAGGTCGTGGAGGTGCGGTACGAGCACGTGTCGGGGGGCAGGTTCCGGCACATGAGCCGCCTGGCGCGCTTCCGCCCGGATCGGACGCCGGAGTCGTGCACCTACGCGCAGCTGGAGGTCGTCGCGCCCGCCGAGCTGGAGACGCTGTTCGGGCCCGGCCGCTGACCACCTAGTGCGGTGGCCGCTAACCCTTGCCGGGTTTCGTGCCGCCGAGGGCCGCGCGAAACACGGTGAGGATCGCGGTCACCGCACTATGGGAAATGTGCGGCGCCGGCGGGCGCCTCGCCCACCAACCCGCCGGCGCCGCGGGTGGGAACAACGTTTCGGCCGGGGTCAGGGCCGGGCGGAGGCCGCCGGTCTGCCCCAGGCGGCCGGGCGGACCGCTGACGGTCGGGTCCGGCCGTGGTGCTCAGGTCTGATCAGGCAGGGGACGCCACGGGCGTCGCGCACGACGGCCGCGTCGACCACGCAGCCACCGGCCGGTCTTCCGGGAAGCACTTCCACAGGTGCCATCCCAGCAGACGCGTCAGGCGATGCGGTCGTCCGGGAGCTCCAAGAGCTCCTCGAGGACGGAACACGCTGGTCCGCGCCTTCGCCACGAGAACTTCGACGGCGAGAGGACGTGCTGCTCGTCGGAGGGCATCCGGGTCGCCACCGCGTCGTCCTCGGTGTGCAGCCTGACCACGTCGATCACGTCGTCGTGCGCCCGCACGCCGATGATGGCGGCGAGTTCGCCGTGCGCGTCGGTCGGGTACAGGAACTGAAACCCTCGCGCGATCAGCTCGCGCAGGCGGACTTCGGCCCTGACGGCCGTGTCAGCAGGTAAAGTCATCGAATTCGCCGTCCTTGGCGCCTGCCACGAAGGCAGCGATCTCGGCACGGGTGTAGACCAGCGCCGGTCCTTCGGGGAAGCGGGAGTTGCGCATGGCGATGTCGCCGCCTACCAGCGGGGCGACCTCCACGCAGTTGCCGATCGCACCGCTGTAGCTGCTCTTCGTCCACGTAGTCCCAGCGAGCTGTGCGGCCGGCATCCCGTTGCGGATCTCGTTCACCACGACACCACCCTCAAGAGCCTCGGTAGTGCAAATGCACGTGCATTTGGCTGAGCACAGACCGTAGCACCGGTCAACGCACGGGTAAATGCACGTGCAGATGCGAGGCGTCCCCCGATCGGGTTAAGTTTCCGCCCGCAGCTTTGCCAACAACTGGCGGGTGCGGTCGGGGGTCAGAGCGTCTACGGTCAGCCGGTCGAAGACCCGGCTGTACAGCTCGACCTCATCGCGCTTGTCCAGGTAGAGGGCACCGGCGAGGTGCTCGATGTACACCAGGTCCGGCAGTTCCGGCTCGCCGAAGCGCAGCATCGTGAACGGCGCCTCGGCGGCGTACCCGCTGAGGGCGAACGGCACGACCTGGAGGGTGACCAGCGGCTGCCTGGTCATCTCGAGCAGGTGGTCGAACTGGGCGAGCATGATCTGGCGGCCACCGACGGGCCGGTGCAGCACGGACTCGTCGACGACGGCCCACAGCCGGGGCGCGCTCGGCCGGTTGAGGATCTTCTGGCGGCTCATCCGCAGGCCGACCCGGCGGTCCACGTCCGGCCCCGCGGAGTCCGGCCTGCCGTGGCTCGCGATGGCCCGCGCGTAGTCCTCGGTCTGCAGCAGACCGGGCACGAACTGGAGCTCGAAGGTGAGGATGCGGGTCGCCGCCTCCTCCAGGCCGACGTAGTCCTGGAACCAGTCCGGCATGAGGTCGTTGAACCGGTGCCACCAGCCCGGCTGGTTCGAGCGCTTGACCATCTCCAGGAACTGCTCCCGGTCGACCTGGTCGGTGACGCCGTACATCGTGAGGAGGTCGGCGACGTCGCGCTCCTTGAGCCCGACCCGCCCCAGCTCCAGCCTGCTGATCTTCGACTCGGAACCCCGGATGGAGTAGCCCGCGTCGGCGCGGGAGATCTCGGCGGCCTCGCGCAGCCTCCGCAGCTGGGCGCCGAGCACGATCCGCAGAGCGGTCGGTCCACTGGATGAGGCAGCGGGATCAACCGTGGCCATAACCGTCCTCCTGCCTTTCCCTGCACTTGCGCCCACTCGTGACAGCCGGTCCACCCGAACAGCGGTTGCGCTCCGTGAAGGCTTTTAGCACCGTCACAGAACGTACACCGAGTTGGCACATGGTCAACTTCGTGCCTGATGCTCGCACTTCGAGCCCATATGCTTACGCTAAGTGCACTGTGATCTGGTGCACAAACCCCCCTCGACAACAACGCTCTGTGAGGCTCTGATGCCTGGTAGCACCGCCCCGTCGTCGGACGTTGCCGCACCTGTCTACATCGATACGACCAAGGCGAGCATCGCCAGGGTCTATGACGCCTTCCTGTACGGGAAGGACAACTACGAGATCGACCGCGAGGTCCTCCGGCGCGTGCAGCGGGTCGCGCCCGAAGCGGCGACGCTGGCCTGGGACAACC
>JBDSAJ010001085.1:0-2700 GCA_039922235.1 Umezawaea sp.
AACACGGCCGTTGCCACGGCCGCCACGCCCAGAGCAGTGCTCAAACCTTTTGACCAGCGCATGGGTTCCGCTGCCTTTCGTTGGTTGATCGGTGCCGGAACCACGATGCGCGGCCGATCGGGTGAATTCCTTGCAGCGTTTCTGAACGGGCCTGGTCAGGCCGCTGCGGCGAGGCGCCGGGCTCGGCGCGATCGGCTCGTGCGGCGCACCGCTGAGCTGGCCGCCGGACTTGTCGCGGTCGGTGACGATGCCGCTAGGGACCGACCTCGGCAGGCGTGTCACGACGTGCATGTAAGCCACGGGTGAACCAAGATCGACCGCTGTGATCGACACGGCGGTCGGGAAGGGATCTACTCCTCGGTTTAGCTGCCGCACTGCTCGTGGCCTGGGTCGCCTTGGTGATCGTGCTGACGATCGTCCGACCGCGTGGTGGCCTGTTGCGCAAGGCACTGCGACTGCTGCCCGACGTGCGCGGACCGGGCGACCTGACCGCATCACGTCGAATCTGGGCAATATCGCGATGTGCGCAGGTCAGGGCTAGTAGACCACGCTCGTGGACTTGAGGCTCACGACCACGAGTGTTGGCGGTACGACGACGTGACCGAGTTCAAGACCCGCGCGCGGGAGTTCCTGTTCGAAGGGCTGCAACGGGGCTATCGGGTCTGCTCGTCGCCTCCGGCCCGTGGACGCCTTGGTGGAGGACCCGGCGCCCGCAGCGCCGGCGTGCATATCAGCGCCGCGCTGCCTGTGCGCCGTCGGTGTCGGCAGCCGCGCGCACGATCGTCGCCTGGGCGAACGGGGTCATCACGATGGAGTTCGCGGGAGCGTTCCGACTCGGCGGCGACATCGAGCAGGCCTGGGGCTTCGGCTGGACCGGGTGCTGACCGCCATCCAGTGCGGGAACGGCTGGCGCACCACGCTGTCCCTCCACCCCGTGGACGACAGACGCACCTGCCTGTCCGGCTCAGGTCCGAGGGCATTCAGCGCTACGCGGTCAGGGTTGTCCTGCCAAGCCCATGAACAGCACCGCTCGCGGTGAGAAGGTCATGGGCTCGACCCAGCCCTGGCGGACCAGCTCGATCTGGGCCGGAAGCGGGGTCACCGGGTAGATGCTGATGCCGCGAGCCCAATTCGCCAACAGCCCCTCGGTCGCGGAGACATCGGTCATGACCATCGTGACGGCTTGTCCGTTCTCCCCGTAGGTGTTCCACAGCGCCCATCCGTCCGGACGGGGCTCGACACCCAGCCGGAGGCACATGTCCTCGTAGGTTTCGTTCATGCCGGCGGGCATGACGTGGGGCCGGAGAACCAGGACGCCGATGAGTCGCACCTCCGGTCGGTCGGCCTCGTCGTCCAGGCAGCCATCGCCCGAGAAGTGATAGCGGCGGATTTCGCGCGCAAGGAGGTTGACCCTGCGTTGCAGCTGCGTCGCCTCCGCCGGCGTGTCGCCGTAGGTGAACCAGTCCTCGCCGCACGCCGCGTCCACAACACCGCGGGCAAGCCGTTCGATCTGCCGGAGGTACTCGGTCTCGGTGAGGTCAGGTCGTGGCACGCGCGGAGTCTGGCACCGATGCCCAGGCCGGGCCATCCGTTTCCGTGGTCCGGCAGTCAGGCGTCCCGCTCCAGCCGATCGTCGACGAGGACCGAGCGGCCGGTTCGAGCGGTTCGGCACGGCAGGTGTGAGGACGGTCGCCGTCGGCATCACCGCGTGGCAGGCAGCCCGGCAGCGGTGGCGGCGATCATGCGCCGCAGCCTCGGCCGGAACGGCGGGAACACCCGTGCGATCTCCGGTTCGCGGTCGTAGAGCTGCCGCAGCGCCTCCGGGGAGCGGGTGAGCGGGAACAGCTTCGCGACGAACGCGCTGGCGGCCATGACCAGGGAAGCACCGTCGTGCCGGTCAGCTGCGGGCAGGCGGTGGTGATCCGCTGGCCGAGGGTGAAGTAGGTGTCGATCGCCAGGTGGAGGAGCCGGAGTTCTGGGCGTGCGCCCAGGATGGCGTCAAACCTGATCGCGGCACGCCCGAATCTCCGGCTGAGGCCTTACCCGCCGACCTCGTGTACCTGCTGATCTCGCGTGTCGGCCTCACCGAATCCGAGGTGGCCGGAATGACCAAGGACAAGGCAGTCTCCAGATTGCAGTGCTACTGGACCGAGGGCGGCTGATCAGGTGTCGGCGCCGAAGACCCGCGTTGCGTGAGGTGGCGTCGTCGTCGAACCCGTTCACCGGTTGCCCCGTCCGGTGTTGCCGATCTCGTTGTTCACTATTTAGCTAATGTGCTAAAAAGAGTACATGAGCGAGGTTGGGGCCGAAGAGGAGGCGAACGTCTTCCGTGCGCTGGCCGACTCGACACGCAGGCAGATCCTGGAAGACCTCCGCCTCGGCGAACTGGCCGCGGGTGAGATCGCCGCGAAGTTCCCGATCAGCGGTCCGTCGATCTCACGGCACCTGAGTGTGCTCAAGGCGGCCGGGCTCGTCCGCGAGCGGCGTGCGGCGAACCGGATCTTCTACTCGCTCGTCGAGGAACGGCTGGCCTTGTCCGTCGGCAGGTTCCTGAGCGCGGTCTGCCCTGAGCAAGCCGTCGTCAGGCACCGCAGGCGCCGAACCACGAGGAACGGGGACCCCGAGTGAAGCCTCCACGGATGTCGAGCGTCGTCGAACGACGTCTCCTGGTGAACTACCGAGTCGATCCCGCGGTCGTCG
>JBDSAJ010001086.1:0-41553 GCA_039922235.1 Umezawaea sp.
CGGCGCGGGCAAGCGGCTGTTCAGCGAAACCGACAAGGACAAGCAGAGCCTCAAGCTCGTCGAGAGCGAGTCGTACGGCAACGGCATCCAGAAGCTCGTCTACAACGTCGTGCGGTGACCAGGCCCCACCGGCCGGGTGCCGGTCCTGTCCGCAAGGTTGGCCCCGCCGGACACTGTCGCCCGCTCATCGGCAGAAGCGGACGTCGGCGCACACGATGGGTCAAACGTTCGGCTCTGTCTCGTAGTCGGTGGTGACGCTGGGTATCTGTCAGGGCAGGAGGATGCGGTGGCGGAGAAGGTCGAATCCGGCGCGCCCATGCATCTGTCTCATGATCCTTTTGGCGCGGGTGTTGACGCCTTCGGTGCGGCCATTGTGGTAGGGCAGGGTGAGGCCGGCGTCCACGGCGGACCGGTCGATTTCGAGGCCGTTGGTGAGACTGTGCAAGTTCGGCAGGTCGGCAGCGCGAGCGGCCGCGATCCACTCGGTGAGTTTCACATCGTTGCCCGCGGCCGGTTTCAGCCGGGCGGCGAAGCCGGATACCAGAGTGGCGAGTGCGGTCATCTCCGGGCAGGACGCAGCGATCTTCTTCTGCAGAGTCGTGTCCTTTGGGTGCAGGTTCTCTGGGTTGGTGAGCATGAGATGGCTGACGTGACGGGTGGTTGTGACAGGGCGGTCCCCTTCGGCGCGGCCCTGGTTGAGGTAGCGGACCAACAGGTTGGCGCTGCCGGTGTAGCCCAGATCCCGGATTTCCATGAGTAAGTGAGTAGCGGGGACTGCGGGATCGGTCGCGCGGCGGGCACGCAGATGGTCGCGGTAGGGGTCGACCAGGGTCTGGCGGTAGGTGGGCGCGATGCGCAGAGCCTGAGGTTCGGGCATGCGTGCGTAGCGCTTGACCGTGTTCAGGGCAACGCCGAGGCGGCGGGAGCAGTCGAGCAGCCCGACGCCTTGACCGAGGAGATCGTGGACGTTGTTCCAGCGTTCGCGGGTGGTCTGCTCGTGAACTCCGCCAGGACGGGGCGGGTTGACGGTGGCCCAGCACCCGGCGTGCGCGCGGACCTCCAGCAGGACCTTGTCGCAGAGATTTCGCCAGAGGTGCCATCGATCGCTGACCTGCACCGCGTTGGGCAGGGCACGGCGAACAGCCTCGTACACGTCACTAGGGTTCCGTGGGTGCCGTTCACTCTTGCTCACCCTGCGGCGACCGTCCCCTTCTCCCGTGGTCGGCTGGTTCCGTCTGCGCTGGTCATGGGATCGGAACCTGTCAATGACGTTGACAGTCCGTCGATGGTGTCGCTGGGTGGCCCAGCGACACCATGCGGCGAACAGGTCTCAGTGAAGGATCGGATGAAACCATGTGGTGGCGTTGGACCAGCGGATGAACCCATTCGGGTCCACCGTGCCGAGATGGGTGGCAGCGCCGATGAAACTGACCTGGATCGTCGACGCGTCGCGGACGAACCCGACGCCGACCAGACCACCGTTCTCGAAGGTCACCCGGACATAGCCACCATTGTTGGTGACGCGCCGGAACGCGACGCTGTCCGTCCACACCCCGTTGATGTCGTGCACCGTTTGCCCGGTGAACACCCGGTGCCACGCCGAGCCGTTCGACCACTGGATAACGTCGTTCCCGAAGATCGTGCCGGTGATCCTGCCGGCGTCCGGGAACGTCACGAAGAAGGTCGTCGCGCTGGTCAACTTCCCGAAGGCGGTGGGGCGGTTCGCGAACGACATGTCCACCACGAGGTTGTCGCCGCCCACCCCACCCTGGATGATCGACGGCCTCGCCGTCCCGTTGTCCGTCCAGTTGCCGGTGAGGCTGGCGGCGCTGATCTCAGAGGCGGGACTGGTCGACGTGGTCGCCTGGGCCGCTTCGCCTCCCACCGCGGTCAGGACGGTCGCCAACGCGCCCACCAAGAACATCCCGAAGATCTTGCTGTGCACCTTCACGGTCTCTCTCTTCCTCAACTGTCAGGTGGTCGCGTCGACCATCTGCACCTGAGGCGTTCCAGCCCTGTTCCAGCCCGTTCCAGCGCGGGCATGGCTCAGCTGGTGGCCACGAAACTGCGGGCTGCCGGATCGGCGTGGCCAGGGCGGCGCGCCAGCCGACCGCGAACACGTGGGTGGTTTCCGCACGAGCACGGACCCCGACTGGGTCGGGCAGAGTGGCGCTGGTGGTGCCGTCTTCCACACCACTGACAGCAATCTCGAGGTTCTGGCGACGGTCGAGCTGTGGAGCGGTTCTCCTTTCTACCTGGACGATTCCGAGGCGCACTCCTATACCGGCACCTTCACCTGCAGTTCCGGCAAGGTGATTCTGGCGTCGGTGACAGGGGTCGAACGACGTCGTGATCGATCTTCCGGCCCTGGCGAGTACCACGTCCACGCTGTACGCCTGCGTGAACTCGTCGCCACTTCGCTTGATGATGAAGACTGTTGCGAGCAGTGGCGGATCAGGGTGTAGCAGTGACCAAGTAGTCGACGGTCGTCTGCCGGGACAGCGGTGAGCCCTCTACTCGACTGCGGCCAGTGTGGTCCCCAGTGTTTCCGCAACGTGTGATGTCGTGCCACCGGAGTGAAACAGCGGGCAGCCCGAGTGCGGAATGACCTGCCTGGGGACGGCGGCAGCGTCGTGCAGTCGAGGTCTGCCAGTGGTGGCGCACGTCCACTCCGCTTCCCGGACAGATCGAGCAAGGACGTCGATCAGGAGAGCTCGGCGGCGAGGGTTCGTGCTCGAACTGTCCGCGCTGCTCGCGGGTGAACTTGGCGGTCGTGCCGCCGGATACGGTCACGAAGTCGACGATCTGCTGTTCGACGGCGGTAGCGCTGTCGCGTTCCCACTGCGGTGTGTAGTCCCAGGGGGTGACGTAACCGGGTTTGGGGGTGCCGGGGTAGTGCTGGTGCACGCCGTCGATCCACGCTTCGCGGAACAGGTGTCCTGGCTCGACCGGCACGGGGGGTTCTTCCGGGGTCAGGCGGTGGTGGGCTGCGGGCCCCGGCAGTCTACGGATGATCACCGAGGATCCGGTGGTGCGTGCGCTGCGGATCACCGGTGCGATCAGTTCGACGACCTGGTCCGGGTCGCGGTCGAACAGGCTCAGGTAGCTGTGGCGGATCATCGCGCACGCCCACAGGTCGAACGCTCCGGCGGTGCGGGCGGCGTCGGTGGCCAGGGTGTAGCAGTGGGCGGCGTCGGTGTGGCGGTTGTCGTCGAGCAGGATCTCGCCCGCTTACTGGAACAAATCCGCGATCACCTCGCACAGTGCTCGGCGCACCGACGCTGCCGAGGCCACCGGACAGCTTGCCGACCGGCTTGTCGCGTGGGATGCCGATCTGTCCGAGTCGGTAGCGGCGCAACGACGGCAAGGTGCGCAAGCCCAACCCGTGGCTGTACTGAGCTGGGCTTCAACGCCGTCACAACATTCGCGCAACGCCGGGCGGTCACCCTGCGCGCATGACGAGAAGATGGAGGACGAGGGCCGCGTTGTGCGCGCTGGCCCTTACAGCGATCGCGCCGGCCGCGTCCGCGCACGCCGACGAGCGCACCGAGCTGCTCGGCGGCGGCTGGCAGCAGTCGGGCGACCGGATGGTCACCACCAGCGGCGACGCCACCGGGTTGCACCTGCTCGTGGCCGACGTCCGGACGGGCTACACCTGGCGCACCGCCGCCACGCTCGACGTGCCGGGCGTCGAGGCCGACCAGTGGATCGGCAACGTGTGCGTCACCGGATCCGGCAAGCGCGCGGTCGCCGTGTACGCGCCGCGCACGTTCACCAACAACCAGCAGCTCGCCAACCGAGGCGGCTTCACCGCGGTCGTCGACCTCGACTCCGGAGCGGTGACGCGCTTGGCGGTGCGCACGTCGCTGGCGTACTTCAACCCCGGCTGCGGCAAGGGGGAGACGGCGGCGTTGACGCAGGAAGGCGACGAGGACCTCGGCAAGACCGGCGTCCTGGTGGTCGACGCGGCGAACGGGCACGTCAGCCCGCGCACCGAGCTGAGCGCCCAGGTCACCTCCGCGACCCCCGTCGACGACGGGTTCGTGGTCGCCGACGCCGCAGGCCTGATCCAGGTCAGGGCCAACGGCACGAAGGACCGGCTCGTGCGCGGCACCAGCGGTGTGCCGTTCAACGTCGCCGTGGACGCCGACGGCGGCGTGGTGTTCATGGACCACGACAAGGACATGATGCGCGTGCGCCGCGCGGTCCCCGGCAAGGACGCCGTCACGCTCGCCACCGGCCGCGACGTCGGCGTCCAGCGCGGCGCGGGCGGTCGCGTGTTCCTCACCGGCAAGGCGGACAGGACCGAGTCGCTGCCGAAGTCCGTGTCGAAGATCGACGTTCCCTCGTCGTCCGTCGTGTCCACCACGGGCGAGGCCGCCGTGACCGAGGTGAACCCGAAGGCCGACGCCGATCCGCGCGCCACGCGTCCGGTGCAGATCAGGGGCAAGAGCCTGAGGACAGGCAGGGCGCTCAGCTACGACCTCACCCCGAAAGCCGCCCAACCTGCTGCGGCACAGTCACTTCAGGCCGCGTCCACGGATTCGGTCCCGTCGGAGGACCCGCTCGACGCGAACCGCGTGTGCGCTGTGCCGCGCAACGACTTCCACGTCGAGGTGATGCAGCCCAAGCCGCGTCAGGTGGAGTGGGCGGCGAACATGGCCGTGCGCGACCACCTGCACAACACCAGGCCCGCGAACTGGCACAGCAACGGCCTCAGCTCGTACACGCCGCAGGGCATGTTCCAGCTGCCGCCGTTGAACGGAGCGCCGAACGCACACGTGCCGATCCAGATCCTGCTCGGCATCCTCGGTCAGGAGTCGAACCTGTGGCAAGCCGACCGCTACACCCTGCCCGGTGAGTACGGCAACCCGTTGATCGGCAACTACTACGGCCTCAACGTCGCCGACCCGTCCGACTGGAACATCAACTGGGACAAGGCGGACTGCGGTTACGGCATCTCGCAGATGACCGACGGCATGCGACTTCCCGGTCATCCCAAGCCGCACACCCCCGACAACCCGAAGCCGCACGACCAACAGGTCGCGATCGCCACGGACTACGCGGCGAACCTCGCCGCAGGACTCAAGCTGCTGATCGAAAAGTGGAACCAGATGCAGGCCAAGGGCATGACGTTGAACAACAACGACCCGCTGCGCCTGGAGAACTGGTTCTACGCGGTGTGGGCCTACAACTCGGGATACCACGAGCAGGGCGAGGACGGTTCGAACGGCGCGTACGGCCTCGGCTGGCTGAACAACCCGATCAACCCGCGCTACCCGGCGGGCCGCGCGCCGTTCGGCAAGGACCCGCACGACTTCGCGCACCCGCAGGGCTGGCCGTACCCCGAGAAGGTGCTCGGCTTCGCCGCGAACCCGCCGTCGGGCTACGAGGCACCCGGTCAGTCGGTTCCGTTCTTCCGCGCGGCGAGCTGGAACGGCACCACCGACTCCGAGACGACACCGGGTTCGGCGACCTACAACCGCGCCCATGCGTGGCCGACCCACGAGCTGTTCTGCGTCGCCGCCGAGCAGTGCTACACCGGCGGCCAGTTCCCGCCGAACGCCCCGGACGTGAAGGGTGAGCCTGTCGGACCGTGCGGCCACACCGACTCGGCTGGTCTGTACGACCTCAAGTGCTGGGTGCACCACCCCGCCACCTGGAAACCGGACTGCAACGCGACGTGTGGTCTCGAGTACGAGCGCTTCCCGTACCCGGCCTACGCCGACGAACAGGCCGACGGCACGTCGTACCCGCCGATGTGCACCAACTCGGGTATCGACAACACGATGCTGGTGATCGACGACCGTCCGGACAACGAGGCGCCGATCCGCACCCCGTCGTGCAAGGTCAACATCCGGGGCAACTCCGGCTCGTTCGGCCTCACGTTCGGCAAGGACGACAGCGGGCGTTCGACCGGGCAGATCGACTTGCACCAGATCAGCGGCGGCTTCGGCGGCCACTTCTGGTTCGGGCACAACGCCGTGAACAGCGACGCGGGGCGCAAGCTCCAGATCACGGGCACGTGGGAGTTCAACAACGTCGTCGACGGCCTCGGTCAGGTGATGGTGCACCTGCCCGCGCACCTCGATGCGAGGACGACCCAGGTCGCCTTCGCCAACTACACGGTCTACACGTCGAACGGGCCGGTGAAGAAGAAGCTCGACCAGCTCGCGGCCTACGACCGGTGGGTCGTGCTGGGCGAGTTCCCGTTCTACGGCAAGCCGAAGGTGTCCCTCACGAACCTGATGGACGGCCCGGAGGCGCCGACCGACGTCGTGTGGGACGCCGTCGCGATCCGGCCGTTGGGCGGTCACGACAGCGCGGCGCCGTTCATGCCGCAGATCGGCAGCGTCGCCGTGTACCACACCTGCATGCAGCCGGTGCAGAACTCGAGCGCCGGCCGCATGGAGCTCCGTCCGTGCTCGCTGTGGACGGCGAACACGTGGATCGTCAAGAAGGTGGGCTCGGTCGGCACCACCCCGACCTACAGCATCCAGGACCGGGCGACCGGCCTGTGCCTGGAGCCGGAGAACGGCAGCACCGACGACAACGTGCCGATGCACCTCGCCACGTGCAACGCCGAGTTCAACAACCTCCAGCAGTGGTTCGGCTTCGTCGACCACAGCCCCGGCAACCCGGACGGCCAGACCCCGGCGGCGATCAGGAACCTGCGCAGCCAGAGGTGCCTCGAGCCGCAACGCGACGGCGAGGGTGACGGCATCCACAGGCTGGTCAAGCAGACGACCTGCTGGGCCGACGACGGCTCGTGGCCGGACTGGACGTTCGAGATGAGCTGATCCGCGTCAGGGCTTGCGGCCGATGGCCGCAAGCCCGGCGAAGCGCTCAGGACGCTCGTCGACCTCGTCGAGGGACTCCGGCCGCCACAGCGGCAGGTGCACCACGCCGGAGTCGACGAGCGTGAACCCGTCGAACAACCTCCGCACCCGGTCGTGCGAACGCATGGTCATCGGAGTGCCGGTGCGGCGGTAGCGCCGCTGGTGCTGAGGCCGTTGCGGTGTTGTGTGCGCGCGCAAGCTGACCAACGCCCACAGCGCTCGTCGCGCCCCCCACGCCGCAGGGGCCGCACGGTTTCGCGGCACATCGTGCACTTCCATCCCGCGCACCACGTCGGCCACGAACCCAGGGGAGCGGTCTTCCAGGGCCGCGGCCGCAGCGGCGGGCAGGAACCGCACACCGGGACGGATGTGACCGTGGCCGGCGCGGGGACCACGCACTCGATGACCGTCTCTTCGTAGAAATGGGCGCCCAAACTGGTCGCGGCCGGCCCGAAGTGGGCTCTCGCAGGAGTTGCGCAGGCTGCGGACCGAAGCCCAGGGTCAGGTCGTGCACGTCGTCATCGACCACTGCTGAGAGCCGCGGCCGCTTCCGGCCGAGCGGACAGCCTGCCGACCGCGGGTACTTCGTCGAACGCTGGCAACGGACCAGATGTCGATCACCGGCCCGGACATCGTGCCTGCCGAACACCTCGTCCACGCGGGTGACGGGGCCTGGGAGCTGCCGGGTTCCGCGTGGTCGGGCACCAGTTCACGCGGTCCTCCTCCGATGTGCTCCGGGGCGCTTGACCCTCCCGCAACGCCTCGCTATACAGGGCATGGGGAGGGGAAATGGCTGTCGAGTTCGACGTGCTCGGAGAGCTTGTCGCACGAGTGGACGGCCGGGTGGTGGACCTCGGGCCCGCGCGGCGGCAGTGCGTGCTGGCGGCGCTGCTCGTGGACGCGAACCGGACGGTGCCGTTGGACCAGGTCGCCGATCGGGTGTGGGGCGAGGCGGTTCCGCCACAACGCGGCAACGCGTTGCGGAGCTACCTGTCGAAGCTGCGGCGGTCGTTGGGACCGGTGATCGAACGGGGTCGCGTCGGCTACCGGATCATCGTCGAACCGGGGTGTTCGGACCTGCACCGGTACCAGGACGCCGTCGCGGCGGGCAAGCACGAGGAGGCGCTCGCGCTGTGGCGTGGGGAGCCGTTCGCGGGCTTGCACACCGAGTGGCTCGACCGGACGCGGGAAGGGTGGTCGTTCAGGCATTTGGCCGTTCGGCTCGACCACTTCGACACCCGGCTCGAGCGGGGGGAGCACGCTGGCGTGCTCGCGGAACTGCTGGCGTTGAGCGAACTGCACCCGCTCGACGAGAGGCTGAACGGCCAGCTGATCCTGGCGCTCTACCGCAGTGGCAGGCAGGCGGAGGCGCTGGAGCGCTACGCGCTCGTGCGCGGACAGCTCGCCGAGGTGCTCGGTGTCGATCCGAGCCCGGCGCTGCGCGCCGTCCACCAGGACATCGTGACCGGCGGTGGCGCGGGCGTGGTCGTGGAGTCGAGACCGCGGCAGTTGCCGCCGGCGATCCGCGGGTTCGTCGGCCGGAAGTCCGCTTTGGACGTTTTGACCGCTTCGGTGGCCGAGGGTGGTCCGCTCGTGGTCGACGGTGCGGGTGGGGTCGGCAAGACGACCCTCGCGATCCACTGGGCGCACGGGGTTGAGCACCTGTTCCCCGACGGTCAGCTGTACCTCAACCTCCACGGCTACGGCCCCGGTGCGCCGGTCAGCGCCGAGGACGCGCTCGCGTCGCTGCTTCGCGGGCTGGGCGTGGCCGCGGACCGCGTCCCGCAGAGCCTCTCCGATCGGACCGCGCTGCTCCGCACCGTCTCGGCCGGACAGCGGGTGCTGCTTCTGCTGGACAACGCCAAGGACAGTGACCAGGTCCGGCCGCTGCTGCCGGGCAACGACTCGCTCGTGCTGGTCACGAGCCGGTCCAAGCTGCGCGGTCTGTCGGTCCGCGACGGCGCTCGCCTGGTGACGCTGGACCTGATGTCGCCCGCCGAGGCGATCACCCTGCTCGGCAGCGTGATCGGCGCCGAGCGGGTCGAGAACGAGCGAGAGGCCGCGGCGGACCTGGTCGAGTTCTGCGCCCGGCTGCCACTGGCCGTCCGGCTCGCCGCCGAGCAGGCCGCACTGCACCCGACGTGGCTGTTGCGCAAGGTCGTGGACTCGGTGCGCCGACGGCCGAGCAGGCTGGCGGCGCTGTCGTTCGACGACGAGGCGGGCACCGATCTCCGCGCGCTGTTCACGTGGTCCTACGAGGCGCTGAAACCCGACGCGGCCCGAATGTTCGCGCTGCTGGGATTGTTCCCCGGCAACGACATCAGCGTCCCGGCCGCGGCCGCTCTCGCCGGTGTGGACGAGGCGCGGGCCGCCACGGAGCTGGATCATCTGGTCACGGCGAGCCTGCTCGGCAGGAGCGACGACGACCGCTACGAGCAGCACGACCTGCTCCGCGAGTTCGCGCGGGACCTCACCCGTGATCCGGAGCAGGAGCGGGCGGCCCGCAACCGCCTGGTCGGCTGGTACCTCCGCACCGCTCTCAGCGGCCGCGGCGTCCTGACGGGCTCACCGCACAAATTGACGATCCCGCCGCTGCCGGACGGCGTGACCGCGCTGGAGTTCACCGACCGCCGGGAGGTGATGGCCTGGTACGAGAGCGAACGCGACACGCTGTTGGAACTGGTGGTGCGGGCCGACGACCACGACAGCAAGCGCAGCAGCATCCTGATCGCGCAACTCTGCTGGCACTACTACCTCCTGTGCGGTGATCACGCCCGCCTGGCCATGGCGTACGAGACGGCGCTCGGCTACGCGGTCGAGATCGGCGACAAGTACCTGGAAGCCAAGTGCTGCAACGGTCTTTCGCTGCCGTACGGCAACCTCGAACGGGCCGATGACGCCTTGGTCGTCGGTTTGCGGGCGCTGCGGATCTTCGAGGAGCTGGGCGACCCCCTCGAACTCGCGGCGTCGCTGCTCAACGTCAGCACCAGCTACAACTCGGCCGGGCGGCACCGTGAGGCCCTCGAGGCGACCGCGCGCTGCCGCACCCTCGCTTTGGCCGAGGGGGACGCGGTGTTCGCGGCGATGGCGCTGAACAACCACGCCAACGCGTTGAGCGGCCTGGGCAGGTTCGCCGAGGCCCTCGCCGCAGCACGACGGGCCGCGGACGAGTTCCGCGCCGCAGGCGAACTGACGCGCCTGATCGCCGGCCTGGACACGACCGCGACCGTGCACGCCGCGACCGGCGACCATCGCGCCGCCGTCGAGGTCTACCGGGAAGCGGTGCGGGTCACCGAGGACATCGGGGCGACCGGCCGTGACCTGGTCATGCGGATCCGGCTCGGCCAGCAGTTGGCGGCCGCAGGCGACCCCGCCGAAGCCGCCGCCGTCTGGCGTCGGGCCCACGAGTTCGCGACCGAGCGACAGGACCCGGTAGTCCACGAGATCGAGGCCCTGCTCGGCCGGGTGGCCCCGGCGCGTCGCCGCGCCGGGGCCGGTGACCGGTGACCGGTCTCAGCCGGTGTCACGCGCGTTCCAGGCCTGGTAGCCGTTGCCGTAGTAGGTGATGCAGCGCAGGCCGTACTGGCCGCTGTGGTCGAGCGCGCAGCCGTTCTGCTGGTTCTCCATCGCGAAGTAGTGGTAGTGCTCGAAGTAGTAGTTCGCGATGAACTCCCAGCTCTGCAAGCGTGACTTGGTGCAGGTCTTGGCGGCGAACACCCCGCCGCTGTTGTTGGCCTCGACGCAGCGCCCGGTGACGTAGTTCTTGAGCTCACGGGTGTTGTCGCTCCACACGGTCACCCACCACTTCTGGTAGAGGCCCCCGTTCGGCTCGATGGCGCGCAGGCCGTACTCGAAGCTGTCGTCCAGGTACATGCCCGTCTGGAAGTTCGGGATCTCCGTCGGGGCGCTCTGCACCCCGACGGCCGGGGTCTTGGCGGGGGTGTCCGGCACCTGGGCGGTGGCGGTGCCCGCCGCCGAGGCGGTGAAGACCGCGGTAAGCGCCAGTGCTTGCAGTGTGCGCGCGATTCGGGACCTGTTCACTGCTGTCCTCTCGGTCGGTTGGCTGCCGCTCAGAAAGTGCCGAGCGTGCGGGTGAGGGCGTTGGAGTAGGCCTGTGCGCCCTCGATCTTCGGGTGGAAGCTCTGCGCCGAGACCGGCTGGTTCGGCGGGTCGCCCGGCGTGTGGGTGACGACGACGCCGTGGATCAGTTCGGGGTCGCCGCAGACACCCTTGCCGTCGAAGTCGGGTGTGGGGTCGCTGAACCGGATCCGCGCTCCTTCCGCGGCGACGGTGTTCACAGCCGCCTGGAGCTGCATGTTCATCAGCACGCCCATCTCGCCGAGCCATTCGTTCTCGCCGGGCAGGATCGCGCCGGTGGACAGGCACAGCGAACTGCTGATGATGTGCGCGGGGTAGCCGGCAAGCACGATCCTCGCGTTGGGGGCCTTGGCGTGGATCTGCCTGAGCACCGTCTCCACGGACGCCCTCACCTTGCCCTGGATCAGCTCCGGCTCGGTTTCCTTGAGCGGCCGCGAGTCCTTGTCGGGGTGCAGCGACGAGGTCTGGCAGGGCACCAGCGGGTTGTCCACGACACAGCTCTTGAGCACGTCGACGAACTCCGCGTCGTTGCCCCCGATGGACAGCGTCACCAGTGTGGTGTCGGCGTCCACCCACCCCGAGTCCAGCTGCGCGACCTCGTGGTAGACGAACTCGCCCTTGCCGCCGACCGCGTTCGCGGGGCCGTCCTTGGAAAGGATCGCGCTCGTGCGGGCACTGGAGCACGCGACCAGCCGGTGGTCCACCGTCGGGTCGAGCGCGTCGGCGCGTTGGCCGATCGGGGTGGCCGAGTCGCCGAGCCGCATCATCCGCGACCACGCCTTGGTGGAACGGTGGCACGCATCCCGCCAGTCGGCGAACTTGGGGGTGATGGCGGTCAGCCCGTCGACATCGGTCTCGGGGTAGTAGTCGCCGCCTCCGGACACCGATGCCCCCTCGCCGGAGGAGTAGGAGTCGCCGAGCGAGGCGATGATGTTGGCGGGCTTGCCCGGCAGCGGGGCGACCGCCACGGCGTCCCAGGCGATGTCCTCTTCGGACTTGCCATCATCGGACTGGTTGGACAGCCAGATCTTCGGGGTGCCGTTGAACGGCATGGCTCCCAGTGAGACCCACTTGTTCGTGCCGATCCGCTGCGGCAGCACCCGGAATCGCTTCTCGCCGTTGCCGAGGTCGATCCAGTAGGCGGACTGCCGGGTCTGGGCGCCGTGGTCGGGGACGTGCACGAAGACCCGTGCCCACCCCGTGACGGTCTGGCCGAAGGTCCAGGTGCCCCTGATGTACTCGAACGGGTCGTCCTTGTTGGTGTGGGAGAACCAGAAGTGCGCCCCGAACCCGCCGCCGATCTGGTGCAGGTCGATCTTCGCCGACTCCTGGTGCTGTCCGTTGATGCCGAAGGACAGGTCGAACGAACCCGCGTTCGGCGTCTTGGCGCAGCCGGGAACCCGAATGGTCGGGGTGCCCCCCGGCACGTCGTCGACGACCCGCGCGGTCGACGGCAGGCCGACGACCCCGCACTGCGGCGGATAGCTGACGCCGTCGTCCGGCTCGGCCTCGTAGTCCGGGTAGACGTAGCGGATGTACTCGTGCCCGCACTCGTTCTGGCAGTCCTTCCAGACCACGGAGTCGTGCCACCAGCACTTGAGGTCGTGGAACGCGCCGTTCAGGTGCCCACACGGTCCGGCAGGCTCGCCGCGCACGTCACCGGTGTTGTCCGGCCCGGTGCCGGGGTAGTCCGGTACGAATTCCTTGCCCCACTGGCACTGGTCGGCGTCGGTGCAGAACCGACCCGGCTGCGGGCGTGCCGTCGCGCGCTGGCTCGTGGTGGACCACCACGCGCCGCGGAAGA
Organism: Umezawaea sp.; assembly: GCA_039922235.1. Lineage (GTDB taxonomy): Bacteria > Actinomycetota > Actinomycetes > Mycobacteriales > Pseudonocardiaceae > Umezawaea. Next base: position 12,742 of record JBDSAJ010001086.1, read on the forward strand.
ACGGCACGGAGACCCCCGGTGCCTCCCAGCCCGATGGCGGGTACATCGCGAAGCCGAGCACCTTCTCCTCGTAGGGCCACAGGTTCGGATGTGCGAAGTCATCGGGCCTCAGCCCGAAGTCGTGCCGCTCCGGGGCGTACTTCGGGTTGGCCGGGTTGTTCAACCAGCCGAGTCCGTACGCCCCGGCGGAGTCGGGCTCACCGGGTTCGTGCCAGCCCGAGTTGTACGCCCACGCGGAGAGGAACCAGTTCTCGATGGCCGCCGGGTTGTTGGTGTTCAGCATGACACCCCTGTCCTGCAACAGGTTCCACTTCCCGGACAGCAGTTGCAGGCCGGCGGCGACGTTCGCGGCGTAGTCGGTGGCGATGGCCTTCTGTTTCTGCCACGGCAGCGCGGTCTCGCCGGGCTTCTCGTGACCGGCTTTGCGCATCCCGTCCGTCATCTGGGAGACGCCGTAACCGCAGTCCGCCTTGTCCCAGTCGATGTTCCAATCGTCGTCCGGGTCGTTGTTGTAGATGTTGTTGCCGTAGTAGTTGCCGATCAGCGGGTTGCCGTACTCACCGGGCATCACGACCCTGGAGGCCTGCCACAGGTTGGACTCCTGGCCGAGGATGCCAAGCAGCACCTGGGCCGGGACCTTGCCGTTGTCGGTGTTCTTCAGCGGCGGTGGCTGGAACAGCTCCTGTGGCTTGTACGCGCCGAGACCGTTGCCGTGCCAGTTCACCGGCCGCTGCACCATGAGCTTCCCGTTCACGGCCATGTCCGCCGCCCACTCCACCTGCTTGGGCTTGGGCTGGTACACCTGGGTGGCCGGGTCGTTGCGCGGCACCGCGCAGGAGTACCCGACGTCGATCGATGAGCCCTGGGCGGACATCCGTTCCGCCACGGCGGGGGTCGGCGCGGTGTCCGGTGAGACGGCGAACTCCAGGGATTTGCCGGTCTTGGTGCTCTTCGCCTCGATCGACACCGGTTGCGCCTCGTCCGGGTCGACGGCTCGCAGGCGCGGATCGGCGTTCTTGGACGTGAGCACCTTGGTCACCACTGCCTCGCCGCCGGTGGACACCACCGCGTCCTCCGGCACGTCGAGCTTGGCCACCACCGGGGGCAGGGACTCCACCCTCGACGCCGCACCGGTGATGAACACCTTGCGCCCCGACCCCGCTGTCACACCGAGATCGCCGAGTGAGCCGTGCGCCAAGGTCGTCGTCGCGGGCTTCGTGGTCCCGGCCGTCGAAACGGCGCGGCGGACCCGTGTCCTGTCCGCGGCACCGTCGAGGTCCATGAACACCAGACCGCCGGAACCGTCCGGGGTGAGCCGGGACGGCACGCCGGAGGTGTCGGCCAGCACGGTGCGTTGGCCATCGGCCGCGACCCGCACGACCGCGTCGCGGTCCGCGCCGACGATGCCGTCACGGGTCGGCACCGCCGAGGTGAGCTGCCCCGGCACCTCGACGCGCTCGCCGAGGGAGCCGTTCACCGCGTCGAGCGTGATCAGCCCCGTCTTGCCGAGGTCGTCGTCACCGGCCTGGGTGAGCACCGCCCGTTCCCCCGTGCCGCAGCCGGGGTTGAAGTAGGCGAGCGACGTGCGCACGGGAAGATCCCGCACCTCGCCCGAGTTCAGGTCGACCACGGCGGTGAACCCGCCTCGGTCGAACAGCTCACCGGTGTTGGTGAACGACCTCGGCGCGTAGACGACCACCAGCCGTTGCCCGGACTCGGTGGCGCACGCGTTGCCGATCCACTGGTCGACTTCCCCCACCGGTCCCTGCCGCAACGTGGCAGCGGTGCGCCAGGCGTAGCCGGTCTTCGCGTCCGCGACGAGCACGTGCAGCCCGTTCGCGTCACCGGACGTCGTCCACACCCGGTCATCGGACAGTTGCCAGCCCTTGCCCAACAGTTCGTCGCGCTTGCCCTGCTGCACCGCGGACTCGGTGACCGCTCGTGGCGACGGCGACGGCGACGGCGCGGCGACCGCTCGTGGCACCCCGAGCAGACCGGCCACGACGAGCACGGCCATGCCCGCCGTGAGAATTCTCCTCATCGGTTCCCCCTGTCGATCTGATGTGGGGAAACCGTCTCAACCACCTGCTGAACGAACGTTGCGAGAACGCTGCGCCGCTGGTCACAATGTCCAAGTGCGACTCAGGTGTCCGGCTGTGGAGGCCAGCCCGGGCTCAGGGGCTCGGCAAAGTCGCGGTGAGTGTCGCCGGTAGGTCGGGCGATCGCAGACCGCCGACGTGACTACCAGCGATAGTGGTCACCACCCAGGATGACTCACCTGAGCGATGACTTGCGTTGCCGGCTGTGATTGTCGCCTGCGGTGGCCTGTTCGTGTCACCGACCACGGTTGCCACCTTGGTCGACACCGGGTCGGCGTCTATTTCTACCTGTGCGGCGGGCAGCACGCTCCCGTGCCGATGAGCGTGGCTTCCCACAGCGGAATGGCGCGACCCAGGCCAAGTCGGCTCCAGGCCGGCCGTCCATTCCCTCGAGGTGTGCCGGAAGGTCGGCTGGCAGCCGGGGCCTGAGGGCCGGCGATCGTCAGGTGGTCTCCCGGCGCAGGGCGGCGGCCATCCATTCCCGGACTGCCGCCGACTTGTCCGGATCCGGAGTGGGCGTGCCGTTGATCGTCGCCACCCGCTGCTCCTCGTCGAAGTCGTCGTAGAGGCGGAGGTCCGGTGAACCGAAGTCGTAGAACTCGCCGAAGGTGCGCTGGAAGTCGAAGGGCGCGTCCCTTCCCGACGATCCCAGTCGAACATCCACTGCTCGTGCAGATGCGCGATCGTAAGCTCGTCGTTCATGGTTTCAACGCCAAAGGCACGGGTGACGTTCAGGGTGGGTTTGTCGCACCCACCCTCTGCCCCCTTGTCCCACCAACTCGTTTAGCGGGGTTTGCCGCCGTGGTGCGCACGATCGGTGACGTCCGGCTGGTCTTGGACGACATCGGGCAGTTCGTTCGTCCGGTCGGTCGGGCTCTGGTGCGTTGATCTCGCGCACAGCGACCGTTTCGGCGGCCGTTCGGGTGGTTCGACAATTGGTCGTCACAGCGCGTCCCAGGTGTCGTACCGTAAGTACGGTTTCATTTACTGCCAACGGAATCGGATACCAATTCGACGGGAGTGCATTCACGTAGCTGGCGACGCTTGCGTCGCAGTCCTTTCGAGACAGTGGGGATGGGCCGTCTGATGCGAACCAACCTGGTTGACCACGACTTCGACGGCCGTCTGGCCCAGTTGCACGAGTTGGTGGGGGGTGCTCGCACCCTGTCGGCGGCATTGGCGTGGTGGACCGGTGGGGCGTACCCAACCATCCACGTGCTGGGTGCCCGCGAGCACGTCCTGACCGCACGGGAGCACATCGACCTGCGGGGCGAACAGCACATCACCGGCCACGAGCGAGTGGGCATGCTCAGCAGCGCACGCGGCGGCCGCACGCTGGCGTTGACCAAAGCCCTGGTCATCCCGGACCGCATCCCGCGGCCGGTGCGACTGGCGTGCGGCATCCCGCACCCCGACAACCCCGAGGTCACCCACGCCACCCGTATTCCGCTCGGCGTGGCCCTGGCCACCGAGTGCGGCCCCCGGTTCCGCCGGACCGAGCAGACCGTGCGGTCGATCGTGTTCCACGACGACGAGGCGGGCGAGCCGATGTCGTTGCAGTGCACCGCGACGCTGCTGCTCGACGACGAACCGATCGGCCTGGTCACCGAACGGTTGACCCGCTTGGTCGTGGAGGAGTTCACGCCGCCCGGCCCCGTGGCCGGCTACCTGCGCGGCCATGACCAGACGTCGCCCGCCGAGCCGCACTGGTGGTCGGTCGGATCCCTGACGCGGCGCTGGACCAACGCCGCTCGCCGCCGTCCGGTCTGGCAGAGGCACCTCGTTCGAGTACGGGGAGGGGCGTGATGGTGCTCCGATGGGATGCTCGATCAGACGTCCAACACCTCACGACATCGTTGGGCCCCCCGACCGGATCGACCTGTTCGGTGCCGAGGTCCAGGCCGGACAGGGACACGATGACCAGCCCGGAGCACTCGTGGTCGTAGCCTGTGGGTTCCAAGGCAGCCAAACGGCTCTGGCCTGTGTTGAGCCGTTGCGGGTTCGTACTCGTTGATCAGGCCGCCGAGAATCGGTTGACGGTCCCATGGTGCACGATCACCGCAGATCAGCAGCTCAGTGCTGAGTTCTGGCACCCCACAGTTGGTGCGCGAACCGGATCCACGATCACGGCCGGACGCGGAGCCGTCGGCTGGAGATGGTCGTCGCGCAGGCGGTGGCCAGGTAGAACGTCCCCAGCAGGACGCCGAGGTGCGGCCACGGGACGCGCAGCGTGAGGCTGTCGATCCGGTAGGCGGCGAGCACGAGCGACGGGATCGCGATGGCCAGCGCGAGCAGTGTGCTCACCCCGACGACCAGGGCGATCTCGACCGCCAGCACCTGCCGTGCCCAGCGGGTCGGCAGGCCGATGGCGAGCAGTCGGCCGAGGTAGGTCCGCAAGGTGCCGACCTGCGACCTCGCGACGGCCATGGTGGTGAGCAGCGCGACCGCCGCCAAGCCGAGGACGGCGGCGTAGAACGTCGTGGGCACGAAGGCGGGCTCCGGCGGCTGGTGCACGCCGATCAGCCCGTGGTCGAGCCGGGCGTCCAGGATGGCCTGCTGAGCCGCCGCCGCGTCCGCGTCCGGCACGTCGGTGAAGACGATCCCGCCGTCGGTGGCCGGCAGGCGCAGGTCCCGCGCGGCGGAGGTGAGCAGCACGCCCCGGTCGAACGCCTGCCACACGTGCTGGAAGGCCGCCGGGGCAAGGGCGTCGCCGCGGCGAAGGGTCTCGGTTTCGGCGCTGGTCAGCAGGCGGTTGGCCAGTCGGCCGACCTCCTCCGGGGTGTCGACGACGAGCACACCCCGTGTGAAGTGCAGCCGGATCGGCGACGCGGCGAAGCGGACCCGGCCGGTGACCGCCGCGACCGCCTCGGGAGGTGGCGCCTGGGTCGGGCCGCCGAGTCCGCTGAGCACCACCTGGTGCGCGCCGACTTCGGGAACGTACTTGGCTTCCTGGGTCGCGACCTCGGTCGCCAGGAACGTCAGCAGTGCGATCGGTGCGGCGAGCACGGCGGTCAGCACCGCCACGGCGGCGACCGCCCTGCTCCGGTCGTGCAGCAGCCGTTGCCGCCCCAGCCTGAGCCGGGCTCCGCTGGTCGGCAGCCACCTGAGCACAGCGCCGATCAGGTCGGGCGAGGCCAGCAGCACCGCCACGCCCGCGAACCCGGTGAACACCATGGCCTTCACCGTCGTGTCGAGGCCGACGGCCTGGAACACGAGCACGCCGCAGGCCATGATCGCGGCGCATCGGCGGACCAGCGTGACCGCCTCGGCGGACACCGTCCGCCACGGCCGGAGCGCGGCGAACGCGAGCAGGCAGGCGGCGGCCGTGACCAGCAGCAGTTGGGCCACCGGAGACCACAGGCTCGGCAACCCGTGCGGTGGCTCCACCCGCCACCGCTGGGTGATCGGCCGCACGACGAGGCCGAGCCCGATGCCGGCGAGCACGCCGAGCAAGGTCGAGATCATCGTCCACGCCACCGTCGCCGAGCCGACACCCGCGACCGCTCGGAACCGGCTGATGCCCAGTGACACCAGCACTTCCACCGTGCGCGTCGATCTCCGCCGGGTCAGTCCGACGATCGTCAGCACGGACAGCAGCGGCAGCGCGAGCGCCGGAATCCGATAGGCCAGCGGGAAGCGCTCGACCCACGACTGGGTGCCCGCCTCGATCACGGTCTGCCGGGACACGATCCCCTGCTCCAGGTCGCCGGTCCGCGTGCCGAGCACCGCGCCGACAGCGGCGACCACCCGGTCCCGATCGGCCTGCTCACCCCAGTACAGGGTCGGGTAACCGGTCACCCCGGCGGTGTCGATCTCGGCGAAGGTGCCAGGGGCGGCCAGGAACAGGTCCCAGTCGGAATACCGGTCGTCGGCGGTGCCGACGACCCGGAACGCGTGGTTGCCCGCGAGCACGGACACCGTGTCGGCGTTGGACCAGGACGGACCGCTGAGCACCACCTCACCGGGCTCCGTCGGCCACCGCCCGGCGACCAGCGCGAAGCGTTCCGGGAACGGGCTCGCCGACCAGTCCGTTTCGAGGTACTTCGTCACCGGCGGGTCGACCACGGCGGGCCGGACGTCGAGGGAGGTCACCGAGACCACCGCGTCGCCGGCGCCCGCACCGCGCGCCGCCGTGGCGATCTTGTCGGCCAAGCCCGCGTTACCGGGCGTCAGGCCTGCCGCCGCGCTGAGGTCGGCTTTCCAGTCGAAGCGGCCGAGATCCCGCTCGACCACCTGCGGGCCGGAGGGCGCGAACGCCTTGAGCGTGATGAACAACGCGATCAGCACCGCCGCGGTGACCCCGGTGATCGCGCTCGACCGGGCGAGCACGCGGCCGCGCATCAGCTTGCGGGCCAACGAGAACGGGAACCTCATGACACCCGCTCCCTGAGCAGGGGACGGCCGTCGACCATCTCGTACACCGTGTCGGCGAACTCCTGGCACCGCACGTCGTGCGAGCACACCACCGCCACCGCGCCCTGGTCGCACAGCCCGCGGATCAGTTCGAACAGCTCTTGGGAACTGCGCGAGTCGAGGGCGCCGGTCGGTTCGTCGGCGAGCAGGAGATCACGCTCGCCGACCAGCGCGCGAGCGATGCCGACCCGTTGGCGTTGCCCGCCGGAGAGCCGACCGGGCAGCCGGTCCTCCAGACCGGCGAGGCCGACGCGCGCGAGTTGCGCGGAGGCTTGGCGCAGCGCCGACTTCCGGGCGACGCCCCTGGCCTCCAGCGGCAGCGCGACGTTCTCCGCCGCGGTGAACTCCTCGATCAGGTTGTGGTCCTGGAACACCACGCCGATCGCGTCCAGCCTGCACCTGGCTCGACCGCCCTCGTCGAGCAGGCCGAGATCGGCCTGCCCGACGAGAATCCTCCCGGCGTCGGCGCTGTCCAGACCCGCGATCAGGTTGACCAGCGTGGACTTGCCCGATCCGCTCGCACCGAAGACGCAGACGAACTCTCCCTGGTGAGCGGAAAAGGTGGCGTTCCGCACCGCCTCCACGGTCTCGGCGGCGGTGACGAACGACCGGCTGACGTCTTCGACGACCAGGAACGGGCTCGCCGCGCGGGAGGATGGGGTCAGCATCCCCGGTTGGTCCTCCACGACGACAGCTTGTTGTCGTCATAGGAGTTGATGTCGTTGTCGTGACCGGACGAAGCCATGCCGACGCAGTGCCCCGTACCGTTCTGGTCGTGGTACCAGGCCGCACGCACGTTCGTGAGGTTCTTCCACGACGACATCTCGTCGTTGTTCGCGAGCGCGATGTTGGCGACGCCGTTGAAGGGCGCCCGCTCGCCGATCTTCACGTAGTAGTTGTTGTTCTTGTAGATGCACACCCGGTCGGCGCCGCACGCGTCGGACTGCGTCGACACGTCAGCGGACGCGATACCGATCCCACCGGTGACGATCGCCCCCGTGATGGCTCCGACGATCGCCAGTTTCCCGAACTTCATGAAATCCCCTTTTCACTCGACCAGCACTGCGCTGGTAGCGGGCAACGCAGACTGTGGTGCCCGCGCCGCCCAGATCTCGCCCAGATCCCGCAGCGACCGGATCCGGTCAGCAGCCGCGGTCGGTCCGCCAGGACAGCACCACGTGGTCGAAGACCTCGACGTTCGTGTCCAGCGACGACGCCAGGAGCGTCGTGCACCGGCCGGCGCCGTTCCTGCCGTCGTAGAGGGACGCGCGGCTGTACCCCCGGTTGATCCAGGAGCGCGCGTTGGTGGCCGCCTGCGGCAAGTCGAGCACGGGCCCCCCGGAAGCGCGGTCCGCGACCTTGCCCACCAGATTGGGGTACTTGTAGAGGCACACGTGGTTGACGGCGCACGCGTCAGATCCGACTGCCGTGTCGGCGCTCGCCCCGGCGGCCCCACCGGTCACGACGACCCCGGCGACGACGACTGCGAGCGTTGACCTGATCAAGTTCACGGAACTCCCCCTGCCTTTTGGCCTGTCATGTGACAAGGGGACTCTGACGTCCTGATTGCCCAGATCCCGCCCAGATCCGGTAGCGGTTCGGGAACACTGGGCCGAGGCGCGGCAGGCCGTTGTGGGGGCCAAGCCGCCGGGCCGCGGTGAGGTTGGGTGAGCGGCGGCTGGTCGTCGTCGAGAGCCAGGCCACCGTCCGGCTGGGACTGGGGCGGGCGGACACGCTGAATACCTACCTCGATGCTCAGCTCCGAGCCGAAGATCGTGCGGAGGCCAAGGGCTTTCGCGGCGGCTGTGGCGCGCACGACGCCTTGTCAGAACTACCGGTAGTTTGTTGAGGCGGGATGTAGTGATTGCTCGATGGTCGCCATCGACATGCCGAAGCCACGCACGCTGTTGTGGCCCACCCTGCGGGCTGTGTTCGAGCTGGGCGGCTCTGCCTCGATCAGCGAGATCGTCGAGACAGTCGCCAAACGCGAGGGCTTCACCGACGAGCAGCAGTTGGTCATCCACGACGGCGGGCCGAAAACCGAGATCGAGTACCGGCTGTCATGGGCACGCACGCTGCTCAAGGGGATGGGCCTACTGACCAACAGCACACGCGGCGTGTGGGCGTTGACGGACCAGGGCGATGGTGATCCGGACACAGGCGAGGCCGACGAGTCCACCTGGAAGGAACAGCTGCTCCACCAGTTGATGGCCATGCAACCTGACGCCTTCGAGCGGTTGGCCAAGAGACTGCTGCGTGAAGCCGACTTCGACAGCGTCACGGTGACCGGGAAGAGCGGTGACGGCGGAATCGACGGCTTCGGGGTCTACCGGATCGGGCTGGTCAGCTTCCCGGTGTTCTTCCAGTGCAAGCGGTATCGCGGCACGGTGGGTTCCGCAGCGGTACGCGACTTCCGGGGCGCTATGTCGGGTCGGGGCGACAAGGGCCTGCTGATCACGACTGGGTCGTTCACAACCGACGCCAAGAAGGAAGCGAACCGCGATGGCGCACAGGCCATCGACCTGATCGACGGCGACCGCTTGTGCGAACTCCTGAAGCGGTACGAACTCGGTGTGCGAACCTAGATCCGCCAGGTCGAGGATGTCAGCATCGAGAGCGCCTTCTTCGGCGACCTGTGACTGGTGACAGGCTTTGACACCACTTGATGTGTGGCTGAGAACAGGGCTATCAGGGGCGAAGGTCCCCACTTCATCGGACGTTGAACCCTGTCCGAGTTCACGTGCGTGTCGCAGTATTCGGTGTGGCTCAACCAGGCAGTCGTCGCCGTGCCGCGATTGCGCGACCACCGATCAAGAAGGCGAGAACCCAGTGCTGTCGGATTCCTCCGCCGCCATCGTGCGCGCGACGCTCCCCGTCGTCCGCGACCACGCCGTCGAGATCACCGGCGAGTTCTACTCGTCGATGTTCGCCGCCCATCCCGAGTTGCTCGACCTGTTCAACCAGGGCAATCAGGCCAGCGGACAGCAGCGCGTCGCGCTGGCTTCGGCCGTGATCGCGTTCGCCGAGCACCTGCTCGACCCCGATGCGACCCCGTTCGGCCCGATCGCCGAACGCATCGTCCACAAGCACGTCTCGTTGGGCATCCGGGCAGAGCAGTACCCGATTGTCGGCACGCATCTGCTCGCCGCTGTCGCGACAGTGCTCGGCGACGCGATCACCCGAGATGTCGCGACCGCGTGGGACGAGGTCTACTGGCTGCTGGCCTGCCTGCTCATTGCGGCGGAGGCCCGACTCTACGAGGAAGGCGGCATCGACCCGGCCGTTCTCTGGCGGCACTGGAGGGTGGCGAAGAGGCAGGACGAAGCCGTCGACGCGGTGTCGTTCACCCTGGTGCCCGACGACGGTGGGTCGGTACCGGACTTCCGGCCAGGCCAGTACGTGTCCGTCCTGGTGGACCTCCCCGACGGGCGCCGTCAGCCCCGTCAGTACTCGCTGTCGCAGGGCCCTGGTCGTGGCTCGCTGCGGATCACCGTCCGGCGCGTGCTCGGCACTGGCGCAACCCCGGACGGTGTCGTGTCCAACTACCTGCACGACCACCTGAACTCCGATGACACCGTGCTGCTCGGCCCGCCGGCAGGGGAGAACACGCTCGATTCCGGCACCGGTCCGGTGCTGCTGATCAGCGCGGGAATCGGGATCACTCCCATGGTGTCGATGCTCGACCACATCGCTCGTGAGGAACCCACCCGCCGAGTGGTCGCGGTGCACGCCGACCGGTCACCCGAACGGCACGCCTTGCGTGCCGAGTGCGCGCACATCGCATCCGGTCTGGTCGATGTCGAGCAACTGACCTGGTACGAGATCGGGCACGGCGAACAGGCACGTCCCGGATTGGTCGACCCCACCGCCATTCCGCTCCCGGAAGGCGCGACCGCGTACCTGTGCGGCCCGCTCCCGTTCATGCGTGCCGTGCGGGCAGTGCTCCTGCGTCGGGGTCTTCCCGCGGAGAGGATCCACTACGAGGTGTTCGGGCCGGGCATGCTCGAACACGGTGCCAGGTGATGCCGAAGGTGATCGCGTCGAGGTAGGTGAGGATCGCGACGCCGGTGCGCAGGGTCGAGGCGATCGGCACGTACGGGATGATCTGGATCAACGGGCGGCCGAGCGCGTGAAGCGGTTGGCGTGGCCCCGGCACGTTCGTGGTGACCGTGGCTACGGAGCGCTGGGGCAGGTGCGCGACAAGTCGGTAGGGCTGGGAGATCAGTAGGAACGGCTTCGTTCACGACTGTGCTGTCGACGGGGTCGGGTGGAACGAAATCGACCCGTACGAGTTGAGGCCACGGAAGCTGGCCGCAGATCATGCCGGAGCCGGAGCCGGAGGTCCCCTGCATTCATGCGTCGCTCTGTCGGAAGTCATGACTGTCGCCTACCCGATGTCCGATCCATCCAAGAATCGGGCAGGCTCAGGTCGCTGCGCATCCTGCTCGGCTCTCGCGCCGGCCTCGTCAAGTACGCGGACCAATCCACCGTCCACAGCGCCGTTGGTCAGTCCCACTGACCCCATGAGCAGACTTCTGGGGGCAGTCGTGCTGGTCGCGGCCCTGACCGCTTGCGCGACGCACACCCCAGCGATACCGCCGCCGTCGAGCACCACATCGTCCGCCGCGGTGACGACGTCCACGGTGACGACAACGTCCTCGCGCATCTACACGCCACAAGAACTGTCCGGTGTGGACCCGTGCAAGCTGGTCGAGGAGGCGGACTTCCAGTCACGCGGTTTCGGCCCGTTCTCCAGCACCCCGACGCCGTACCCGGAGATCCCCGGCTCGTGCGGTTTCATCTTCGGCAAGGGGTCGGCCGACGACCTCGTCGTCATCACGGGCGTGATCGACACCGCCTACGAGTCGGAGAAGGTGAAGAACCCCGGCGGCCACGAGGGCCTGATCGAGGGCCACACGACCTACTTCTACTGCGGCGGCACGAAAGGTGACATCGCGTGCGGCGCGTGGGCCGCGGTCGGCGAGAACAAGACACTGACCATAGGTCTGCGCCAGCCGAACGCTGATGCGTCACGGCTGCTTCTTGCGACCCAGGGCGGCATCACGGAAATGCTCCGCCGCCTGCCGAAGGTGTCGTGAAACCGTGCGGTGCACAAAGTTCGCAGGGTCTCAAGGACCTTGCTGCGGAACTCCGGCGGGTAACTCCTGGGCATGCTGACCTCTCCTGGGGGTGATCAGCATGAAGTCCAGTAACCCGACTCCGCAGAACCCAGGGCACATCATCGATGGCGTAGAGCCTGCCGCTTTCAGGATGCGACGCCGACGTTGCGGGTCAGAGCCTCGACCGGGCCTGCGCCGGTCGAGGCCTGATCGTCGGGTGGCTTGGGCTACCACCGAAGCGCGGGGTCCCAGCGCAGTTGCACGCCCCCTCGTTCGAGGTCGCCCTGGAAGTCCCTGAGCTCGCGCGGGTCGGCGCGCACCGCGGCAGGCTCGATCTTGCGGTCGAGGCAGAATGCGGCGAGAGCGCCAACGGCCTCACCGATGGACCACTCCACGGGCTGCAGCCGGTAGCTGCCGTTCGAGATGTGAGTGGTGCCGATGTTCTTGGCGGCCGGCAGCAGGTTCCGCACCCGCTGCGGCAGGAGTGCGCCGAGCGGTATCTCGAACGGCTCCGGCAGCCCACCGCCGCCGGCGCTGCCGCGAGTCGTGGCATGGCGGTCGATCCAGTAGTAGTGGCCGACACCCACCGTGTCCGGATAGCGTTCCGCCCCCCTGCCGTCGCGAAGGTCCCGGTCGAAGTCCTGCTCGAGGATCGTGCGCTGCGCCCGAATGCGGCGCGACTCCCGGAAGTACGGCATCATCGCGAATCCGTCCGCGGTTCCCGTCACCCGCGGCGCGAGCCGAAGGCCCGGCCACCCGGCGCCGCCGTCCGCCCTCGGGGCCTCCGTCTGCAGCCAGTAGAGCAGCGACCTGCTGAGTCCCTTGGAGCGGTCCCAGTGCGTTGCCGCGTCCTCGACGCCGAAAAGAGGCCCGCCGACGTAGTCGTTCATGGGCCAGTTCACGATCACGATGTCGCTCTCGTACGCGCCGTCCTCGAACTGACGCCGCGCGGCGACGCGGCGATAGTTCCACAACTCGGGAGCCTCGCCCATGTTGCGATGATCCACATCGATGGCGAACGGGTCATCGTCGGCGTTCACGTGCAGCGTGTACTCGCGGGCCATCGATCCGTCGTGGGCGGCTCGGCGGAACCCCAGCACCTTCTCGCCCCCGAGCTGTGGAGGGCGCCAGTCACGGAAGACGTCGTAGTCGTCCGGACGGTCGATGGTGTGGTCCTCGCCTTCACGGTGCTCGATCGCGAAACACCACGTGACGCTCTGCATGTCGAGGGGATCACCCGTCTCCTGGGCGCCAGGCTCGCCGGTCTCGTCTCGGCTCTCACGCCCGGTGACGAACTCGATGCCGCCCAGTTCCAGCAGGTCGCCGAGTTCGGTCGCGTCGAGGACGAACGGTGCGGTGAGCTCGACACCATTTCCGTCGCGGTCGCGCACCACGACGGCGCTGACGAGGTCGTCGTCGGTGTGAACCGCGACGGGCGTGGTGTCGAGCATCAGCGTCAGTTGCCCGGATGCCTCGTACGGGAGCAGCAGGCTGTGGATCACCGCGAGGATGACCTTGGGTTCGACGCTCAGCGGGCTCACCCACGCCGCGCCCGGATTGAGATGCTTGTCGGCTCGTGCCGCGGCGGTCAGGGGGTAGTAGGTCCGGTAGTGCTCGCGGACGATGTCGCGGAACTGCGCGTAGCTGCGGTTTCGGCCTGTCGTCTCGATGCGTCGGTGCTCATCGCTGGGCACCAGCTGCGCTGTCAACTGTCCTCCCAGCCAGTGCGTCTGCTCGGTCATGATCACCGATTTGCCTCGGCGCAATGCCGCGAGGGCGGCGGATACTCCGCCGACTCCGCCGCCGATGATGAGAAGGTCGGCCTGCTGCTGCGTCACGGAAGAACACCCTTCGTTCCCGAGAATTATAGAAGTTTTTCCCGATGAGATGCAAGTAAAATCCCTAGAGGCGACGCGTTCGCCGTAGGATTTCAACACTCGAAATGAACCGAAGGGATGCTTATGCGCGCGAAGGATCGTCGACCGTCGCTTGCCGAGGTGGCGGGCGAGGCGGGTGTCTCGATCTCGACCGTGTCGAAGGTGGTGAACGGGGCGCCGGACGTCGCTGCCGACACACGGGTGCGGGTGGAATCCGTGCTGCGTGACAAGCAGTACTTGTCACCCAAGCAGCGCTCCCGCAGCGACCTGGCCACGGTGGTGGTCGTGCTCGCGAGTTCCAGCATGTCGTCGCCGCTGACCGTGGAGATCTTGCGCGGCATCATGCGTGCAGCGCACGAAGCCGGCGTCGAACTCGTCCTCCTCGACCTCCCCGACAGGGTTCCTGCCGCAGGGTGGCTCGAGCGCACGAACCGAACCGGCCCGACGGCGGTCATCGCGTTGAAGTCCCGACTGCGGACCGAGGAGCGGGCGAAGCTCGCGAAGAACGGCGTCCCGCTCGTGGAGGTGGACACCTACCGGCTGCCGGACAGCGATTCGTACTCGGTCGGGGCGACGAACTTCGCCGGCGGGATGGCGGCGACGCAGCACCTGCTGACGCTCGGGCATACGCGCATCGGCTTCCTCGAGGGCGTGGCGGACACGCAGGCGTCGATCGCCCGCAAGCACGGCTACCTCGCCGCGCTGGCCTCTGCCGGGATCCAGGCCGGTGCCGACGTCGTCGACGAGGGAGACTTCACCTACGAATCGGGACTGGGGGCCGCACAGGAGCTCCTGAGCCGGTCGGATCGGGTCACGGCGATCTTCGCCGCCAGCGACGCTCAGGCCGCCGGCGCGCTGGAGGCAGCTCGACGCGCCGGGTTGTCGGTCCCACGGGATCTCAGTGTCGTCGGATTCGATGACCAGCTCGTCGCGCGGATGACGGCACCGCGGCTGACGACCATCCGGCAGCCATCCGAGGCGATGGGCTCGTACGCGGTCGAGGTCGCCCACAAGCTCCTGCTCGGCGCGGTGCCCCCCGCCTTCCACACCGACCTCGCGACCGAGCTCATCGTCCGCGATTCAACTGCCCCGCCGCAAACTTTCGAAAATACTCCTTGATTTTCTCGGTAGCTCTGCTACTTTCGCCCAGCGTGCTGTGAGGCACGTCATGAGTCCGAAGGAGTACTTCATGCGAGCTATCCGATCCCGAGGGGCCGCCATAGCGCTCACCGGAGTTCTTGCCCTGTCCCTCAGCGCATGCGGCGGCGACTCCAGCGCGTCAGGCCCGGTCGATCTGAAGATGGCGCTCTGGTCGTCGAACAAGGACCACCTGGCGCTGTTGAAGAAGATCGGCGACGCCTACTCGGCGGAGCACGGGACCGAGGTCGCATCGATCACGTTCGAGCCGGTCACCAACCCGGACTACATCGCAGGCCTGACGACGCAGATCGCAGGCGGCGACGTTCCCGATCTCGCCTGGATCCCCGAAGCGAGCGGCCCCGAGTTCGTCGATGCCGGCATCCTGCACGATGTGCGCGGCACGCTGGAGGGCACCGACGGGTACAACCTCGACGACATCCTCCCCGCCGCGCTGAAGCCGTGGCAGAAGGACGGCGGCGTCTACGCGTACCCGTTCTCCAACTCGCCGTTCGCCCTCTACGTCAACGAGAATCTCCTGGCGGCAGCTGGTCAGCCCGATGTGAAGACACTCGTCGGCACGTCGAACTACACGTGGCAGACGATCGCCGACCTCGCGGCGGCGACGCACAGCGCGACGGGGGCGACGGGGCTCAACGTGCCGTCCTTCAAACCCACGAACTGGAACGCGGTCACCATGCTCGGAAACGCATGGGGTGCCGCCCCGTGGTCCGACGACGGTGCGAAGTGCGAGTTCGCCTCCCCGAAGATGATCGAGTACCTCACCTGGTACCAGGGCCAGATCGCGCGAGGCGCCATCCCGGCAGTGTCCGGGAACGCCGAGCCTGCGGCATTCGCGAGCGGTAACGTCGCGTTCAGCGTCGCTCAGCTCAGCCAGTCCGGCGGCATCGGCGACAGCTTCGAGTGGTCGTTCCTCCCGCTCCCGGCCGGACCGGACGGCTACCACCCCATCGTCGGACAGGCCGGGGTGAGCGTGCTTGAGCGCAGCGAGCACAAGAAGCAGGCGGCCGGTTTCCTCGCCTACCTGACGAACCCCGCGAACGCCAAGCTCCTCGCGCAGTTCTTCCCGCCGCCCCGCAAGTCGCTCTTCACCGTGGAGACGCTCTCCCAGGCCGCGCCGAAGCTCACGCCCGACGAGATCCAGACGGCCATCATCGACGTGGTCCCCAAGGCTCAGGTGAAGCCGCAGCACCGGGTGCTCTCGCAGTTCACCGACAAGGTCCGCGCCGGACTCGACCCCGTGTGGGCAGGCGGCGACGTGAAGACCGCCGTCAACGGCATCTGCGAGCAGATCTCGCCGACGCTCAAGGGCTGAGCCGAGTGACCGCACGCACCTCCGTGGCGGACGGCAGAAGAGTCGTGCCGAGTCGGCGGCCCCGTCCAGGCGGGAACGGCTGGCTCGGCGTGGCCTTCGTCGCGCCCCAGATCCTGGGCGTCATCATCCTCGGTGTCGTCCCCTTCATCTTCGTCATCTGGTACAGCTTCAACGAATGGCGGCCGCTCACCGGCGAGATGGAGTTCACCGGACTCGACAACTACTCCCGCCTCACCGCCGATCCGGCGTTCTCCGCGTCGATCCTCGCGAGCCTGCTGTTCAGCGTGGGTGTGCTCGTGCTGAACCTCGTGATCGCGATGAGCCTCGCCGTGCTCATCAACCGGCGGATGAAGGGCATCACCGCGTTCCGCACGATCTTCTTCTCGCCGGTCGTCGTGTCGGTCGTCGCCTGGTCTGTCACGTGGGGCTTCCTGCTGGCCCCCGACGGAGGAATCAACGGCGTCCTGGCCATCGTCGGCATCGACGGACCGACCTGGCTCGCTGACCCCTCCACCGCGCTGATCTCCCTCGTGGTGGTGCAGGTGTTCAAGGGAGTCGGGATGAACATGGTGCTGTTCCTCGCCGCACTGCAGAGCGTTCCCGAAGAGATCCGAGAGGCCGCGCACCTGGACGGCGCGGGTCCGTGGAGATCGTTCTGGTCGATCACGGTGCCGATGATCGCGCCGACGATCCTGCTCACCGGGATCTTGACGACCATCGGCTCGCTCGAAGTGTTCGCGCCCGTGCAGATGCTGACCGGCGGAGGGCCGGGGGACACGACGAGTGTCCTGCCGTTCTTCCTGTACCGCACGGCCTTCATCAGCCAGCAGTTCGGGTACGCCAGCGCGATCGGGGTGGTGCTCTTCGCCATCATCCTGGCCTTGACGATGCTGCAGTGGACCACGCGTCGAAGGTGGGTTCACGATGAGGTCTGACACATCGCTAGCGGACCGGAACCGTTCGAGAGTCACCACGATCACGCTCTACGTGCTGCTCGTGGTGGTGTCCCTGCCCTTCCTGTACCCCACGTTGTGGATGTTCTTCTCGTCGTTCAAGCCCGCGAACGAGATCTTCCTCCAGCCGCCTGCCCTGCTCCCCAAGGAGTGGACGCTCGACGGCTTCGCTCGGGTGTTCACCGCGCAGCCGTTCCTCCAGCAGTACGGCAACTCGATGTACATCGCGGCCATCGTCACGGTGTCGTCGATCCTGCTCTCCGCGATGGCGGGCTACGCGTTCGCGCGCATCCACTTCCCGCTCCGCAACGCGGCGTTCACGCTCATGCTCGCGGCGATGATGGTGCCGACCGAGGTGACGATCATCCCGATCTTCACGGCGGTCAACGCCATGGGCCTCAGCGACACCCACTGGCCGCTGATCATCCTGCCGATCTTCGGGCCGACATCGGTGGCGTCCGTTTTCATCTTCCGGCAGCACTTCCTCTCCTTTCCGAAGGAGTACGAGGAAGCGGCCACGCTCGATGGAGTGAGTCGAGCAGGCGTCTTCTTCCGCATCGCCCTGCCGCTCGCGAAGCCGGTGATCGCCGCGGTCGGGATCATGGCGTTCCTGCGGAGCTTCAACATGTACTTCGAAGCGCTCATCTTCTTGCGCACTCCCGAGAACTTCACGCTCGGGCTCGCGATCACCCGATACCAGGACCTCTACGGGGAGCAGATGTGGAACACACAGCTGGGCGCCGCGTCACTGACCGTCGTCCCGATCCTCGTGGTGTTCCTCATCGCGCAGAAGCAGTTCGTGCAAGGCCTGGCGCAGACAGGGATCAAGGGGTGATCTGAGCACGCCTTCAGTGGCGGCACGGGGCCGGGCGCCACCGCTGAACGAACCAGTCCGGTCACGACAAAGGAGTCGAGATGATGCATGACGACGAGGTGCGTTCACCGATGCTGCCTGCGCTCAGTCGGCGAAACCTCCTGGCGGGGGCGGGCGCCGCAGCAGCACTGATGGTCGTCGGGAACGCGCCGCCTGCGATGGCGACCTCGGGCGGCACGGTGCTGCCACTGGTCGCGCCGCTCCCGGCGGGGCAGCCCGTACGCAGCCAGTTCGCCCGCAATGAGCAGGTCCTCGCGGCGTACCTGATGATCGTCGCCCCGCTCGCCAACAGCGTCCGAGACGTCGCTCCGAACTACGGGTGGATGGAGGACGGCTGGCAGCGCACCCCGAACCAGCCGTCCAACGCGCGGATCATGGAGCACGTCGCCACGTTGTCGTGGTTCTACGCCAACGACCGGCCCTGGAATCCGTACTACCGTGACCCCGCGTTGCTGCGGCGTCTGGACGCAGCCATCGGCTACTACCTCTCGCTGCAGCACGCTGACGGGTCCTACCCGGAGTACGCACCCACCGAGCACCACCTGGCTCCGACCGGCTTCGGGACCGTCGCGCTCGCCGCGGTGCTCCGGGACCTCCGTGCCGCAGGCGAGCTCTACGACCGCCGTGTGCAGATCCGCGACGCCATTCGCAAGAGTTCCGCATGGCTCGTCGATACCTCGCGTCCGCACTGGAACCGACCTGTGCAGTTCGCCAACCAGGTCGTCGCCGGACTCTCCGGGGTGGTCGAAGCCGCGCACATCCTCGGCGAACCGGCCGTCAGCGCATCGGTGCCGAACCGCCTGCAGATCATCCTCAAGGACGGTCAAGCGCCTGCCGGGTTCTTCCACGAGCCGGTCGCCCCCGACGCCGGGTACAACTTCGGGGTCATGCTGCCCGACCTCGGCGCGCTGTACAAGCGACTGCCGGATCCGGCCATCGTCCAGCTCGCAGAGCGGTTCGCCGCGTGGTTCGGCTACGTCGTGGTCATGGAACCGGGACGCAACGAGGGTTTCATCCTCTCTGCGACCAACGCCCGCAACATCGTCCCGACCTTCGTCACCACACCGGTGGACGACGAGGACCGCAGCGCGCTCGCGCGCACCCTGCTGCCGCAGGTGCCCGCGCTTGGCGCGTTCTTCGTCAGCTCCGAGGAGAAGACGCAAGCACGCGACGCTTGGGGAACGTCGAGTGCACCGGTAGCACCACGCCAAAAACAGGACTCCTCCCCGCGCCTGCACATGCACGTCCCGCAGGCGCCTCTCGGGATCGCCGGGAGCCAGCGAGACGCTCGAGTCGCCGCGCTGCGCTATCTGCGGGAGAGCACCTTCACCGAACTTCGCAAAGGCACGCTCGACCAGCAGTACGTGTTCGTCCGGCGTCCTGGGTACTACACCGCCGCTGTCTACGGCGTGCGGCCGAACTCGCTCCAGCGGATGGGGACGAACGCGTTCTGGCACCCCGTCGCGGGCATGCTCGCGCTGACGGTCAACAGCACCGGCCCAGATGACTGGACGACTGTCGCTGACACCGTGGGGACAGCCTCGTCCCGTGGACCGGTGACCGCGACGCACCACGTCGGGTCGAGTGCCACGGGAGCCGTCATCTCCGCGGACGCGCTCACCGGTTACACGGGAGTTTTCACCACGAGGTACGTGACTGCCGACGCCGCGGTGACCACTGACGTGACGCACCGTGCCGATGGAATCAGGCGAGTGCTGACCACCTCCGGAGCGTCCCGCGAACGCATCCCGCTCATCGTCGGTACCGGGGACCGGGTGGTGTTTGCAAACGGCATCCCGGCACCGTACGGGCAGGAGACGATCACCGTCACGCGAGGGCTCACGCTCACCCGAGGGGGAATGCGATTCATCATCGACTGGGGAGTAGATCGCGAAGCGAAGTACGCACCTATGGACCGGTCATACCTGGGCAACCGCACCCATCGCATCCTCACAATCAGCTTCGCCGGCACACTGACGGTCGATCTGCGCGTCGTTGCGGTGAGCTGAGTCATGTCCCTGCCAGGGGCGACAGAATCGGGCCAATGACCGGAGCCTGACCCTGCGCGACACCGCAATTCTCGAACAGCCACAGAAGGATCGCGCCACCGACGACCTCCCGTCGGTACCGACGACGTTGGTGATGCGGCTCAGGCGGGGAAGGAGGAGCGGGCGTGGTAGCCGTAGTCGGCGAGCAACGAAACACCGTTGACCGCCCGTGACTTCGGCGACGCCAAGGTCAGCACGAGCCAGCCGATGTCCTGCGGGGTGCTCACCATGCCGTCGCGTGCCATCGGTGTGTCCACAATAGTCTGGTAGACGCTGTTGGCCCGGATGCCGTGCGGCTCGTGCAGTTCGACCGAAAGCGCACGGGTCAGCTGGGCCACCGCACCCTTGGACGCGTTGTAGGCGAGCATCCCGGGGGCGGTGACGAAACCGGAATCGCTGCCGATGAGGGTGCAGGTCGGATTCACGCCCTTCTTGAGGAGCGGCAGCGTGAGTTTGACGGACAGGAAGGCGCCCAGGACGTTGACGCGCTGGACCTCGAGGAATTCGTCCGCTGGTACCTGGTCAACAGGATCACCGAGCGTTCCCGCGATGCCGGCGCTGTTGACAACGTGGTCGATCCCGCCGAGTTCGGCCACGATCGCGTCAGCGGCCTGCTGCAGCGAATCCTCGGCCGCGACATCGCCGACGGACCCGACGATCTTCGCTTCGGGGTGGGTTGGTGAGCGCGATGCGCTCGGGCCTGTCCAAGGTAGCCCGGCAGCGTGCCAAGCCTGCCGACATACTCGAGGCCATGCGTGCCCTCGTCAACGGACTATGAGCACGGTTGGTCCTGACTGAAAAATGAGGTAGCCGCCGATCGCTCGGTCCTCCGAGCGATCGGCGCTCAGAGCAAGGTGACGGCTCCTGCTCGGTGGCAGCGTCCGCCGTGGAGGGTGTGCCGTCCCCGGCATTCTTGCGCGGTGAGCCACAATCAGCCCCGTTATCCGCTTGCGGTACACGCGGCGCTCGCGGTCGGCGCCGCCGTCACTTCGATCAATCCGGTGCTCACCACCGGCGAACTGATCAAGCAGCTCGCAGGCAAGCGTCCTGATCACGTCGGAGGAAACGGCGGGAAAAGCGACCGAGGCCGCTGACGCAGCGGCCATCGAACTCCGGTTCGTCCTCGGCGAGGCGGAGGGCTTCCGGCCGTTCAGCGAACTGACCGGCTCCGGCTCCTCCCGACCATCCTGAACTCCGCCCCCAGAGCCGGTGCGACGGTCGTGACGCTGGCCCGCTACAGCCTTCCGGCGTACCTGAGGATGGTGCAGGAACACCGCGTGACCCGTGCGTTCCTGGCACCCCCGATGGCGCTGGATCTGGCCACGGCCGATGAGGTCGACGGCTACGACCTGTCCTCACTGCGGTTGGCCATCTGTGGGGCGGCGCCCTTGGACATGGACGTGACCGAACGCGCTGAACGACGGTTGGGCTGCCTGATCCGTCAGGGGTATGGCATGACTGAGGCGAGCCCCGGCACCAACGCGGTGTCTGATGCCGAGTTCGCGACGACTCCGGCTGGGTCGGTTGGCCGCCTGATGCCGTCCACTGAGGCCCGTCTGGTTGACCCGGTCTCCGGGGATGAGGTTCCCCCGATAGCTCGGAGGCCTTGATCCTCCACGTGGCTGTCCACATCGGACACGCTTGCCACCGACGCGCTGCCAGAGGCTGACCGCGTTCGCTGGCAGGAGATCCGGAAGCTCTACTGACGTTCTAGGGCAGCCACCCGGTGGCGTTCTCGCGAGGTCCCTCCGCCTTCACCGGCACCGCGTGCATTCCCTTGCTCCACCGGCCGCGCGGCAAAATGATCACCATGCGGCCTGCCGCACCACCGACCCAGATCGGCACGTCGGAGAACTCCCCCGCGCTCGGCACGCCGTGCAACGTGTAGGAGATCGCACTCAACCGCAAAGCGCTTCCGTCGCCGAAGGACACGACGAACTTCGCCAGCGCCTTGCCCTCCTGGGCGACCTTCGCCGTGCCCTTGCGCCAGCCGGTTGCCCGCACCGCCCGGTACCGCGCCCACCACCCCGTCATCGACAGGGCGGAGAAAGGGATCCCGAGGCCCGCCGCTACGATGATCACGCTGAACGTGGCCCACAAGACAAGCTGGCTGTCGTTCCGTTCGAGCAGCGTCCGGACGCGCTCCGGGTCCGCGAGATCATAGACCACGGTCACGTTCTGGCCTCTCGTGTAGGTCAGCTCGGAGTCCCAGTCGCAGTAGATCCGCGCCGTTCGCCTGGTTCCGTCGACGACGTAGGTCACCGTGATCGAGGAACTGCCGCGGCGGGCGTTGTGCACGGTCTCCACGGTGCCCGCGACTCGCTTCCCGGTGTCGAGCAGCCGCTGCCCGGTCATGTCCAGCAGCACGAATCCGGACACACCGATCGACAGCACGCCGACCCAAGCGGCGAACACCGCCGTCGAGCGCCTGCTCGTGGTGCGCAGCCGCCCGATCTGCGTTTCGAGGTCCGCGTTGCCTGAGCCATCGGTGCTCAAGGGCGGGAGCCAGGTCATCCGGCGGGCGGGGTTGGTCGCTTCGAGTGCGTCAGCGCGACGGCCGAAGGTCCGGGATCGGAGACCGGTGAGGACCGTCAGCGCCAGCAGCACCACGATCGTCACGATGTCGGCCGTGAGCTCGCCGTCGATCCACGGGTAGTCGCTCGACGACAGCGACCAGACCGTCCCGGCGGTGAAGAGCACGAGCAGCAGCCCGAAGCTGACTGACGCGACCAGGCGGCTCGTTCGCTTCGCCCGCAGCTTCATGAGCTTGCGCTGGGTCCGCTCGATGCCCCCCATCCGCGCAATCTACCCAGCACGGCCCTGATGGACGGAAACATGGCCTGATTATCGCTGACAGCGAGTCGACCGACCGATACCCGCCGGACTGCATGAGAACGTTCCCACCACCTGCACTGGGAAACGACAACGAGGTCGAAGTTGTGCGCCGCGCTCGTTGTGGCCCTGCTGACACTGCCGCCCGGAGAGACTCACGGCAACCCATCGGCTTGGACGTGACCAGACGGCGACGGTGGGTGGTGTTGCATCGAGGCCTGCTGGAACTGCGCTGCCGCGCGGCGGGCGAGGTGACCACGGGATCAGTTTGTCGAGGGTGACGATCGGCAAGTACCTGCGTTCATGGGCCTCTGCCGCAGAAACCGGTCCGCAAAGCCCCCGAGCAGAACCCGCAGGCCGTGGCGCGATGGCTGGAGCAGGACTACCCGGCGATCGCCGCTCGGGCCAGGCGGGAGAAAGCGGTGATCCTCTGGCTGGATCAGACCGGGCTGCGCTCCGACGCCGCCGTGGGGACCACGTGGGCGCCGGTCGCCCGGACCCCGGTGGTGCCCAAGACCGGGAAACGGTTCGGGGCCAACGCGATGATCGCGATCAGCGACAAGCTGTACTTCACCGTGTTCGAGGGCACGATGACCCGCCACGTCGACCGCAAGATCCACCTGATCCTCGACGGCCACCCCGTCCACCGGTCCTGAGCGGTCAAGGACCGGATGGCCGAGCGCGTGGACCTCATCGAGATGCACTACCCATCAATAACTCGGTGTCCACTGCCTGGGGTGAACCTCAGCGGCGATCGTTGCCGTGCCCGCAGAATTCCGCTCACCGGGTTGCGAGCGGTGCCGTGGAGTCGCGGATGACCAGCCTGCAGGACTGGCGGATGACGCCGGAGCGGGTCTGGCCGTCCAGTGCGGCGAACAGGTGGGCGGCCGCGGTCGCACGAGTTGCTCGAGGTCGACCGTTGTCAGCGGGGGCCTGCGGTCGGCGGCGAAGATCTCCCAGTTGTCGTGGCCGACGATCGCCACGTCGTCGGGGATGCGCCTGCCGAGGTCGGTGAGGGTGTCGGCGACGCCGGTCGCGTGCGGCCCGGTAGGTCTGCGGGCCGGTGATGTGGCCGATGTGCTTGCGCCGCAACGAGACCAGGTGTTCGGCGGACAGCCGGGCGCCGCCTTTGTCGTCGGCGAACACGGAGAAGTCGTCGGGATCGGCGGACTCGCAGTAGGCGTAGACGACCGGCACCGGGATGTCGTGGGTGAGTGATGGGCGGAGCTCGTTGCGGTCGCCGGGGATGATGAACCCGTCGACCTGGCGGGCGAGCAGGGTACGGATGTAGTGCTGCCCGCGGATGGCGTCGCAGAGCGGCACGGACATCTGCTCGTTGGCCAGCGCGTTCTCCGCGCCGAGCAGGATCGGGATGGAGAAGCGCCCGGCGAGCTCGTCGGTGAGCAGGCCGTGGCGATCGAGACGCCCGCCGGCCGGGCTACGTCGCTGAGGGTCACCACGTCGGACCTACGTCTGCTCATCGAAAGCCTTTCGACACCGTTTCGATGGTCGATTCGACTGCAGGCACGCTGATGGCCATGCAAAGTGCGCGCCGTCGGTGATATTCCCGTAACGCAAATGGCAGATTGCCGAAATCCTTTTCGGTCGCCATCGTGGCTCCAGCACGAGGGTTGGGAGCGGTCCCAGCGTGATGCCAAAGGAGGACCCGGATGACTGTGACGTCGCGGAGCGCCGATCTCGTCGGTGGTCGCCCGGTCGTGCCGTCCCGTGGAGCCCTGCGTCCGCTGGGGCTCGGCGAGGTGCGGATCACCGGGGGTTTCTGGGCCGCGCGCCAGCAGGTCAACGGCGACGCCACCTTGCGCCACGCCCGGTCGTGGATGGACAAGCTCGGGTGGACCGGCAACTTCACCGCCACGTCGGACGGCGGCGCCGGATCGCCCGACCGGCGGGGGCGGGAGTTCTCCGACTCGGAGGTCTACAAGCTCGTCGAGGCCACGGCCTGGGAGATCGGCCGCACGGGCAACCGCGACATGGTCCCCGGCATGGATGAGCTGGTCGCGGCCATCGCAGGCGCGCAGTCGCCGGACGGCTACCTCAACACCGCGTTCGGCCGCCCCGGCCAGCGGCCCCGCTACAGCGATCTGGCGTCGGGGCACGAGCTGTACTGCACCGGTCACCTGCTCCAGGCGGCGGTCGCCGGGGCCCGGACCGGTGCAGCGGATGCGCTGCTGGAGGTCGGGCGCTACGCCGCCGACCACGTGTGCCACACCTTCGGTCCGGACGGTGTCTGGGGTTTGTGCGGGCACCCGGAGGTCGAGGTCGCGCTGGTCGAGTTGGCGCGGGTGACCGGGGAGCAGCGCTACCTCGACCAGGCCGCTCTCTTCCTCGACCGGCGCGGCCACATGACCCTGCCGCGGCACCACTTCGGCTGGTCCTACTACAGCGACGACATTCCCGTCCTGACCTCGACCGTCCTTCGCGGACACTCGGTGCGGTCGCTCTACCTCGCGTGCGGCGCGGTCGACGTCGCGGTCGAGAACGGCGACCGAGGACGACGGGGGAGTCGCGGTGCGCGCGCGGTTCGACGTTCCAGCCGAGGCGCCTTGGCCGTACCGGGAAGCCGAACCGTTGTCGGACGACGAATCGGCGCCGCTGCACCTGGTGCCGTACCACCGCTGGGCGCGCCGAGGCCCGTCGACCATGCGCGTCTGGCTCCCGACAACCTGATCCATCCGCTCAACGCGAGAAGAGAGACCGGTGAATTCGAGAGGTCTTCGAGTGGTCGCCGTCCTGACGGCAGGCTTGCTGGCCGTGACGGCCTGCGGCAACGGCACCGCGACGGACTCCGCCGCGGCGAGCGCCGACGACGGGTCGACCCTGACCCTGTGGACCCGTGCCGCGACCGAGTCGGTGTCGAAGGCCTACGCGGACGCCTACAACGCGAAGCACCGCAGCCAGGTGAAGGTCACCGCCTACCCCAACGAGGAGTACCCGGCCAAACTCGCGTCGGCCGCGGGGGCGAAGGCGCTGCCGGACCTGTTCGCCGCCGACGTGGTGTTCGCCGCCCAGTACGCCTCGCAGGGCCTGTGGGCCGATGTGACGGACCGGTTCGCGGCCCTCCCGGCCAAGGACAGCATGGCGCCGTCCCACGTGAAGGCTGCCACCTGGGACGGTCGCAACTACGCGGTGCCGCACACCATCGACATGTCGGTGATGCTCTACAACAAGGACCTGTACGCGAAGGCGGGCCTGGACCCGGAGAAGCCGTCGACCACGCTGCGCGAGTTCGCCGATCAGGCGCGCAAGGTCGACCAACTCGGCGGGGACGTCGACGGCACCTACTTCGGCGGCAACTGCGGCGGCTGCGTCGAGTTCACCCGGTGGCCGTCGGTGTGGGCCGCGGGCGGCGACGTGCTCGACCCGGACGGCAAGCATGCGAAGATCGACTCGACCGGGATGGCCGAGGTGTTCGCGCTGTACCGCTCGCTCTACGAGGACGGCGTGGCGGCGCCCTCCTCCAAGGACGAGGCGGGCCCGACGTGGCTCGGCGCGTTGCAGGGCGGGAAGGTCGGCATCGCCCCCGGCCCGTCGACCTGGCTCGACGCCATGGAGGCCAAGGGCGTCAAGGTCGGGGTCGCGCCGATCACCGGGCTGACCGGTGGTGAGTCCACGTTCGTCGGCGGCGACACGATCGGCATCGGCGCCACCAGCGCCAAAACCGCGCAGGCGTGGGACTTCCTGGCCTGGACCATGTCGGACGAAGCACAGGTCGAGGTCGTCGCGAAGAACAAGGGCGTGCCCACCCGCACCGACTTGGCGGCGAACAAGTACTCCTCGGTCGACCCGCGGCTCGTGACGATCAACGGCCTGGTGGCGAAAGGCCGGACGCCGTACGCGCAGAACTTCAACGCCTCCTTCAACGACCCGCAGAGCCCCTGGCTGAAGACCGTTCGAGGCGCGTTGTTCGGCGACGCGGTCAAGTCGCTGACCGAGGGCAACTCCGCCATCACCGAGTCGCTCCAGCAGGGCTGAGCCCATGCCCGTGACGATGACGTCACCACCGCGGGAGCACACCGCACCCCCGGTCCGCTGCTCGCCCGCCCCACCGCGCGAGGAGCGGCGCGCGGTGGCGTGCGCTGGTCGGCGCCGCGTACGCCGCCCCGACAGCGGTGATGGTGGGCTTGTTCTTCCTGGTGCCGCCGGTACTGATCGGCTGGATGTCGTTGCACCGCCGGCCGTTGGTCGACAAGCCGACGCTCAACGCGCCCTACAACTACACGGGGATCGTCGACAACTTCCTGCGGACGGCGTTCTTCCTGCCGGTGGCGGTGGGCTTCGCCAGCGCGTCACTGCTGTTCCTCGGGCTGCTCAGCGACGAGATCGGTCCGGTGAACGACCTGCTGTCCCGGCTGGGCCTCATCGACGGCTACGTGTCGTGGACCAGCGGCAGTGCCGGGCCCGCACTCGGCTCGGCGGTGGTACTGGTCCTGTGGCGCTTCGCCGGCTTCACCGTGCTGATCCTGCTGACGGGGTTGCAGGCGATCCCGGTCGACGTCTACGAGGCCGCTCGCATCGACGGCGCGAACCGGTGGCAGATCTTCCGCCGGATCACCGTTCCCCTGATGCGGCCGACGTTCGCACTGGACCTCGGTTCGGCCGCGGGCATCTCGGTGGCGTTGCCGGCTGTGCTCCTCGTGTTCAACGCCGTCCAGTTCGTCGTGCTACGCCGCCCTGGAAGCGGGTGTGGTCTTCATGGCCGTGCCCTGCCTGGTGCTGTTCGCCTTCCTGCAGCGCAGTTACTTGCGCGCCTCCACCTCCGGCGCACTGAAAGGCTGAGTTCCCTGCGACCAAGGAGTATCAACGGTGATACGACTGTGGAAGAACACCATCCTCACCGCCTTGGCAGGCGTCCTCATCGCGAGCGGCCTGGGCATGGCCCAGGCCACCCCTGCTGAGGACGTCGACCGGACGAGGGCGGCGGCCGGTTGGAACCCGCCTGCCAACCTGATCACCCCGCTCAACCAGGTGTGGGCGCACCAGGAGAGCACCTATTCCGACCTGTACGGCTTCCGCAACTACGGCTGGGACCCGGTCTTCGCCAACCGCGGCTACCTGAACTTCTGCGTGCGCTGGGACTCGCCCGCCTCGGTCTCCGCCGCCGAGTTCGACAAGTGGATGCTGCGCGACTGGTGGCGGCACCTGAAGAACCGCTACGGCCTTTGATCCGCTCCACCGCCCCGTGATCATTTTCCCGTCACGGGCCGGTGGCTCAGCCCTGCCCGTTTCGTGTCATCCGTTCCTGGCCGACGCGATTCCCCACTACTGAGAGGTGCACACCGTGTTGCTCACCCGACGCGCCAAGCGGGCGCGATGGGCGGTGGTGCTGGCCGCGGTTCTCGTCGCGGCAGGCACCACCACCCCGCTCCACCCCGCCTCGGCAGCGCAAACCATCGGCTACCCCACGTTCTCCGGACCCTCGATCCCCGCACCACCGGTCGGCTACAACACCGGCAGCACCATGAAAGCCATCTACGACGCCGAAAGCGCCGGGACCGACTTCTGGATGGACCGGCTCCTCGGCCGACCGGGGGGCGGCGATCCTGCGGGAGCGCTGCTGATGACCCGCGGCCGCGGGCTGTACATGAACACCCACGACCCCGCCGTCATCGGCTTCGGCGGCAACGCCGCGTACTGGGACAACATCAGCTCCCAGAACGCCTACGCCGTCACGATCACGCCCGGCAGCTTCGCCGAACAGGTCAGCGGCCGGTGGCAGGGGCCGAGCCACTGGAAAGGCGTCTACACCAGCGGCTCGATCCGGGTCGACATGGCGAAGTTCATCACCCACAACAACGTGGCGGTCACGAACCTGTCGATCGTCAACAACGGCTCGGCGTCGACCACCCTGCAACTGCGGGCGACCTCGCCGTACGCGACGAGCGGCAGCGGCAGCGAGCTGACCGGCAGCCGGGCGGTCAAGAACAACCTCACCACGATCTACCCCCGCCTGTCCGGTGACGGGTTCAGCGTCAACAACGGCGGGCTGGACCGCGCGGTGACGGTGGGCGCGGGCCAGACGGTCACCACCAAGGTCGTCATGGGATTCGTCACCAACGAGATCCCGGAGTCGCTGACGGAGTACAACTCCTACCGCGGCTACAC